>CAXTFI010000013.1:0-40005 GCA_964243255.1 uncultured Hymenobacter sp.
GCAGGTAGAACTGCGGACGGTAGTTGTTGAAGAAAGGAGTGTGGCGGCCGCCTTCTTCTTTCGAGAGCACGTACACCTCAGCCTTGAACTTCTGGTGGGGCTTAACCGAGCCGGGCTTGCAGATAACCATACCGCGACGGATGGCTTCTTTCTCAATACCACGGAGCAGCAGACCTACGTTGTCACCAGCTTCGCCACGGTCCAGGATTTTGCGGAACATTTCCACGCCCGTTACCGTCGACTTCAAGCCTTCGGCACCCATGCCGAGGATGTCAACTTGCTCACCCGAGTTGATGATACCGCGCTCGATACGACCAGTGGCAACCGTGCCACGGCCCGTAATCGAGAACACGTCCTCTACCGGCATCAGGAAGGGCAGGTCGGTCAGACGAGCAGGAATCGGAATGAACGAATCAACGGCAGCCATCAGCTCGTTGATTTTGGGAACCCAGTTGGCATCGCCGTTCAGGCCGCCCAGAGCCGAGCCTTGAATAACCGGAATGTTGTCGCCATCGAAGTTGTAGAACGAGAGGAGTTCACGGATTTCCATTTCCACCAGCTCAAGCAGCTCGGGGTCATCCACCATGTCCACTTTGTTCATGAACACTACCAGCTGAGGAACGCCTACCTGACGGGCAAGCAGGATGTGCTCGCGGGTCTGGGGCATTGGGCCGTCGGTAGCAGCTACCACGAGGATAGCACCGTCCATTTGGGCGGCACCGGTTACCATGTTCTTCACATAGTCGGCGTGGCCGGGGCAGTCAACGTGTGCGTAGTGACGGTTAACCGTCGAGTACTCTACGTGGGCGGTGTTGATGGTGATACCACGCTCTTTTTCCTCGGGGGCGTTGTCAATCGAGGAGAAGTCGCGCTTTTCAGCCAGGCCCTGGTTTGCCAATACCATCGTGATGGCGGCGGTCAGGGTCGTCTTGCCGTGGTCAACGTGACCGATGGTGCCGATGTTTACGTGCGGCTTCGACCGGTCGAAATTTTCTTTAGCCATTGTAAAGAGGTAGAAAAAGAGGGGAAGTAAAAGTTGAAAGCAAGTGGCCTTATATGGCAAGAAAGCGAAACCCAGCCAGGGCCAATTCAGGCTTGTGTGCTGCGTATCGCTTCTCTTGCTGACCCGGCCCTAACCTAGCCCAAAGGCAGGTAGTTCCGTAAAAATGCTGAGCCATTTATGGGATTTGAACCCATGACCTCTTCCTTACCAAGGAAGTGCTCTACCACTGAGCTAAAACGGCTTAAAAGGTATTCTCAAAGTTCGGGGCCGTGAGCGGGAGACGAGGTTCGAACCCGCGACCTGCAGCTTGGAAGGCTGCCGCTCTACCAGCTGAGCTACTCCCGCAGTTGGTCTAAACTTCTAAAATGTGGGGGTAACAGGACTCGAACCTATGAACCCGAAGGAGGTGAGTTACAGTCACCCGCAATTGCCGCTATGCGATACCCCCATTTGTTTGTCAACCCTGGCCGTTTACCCGAATTGAGACGCAAAAGTACAGGTTTTTGGGGACAATGCAAGGGTTGTTGCAGAAAAAGTTACGTCAACTCAGCTTCTTTTCTTGAAAATCGTTTCGTTATAAACCGCAAAAGTGTGGCCTAAGCCCAGCTTTTTACCTGGCTTACATTAAGTTATAATAAGCTTTGAGCCGCTCATCAGTTTCCTTGTTTTTAATATCCAATAACACACTTTTGAGGTCAGGTTGGCTGGGCACGAGCGCGAGTAGGCCGCGATAGGCCCCTAGGCGCACGATATACTGAGCATGAGTGCGGGCTAGTTTTTCGAGGGTTTGCACGCCTTTGTCGCGCTCGATGACGGGCACCTGCACCATGAACGCCCCGAAAGCCTGGAGGTACGTGTAGAGGTCGGTATCAGTGAGGTCGGGCAGGCGGCGCAGAAACCACGCGTATTGGTCGATGGCACCACGCTGGGCGTAGTAGTTGGCGATGGCAACGAGCAAGCTGGAGTTCGGGGTGTCTTCTAAGGCGGCTACCTGCGTTCGCGAGTTGGCGGTCGGCAGCTTGGCCAGCGCGTCGATGGCAGCAGCTTCGACTACGTAGGAGCTGTCGCGCAGGGCAGCCTGGAAGGTGGTGACGTAGTTCTCGTTGGGGAAGGCGGCTAGCGTGACCAGCGCCTGGGCACGTACCACGCTGCTCGGGTCGGTGGTAGCCATGTGCTGCACCTCAGTGCGCACAGCGTTGATGTTGGGACCGCGGTAACCCCGCAGGTGGTCGAGCGCCGTGCGGCGCACGGCGAAGAAATTATCGGACAGGGCATTGCGCAGGAGGCCACTCACGCCGAAGTCGGTCGTTTTGTTTTGGAGCAGGTCCAGTGCTTCGTATTTCTGCAAGTAGTTCTGAGCGTGGTAGAACTGAAAGATTATTTCCTCCATCGTCCGCTCTTCGTCGAGCTGGGCCAGCAGCTGGCTTTCACTGTCAAACTTGACCATGGTGGGTTTGTCGGCGGCGAGGAAGGAGAACGTCTGGTCGGCTTTGGTGATGGTGATTTGGTGGTTGGTGGGTTTCTCCTTCTGCCACACGGTAACGGTGACGGGCAGGCGAAACACGGGCTGGAACAGTGTGTCTTGCGTTTGCTGCACGTGCAGCAGCACTTGGCCGTTGCTATAGGTATGCGAAACTTTCAGCTCGGGGTGGCCGCGCTGCAGAAACCACTGGTCAAAAAACCACTGCAAGTCTTCGCCGGTCGTTTCCTCAAATGCCGTGCGTAAGTCGCTGATTTCGACGGCCGTGTATTTGTTTTTGGTCAGGTAGCGATTAAGGGCCGTGAAGAATGCCTCATCGCCGACGTACTTACGCAGCATGTGGAGCACCCGGCCGCCCTTCTGATAGGAGTGGCGGTCGAACATGTCTTCCCGGTTGGCATAGTGGTAGCGAATGAGGGGCTCACGCTTGGACTCCGCCTCTTCCAGGTAGTACGTCAGGCCCTGCTGTTGCACCAGAGCCGCGGCGTCGGCTCCATACTTATACTCGGCCCACAAAAATTGCGAATAATCGGCAAAGCTCTCATTAAGAGGCAGATTGCTCCAGGACTCGCAGGTGACGTAATCGCCAAACCAATGATGAAACAACTCGTGGGCAATGATAGACTCGGAGGTTTCGTAGGTGTTATCGAGCAACTCGCGGCGGGTGGCCTGGATGGCGGCCCCGTGCACGGTGGCGGTCGTGTTTTCCATGGCGCCGCTCACGTAGTCGCGCACGGCAATCTGGGAATACTTTTCCCAGGGAAACTCTACGCCCAACTTTTTGGAGTAGAATTCCAGCATTTCGGGGGTGTGCCCGAAAACGGCTTTGGCGGTATTTTTATACTTGGGCTCGACGTAATAATCGACGGCCTTGCCATGCCAGGTATCCGATACTACGGCGAAGTCGCCCACGGCCAGCATGGTGAGGTAGGGCGCGGCGGGCAGGCTTTGGCGCCACACGTCGGTGCGGGAGCCGTCGGGGTTCTTTTTGGAAGTAATCAGCAGGCCGTTGGAGAGCGTTTTGAACTGGTCCTCCACGGTTAAGCTGATTTCCTGGGTCATGCGCTGGTTGGGCTGGTCGACGGTCGGAAACCAGCAGGAATTGCTTTGCGTCTCGCCCTGAGTCCAGATTTGGCGGGGCTTGCCGGGTTCCTTGCCCACGGGGTTGATAAAGTACAAGCCTTTAGCGGCGGTGATAGCTTCGCTACCGCCGGCGGGTAGTTCGTTGGGCCGGGCTACGTAGGTAATGCGCAGCTGGTAAGGCTGTTCGCGGCCATAGGCATGAGTTAGGTTGACGGCCAGCTGGCGGTTGTCGTACTTGTAAGTGAGCGGCTTATTGGCCTTTGCCTCTACCAGCTGCACCGACTTGATAATGAAGCCTTTGGCATCGAGCACAGCTACCGCTTGCGGGTAAAAGTGCGAATGAAGTGTGAGCACTGCCGTGCCTAGCAAGTACTGGTGCGCGTAGTCGAAGCGCACCTCAAGCTTGGTATCGGTAACATCGGTGAGCTGGGTGGCGCTGGGCTGGTAAGGGGTAGCGGGCGGCAGCCACGAGGGCACCGTAATACCGCTCGAAGCAGCTGGGGCAGTGGCTGTTACCTCCGCAGTTTTTTTGCGGGCGTCTTTCGAGCGCCCGCCGCCCGACTGCCCGAATGCCACAAACCCAGCCAAAAAGACCAGGATAAAGTTACCAGAAAACAAATATTTCATGCGAGAGGCAGACTCATAATAAGGCCAGCAAGTTCCGCATGAAATTCAGATTCGGCTTACCTTTAACCCCGTTTCGGCCAGCAGGGCCGGCTTCTCTATGCTTACTATCAGCACTGGCCCGGCGAATAGCTGGGAGGTGGACTTCCGGGCCGCCGACTCCATCACGCTCAATGGCCAGCCTTTTGGGTGGGATATAGTACCCCTGGGCGAGGGCCGCTACCATGTGCTGCATCAGGGCAAGTCATATAGTGCCGAACTGCTAGAAGCCGACTACGTCAAGAAGGCCTTCGCCTTGAAAATCAACGGCCAGCGCATGGAGCTTCAGGCCAAAGACCGGTTCGACCAGTTGCTCGACAAACTGGGCTTGAGCGACGCTACAGTTAAGAAAGTTAACGAGTTGAAGGCCCCCATGCCGGGCCTCATCGTTGACATTCGGGTGCAACCGGGCCAGGCTGTGCAGAAGGGCGACTCGCTACTGGTGCTGGAAGCCATGAAGATGGAAAATATTTTGAAAGCCCCCGCCGACGGCATTATTGAGAGTATCAAAGTGGCCTTGCGCGCCAACGTTACCAAGGGGCAGGTGCTGGTGCAGTTTGCCTAGTTGCCTTCCCTCCCACCCGCCTTTTAGCTTTTACCATTTTGACTTACAAGCGAATCCTTCTCAAGCTCAGCGGCGAAGCGCTGATGGGCCAGCAGCAGTATGGCATCGACCCCGAGCGGCTGATGCAGTACGCCACCGAAATAAAGGCCGTGGCCGTTACCGGGGTAGAAGTAGCCGTGGTGATTGGCGGCGGCAACATTTACCGGGGGGTGCAGGCCGAGCAGTTTGGCCTCGACCGTGTGCAGGGCGACTACATGGGGATGCTGGCGACGGTCATCAACTCGATGGCCTTGCAAAGCGCCCTCGAAAAGCTGGACGTGCCCACGCGGCTGCTTTCGGGCCTTACCATTCAGCGGGTGTGCGAGCCGTATATCCGGCGCCGGGCCATGCGCCACCTCGAAAAGGGGCGGGTAGTTATTTTTGGAGCGGGTATTGGCTCGCCGTATTTCACTACCGACTCAGCGGCCTCGCTTCGCGCCATCGAGATTGAGGCCGACGTAGTGCTGAAGGGCACCCGCGTGGATGGCATTTACTCGGCCGACCCCGAGAAGGACCCCACCGCCGTGCGCTTCCCGCGCATTTCGTTTGATGAGGTAATGGAGAAAAACCTGAACGTGATGGACATGACGGCCTTCACGCTTTGCAAGGAGAATAACCTGCCCATCATTGTGTTTGATATGAACACGCCCGGCAACTTGGAGCGCCTCATCGCCGGCGAAAGTCTGGGCACCCTAGTTACCATGAGTGGCGGTGCGGGCAGCCCCGCCAATGGCTCGCCGAAGCTGAGTGGCCTGCAGCCGCTGGCGGGCCTGCAGCCGGAGCAAGCCTAAAAGATTTGGCGTGTTGCGTAAGGAAGCTGCCTACCGGGCTCCGCTCAACCCCACCCCACAGTCAACCTTTAAGATTCAACTTTTCTAACCTGATGGACGAGGAAATTCAATTTTACCTCAGCGATGCTGAGGAATCGATGGGCAAAGCAGTGGCCCACGTAGGCATCGAGATGGGCCGCATTCGGGCTGGCAAGGCCTCGCCGGCGATGCTTGATGGCTTGCGCATCGACTACTACGGTACGCCCACCCCCATTGCGCAGATTGCTAATATCTCGGCGCCCGACCCGCGCTCGCTGCTCATTAAGCCCTGGGAGAAGAACATGGTGAGCGAAGTAGCTAAAGCAATCAAAAACAGTGATTTAGGCCTGAACCCTATTGCCGATGCCGATGGCGTGCGCCTCAACATTCCGCCCATGACGGAGGAGCGCCGCCGCGACCTGGTGAAGCAAGCCAAAAACGAAGTGGAAAGCGGCAAAGTGCGCGTACGCGCCATCCGCAAGGATGTGAACGAGGCCCTGCGCAAGCTGCAGAAAGACGGTGCTCCCGAAGATGCCGTGAAGGATGCCGAAGCCAAGGTGCAGAAGTATACCGACGCCCACATTGTGGAAGTGGATAGGCTGTTCAGTAAGAAGGAGTCGGAGATTATGACCATCTGAGGCCAGCAACTGCTTACAAGCAATAAAAAAACCCGACGCAAGCGCCGGGTTTTTTTATTGCTTGTAAGCAGGGTTACTTCAGTAGTTCGGCCTCCACAGCGGCGGGCACCAGGTAGCGGATAGACTGCCCTAGGCGTAGGTTTTCGCGAATGTAGGTGGCCGAAATATCCAGCATCGGGGCCTGCATTACCTGCACCCGCGGGAAGAGCGCCAAGTTGGCTATTGGGGTGCCGGGGCGCGGGTAAACGTAGATATCCACTTCGGCCAGCAGGCGGGTTGCTTCCTGCCAACGGGGCAAGCCCGGCAGGTTATCGGCTCCCATCAGCAGCACGAACTCAGTGCTGGGGTGGCGCTGGCGCAGGGCGTCGAGGGTGGCGATGGTATAGCTGGGGCGCGGCAGGCTAAGCTCGATGCCTTCGGCGCGGAGGCGGGGATTGTCGGCAATGGCTAGCCCGACCAGCCGCAGGCGCTGCGCCTCTGGCAATAACGCATCGCCTACTTTGAATGGGCTCTGGGGCGACACCACCAGCCATACCTCCGCTAAATCAGTTTGGGTAGCAAAGTACTCAGCCAGAATAAGATGGCCGGTATGCACCGGGTTGAAAGAGCCGAAAAGCAGTCCGACGCGGTGGGGTATGGCTGAGCCAGTGGGCGTCATACAGCGTCGGGCGCGGTGTCGGCGGTGATGAAGTCGCGCACTAGCTTTTCAGCGTGAGCCACGGCTTCCTCCAGGTCATCGTTAACGACGGTAACGTCGAATTTATCCTCGAAGGCTAGCTCAAATGTGGCTTTGTACACCCGCGAAGAAATACTGGACGTGGAATCCGTGGCGCGGGCCGTTAGGCGTTGGGCCAGGGCCTCGATGGACGGCGGGCGCACGAAAATCGCCAAGGCCCGCTCCTTGTAAAACTCCTTGATACTGAGGCCACCCTTGACGTCCACGTCGAGAATGGCGTGCTTGCCAGTGGCCCAGATGCGCTCGATTTCCGATTTGAGGGTGCCGTAAAAGGCACCCTCATAAACTTCTTCCCACTCCACAAATTCGTTGTGCCGAATCTTATCCTGGAAATCGGCTACCGAGATAAAGTGGTAGTCTTTACCATTGACCTCGGCGCGGCCCCGCCGGTCGCGGGTACACGCCGAGATGGAGAAGCTCAGCTCGGGGAGTAACCCCATGAGCCGGTGCACGATAGTCGTTTTGCCTGCTCCCGAAGGGGCGGAGAATACAATGATTTTGCCCTGCATAGGGCCGCAAAGCTAGGCCATTTCGGCGTGCAAACGCGCCATGATGGCGTGCGGCAGGGTCGAAGGGGCAGCCCGGTGGCTAACTTTCTGCTTAAGAAAGCCGATAAAAAACTGCTGCTTCTTGATATCATCGAAGCAGGGCGAGCAATCGTCGCCGTGGTGGACGAGGTAATCCTCATCCTCTTCCGTCAGGACCCGTCCTTCGAGAAGCTGGTCAAGTACAATGTTCACGCGGTCGCAGTCGGGGGCGCTAGCCAAGGGCGAGGCAAGGGGGGCCGACAGATTGGTTGTAGTAATAGTAGCTTCCATGAGCGAGCGGAACAGGTTCTTAGCCTGGGGTTAAATGATGAAGAAAAAATTAACTGTTGTCGTCTTCGGGTTCGGCGGCATCAACGGCAGCTTGGATATCATCGTTCCCGTAGCCCATCGAAGAAGCGTATTTTTCCAGCTTATCCTTCAAGAAGTTGCGGGCCCGGTGGAGGCGGGAGCGCACCGTGCCAATGGGAATATCAAGCACTTTAGCCATTTCCTCATAGGTGAATCCTTCGAGGTCACAGAGGATGATAACTGTCCGAAAATCAACGGGTAACGAATTGAGCGCGCTGGCTACTTCGTCGCCGATGAGGTCGCGCGTTGCCTGCTGGCGCATATCGGACGACGAAGCGCCGGTATCGGCGTCGCCTTCTACTTCATCGGGATTATAATATCCTTCAACTTCGCTGTAATCAACCTTGGCGGGCTGCTTGCTTTTCTTCCGAAAATCGTTGATGAACGAGTTCTTCAGGATGCGGAAAAGCCAGGCTTTGGCATTAGTACCGGGCTCGAAGTACTCAAAAAAGCGGTACGCTTTGAGGTAGGTTTCCTGAACCAGGTCGTTGGCGTCGTCTTCATCGAGCGTGAGCCGATAGGCGAAGTTGTAGAGCGGGTCGAGCACAGGCATAAGCTCGGCCTGAAAGCGCCGGTCTTTTTCCTCTTTGCTCAGCTTCACCCGTTCGGGAGAGTCACTCATAATGGGGTAGATAGGGCAGGTAGTAAAATCAATAACTGGGCAAAAGTAAGACCGGGCGGCAACGATTTAGCTAGCCAGCTAGTGAATAGCAGCGCCTAGCAGAATGTTTGGCAACCTAATGAATACTTTCTGAACGCTACGTACGGCAGCAAGCAGTGGCTAGGTTGCCACCAAGGGCTGCCAAGCACTCACCCGCGCCGCCACGGTAGCCGCCGCAATTGCTTTGATGCAGGTGCAGGCGGCCGGCTGGGCGCGGCAATCCTGGCAGCTGGGTCGGTCGAAAACCAGGTAGTCGGCGTGCGGGCCCAGCGGGGCCCAGCGGCCGGGGTGCATGGGCCGAATGGGCGGGTAGAGCCCCAGCGCGTGGCGGCCCAGGGCGGCGGCCAGGTGCAGCGGCCCGGTACTGCCGGCTACCAGCCCATCGGCGACAGCAATAAAGGCAATAAACTCAGGGAGAGCTAGTTGCCCAGTGAGGTCGGCCGTAATGAATAGCGCGTTTTCGCGCAGCCAATCTGCCAGCTCCTCCCCTTCGGCAGCCGTGCCACTGACGAACACCCGGTGCCCGGCCGCGTGCAGCCGCCGCGCCAGCTGCCCAAAATGCGGCAGGCCCCACTCGCGGGCGCTGCCCCGGCTGCGCGGATGCAGAATAACGTTGAGCTGGCCGGGCAGCCGGGCAGCCAGCAGCTGCTGAAACCGCGGGGACGGCTGCACCACGGGGGCCAACTGCACCAAGGCGGCCACTGCCGCAAGGCTAAGGGCTGCGGAGTAGCCCAGCGGGGCCAGCAGCTGCAGGTTGAGCTGCGCCTCGTGCAAGGGCGAATGCCGCCGGCTAAGGGCCACCAACCGGTTGCAGGTGAGCCAGTGAAAAAGCCGGTTGCGGGTGCCAATGCGAACGGGAACGGCCGCTTTGCGAGCTAGCTGCGCAAGGCGCTTATTAGGAAAAACGTGGATAATGGCGGCGGCATTGAAAGACTTTATTTTTACAACCTGTTCATTAACAGATAATTGACACAAAGCATCAGCGTCCAGAAACTCATCAACCCACGGGCAGGCGGCGGCCACGGCGGCTGTGTAGGCGCGCCCGATGAGCACTACCCGGCAACCCGGCTGGTGCTGCTTGAGCCACCCGCACACCGGCAGCGTCAGCACCACGTCGCCGATGGCATCGGTGCGCGAAACCAGGAAGGTTGGGGGCATGGCCGAATTCATGCCGACGCGTTTTGGGTGCCGGTTCGCAGCTTGGCAAATTTCAGGAACACGCCCGTAGCGGAGATGGCGGCAATGCTGAGCCCGGCAAAGCCATCCAAAAAGCCCAGCCGAAACACGTAGCCGTACAGGAACTTCCAGAGTGGCTTCAGGATGAGTTGGAACAGCGTGACGCGTGTTTTGCCTTTCAATGCCAGCTCTTGAGCTGTGATACTGGTGAATCGGTTCAACTGACTAACGTGCTGCGCCACAGAAGCGTAGGAGTAGTGCAGCGCATCTCCGGCCAGCGCGCCGGTGGTTTGGCCGGGCTGCACTTCGTAGTACTCGTGCAGCAGCAGGCCCTGCCAGCGACCCAGCCGCCGGTCGTAGAGCCGCAGCTTGCGGTCGGGGTACCAGCCGCCGTGGCGCACCCAGGTGCCGCAGTAGTTGGTGAGGCGCGCCAGCGAGTAGGCAGCGTGCTGCCAGTTCTTTTTCACGGCCAGAATGTTCTGGCGCAACTCATCGGTGAGCACCTCGTCGGCGTCGAGTTGGAGCACGTAGTCGAAGCGCGCCTGGTCAGTGGCAAAATTCTTTTGCTCTACGTAGCCTACAAAGGGGTGCTGCACCACCCGCACCCCGTGGGCCTGGCAAATGGCCATGGTGCGGTCGGTGGAGAACGAATCGACTACCAGCACCTCATCGGCTATGTTGCCCAGCCCCTGGAGGCAGCGGGCAATGTTGGCTTCTTCATTGAAGGTGATGATGACGACGGAGAGCAGGGCGGGCATTAAGGCAAATATCCGGGGTTTTTACCCACAACTCCACTGGTTTAGCCTGGGTTAAGCGCAAAATATCTCGGTAGCCCAGCCGTCATTTTACGTAATAGCAGCTGGTTTCTTATTATTTTCTTGAAAATGACCTCTCTCCCAGATAAAATCATCCTCGTTACGGGGGCTACTTCCGGCATTGGCGAAGTAACCGCCCGCGAGCTGGCCCGCCAGGGTGCCCACGTCATTATGCTGGCCCGCAACCGCCAAAAGGCCGAGCGCACCCAACGCGCTATCATTGCCGACACCAACAACCCATTGGTAGACATTGTAATAGCCGACTTGTCGGTGCTGCAAGAGGTGCGCGACGTGGCAGCCCAGCTGCATGACAAATACCCGCGCCTCGATGTGCTAGTAAATAACGCGGGTCTCATGTTCGGGGCTGAGCGCGAAACCTCGCCTGATGGCTACGAGATGACCTTAGCTACCAATCACCTCGGGCCTTTTTTGCTCACCAGCCTGCTGCTCGACTTGCTGCAGAAGAGCCCCGCCGCCCGCATTGTGAACGTGGCCTCTATGGCCTACAAATTCTCCAAGCCCACGCTAGACGATATTCAGTCCGAACGCAGCTATAGCCCCATGTGGGAGTACGGCACCACGAAGCTCTGGAACATCATGTTCACGCAGGAGTTGGCGCGTCGGCTGCGCGCCCACGGCATCAGCAATGTGACCACTAATGCGCTGCACCCCGGCGCGGTGGCTACCGGTTACGGCCAGCAGTCGGGCGGCTGGCTCTCGGCAGTGCTGGCGCTGGGCCGGCCCTTTATGCTATCGCCCGAAAAAGGAGCCGAAACCAGCATTTTCCTGGCCGCCGACCCCAGCGTGGCCGCAGTCAGTGGCGGGTTCTACAGCAAGAAGAAGCCTGAGCCGGTCAAAAGCAGCTTCAACACGCTGGCCAACAGCCAGCGCCTTTGGGTTATGAGTGAGGAGCTGACGGGGACGAAATTTCTGAGCTAGACTTATCGCTTATTTGCTCGCTTTCGTCCTATTCAGGCAACTAAAAACCCCGCCCGGCAATGTGCCAGGCGGGGTTTTTAGTTAGCTAAGGAGCAACGTCCTAGTAGCGGTACAGGTCGGATTTAAACGGACCTTCGACCGGCACCTTGATGTAGTCGGCTTGCTTGGTAGTCAACTCATCCAGCTCCACGCCGATTTTGGCGAGGTGCAGGCGGGCCACTTTTTCGTCCAAGTGCTTGGGCAGGGTGTACACTTGGTTTTCGTACTGGTCGGCGTGCTGCCACAACTCCAACTGGGCCAGCGTCTGGTTGGTGAAGGAGTTTGACATCACGAACGAGGGGTGGCCAGTGGCGCAGCCCAGGTTTACCAAGCGGCCTTCGGCCAGAATGATAACTTCTTTGTCCTCAATGGTATAGATGTCAACCTGTGGCTTTACTGTGTCCTTGGTGTGGCCGTAGTTTTTATTGAGCCACGCCATATCAATCTCATCATCGAAGTGGCCGATGTTGCAAACGATGGCTTTGTCTTTGAGGCTGCGGAAATGCTCTTCGGTGAGGATGTCGCAGTTGCCGGTAGCCGTCACCACGATATCGGCTTCTTTCACGGCGTTGGTCAGCTTCTTTACAGCGTAGCCATCCATGGCCGCCTGAAGGGCGCAAATAGGGTCGATTTCCGTAACGATAACGCGGGCCCCGGCCCCGCTCAGCGAAGCGGCAGTGCCTTTTCCTACATCGCCGTAGCCGGCTACCACGGCAATTTTGCCGGCCATCATCACATCGGTAGCCCGGCGAATGGCATCTACGGCCGACTCTTTGCAGCCGTACTTGTTATCAAATTTCGACTTCGTTACCGAGTCGTTCACGTTGAAGGCCGGGAAAGGCAGTGAGCCGTTTTTCACGCGCTCGATGAGGCGCAGCACGCCGGTCGTCGTTTCTTCCGACACGCCTTTGATGCCGGCAGCTAGCTCAGGGAAGCGGTTGAGTACCATGTTGGTGAGGTCGCCGCCGTCGTCCAGAATCATGTTCAGCGGCTGGCGCTCCTCGCCAAACCACATGGTTTGCTCAATGCACCAGTCGAACTCCTCTTCATTCATGCCTTTCCAGGCGTATACCGGAATGCCAGCGGCAGCAATGGCCGCGGCGGCATGGTCCTGGGTCGAGAAGATATTGCACGACGACCACGTGACGTCAGCCCCGAGCGCGGTGAGCGTTTCGATGAGCACAGCCGTTTGGATGGTCATGTGCAGGCAGCCCGCAATGCGCGCCCCTTTAAAGGGCTGGGAAGCGCCAAATTCCTCGCGGAGCGACATCAAGCCCGGCATTTCGGCCTCAGCGAGGCGGATTTCCTTGCGGCCCCATTCGGCAAGGCTCATGTCTTTTACTTTGTAGGGAACGTAGGTGGTGGGCGTAGTGGCTACCATAATGGTTGGTAAGTGAAAGGTCTGGCGTTTCAACCACAAAGATACAGTTTTGTTGTGGCATTGAGCCCGTGCGCTTCTGCGCTACCTTTGCCGGCTATGGCCTTGCTTTCTTCTTTTTCTGGTAGTGCAACGCACTGGTTCACAACGGCCTTCGTGGCTACTGGCCTGTGCCTGGGAGCCCGCGCTGGGCTGGCCCAGCAGGTGTCGCCGACTACTATTCGGCTGCTTCCCGAAGACTTGGCGCGGGGGCAGTATGGCCACCAGCACAATTTCTACTTTCTGCCGCCCGGCAAAGCGGGTGAGGATTACCAGAATGCCGGCTTTTTTGGCGGCAAGCTCCGCCCCTACCTGGCGGGCCACCCGCTGGCCCTGCAGGAGCTTGATAAATATAAGCGTCAGAAAGCCACTTACTTAGCTGACAAAGCACTGCTGGTTGGCTCGCTGGGTTTGTATGCTTCGCAGGTTTTCAGCCACGGCGACGCGGTGTATTTCAACGGTACGCAGCAAGTAGCGGCGGGGGCGGCTGTGGCCAGCTTGTTGGCGACCATTTTCATCAACCGCCACACCAACGAGTACTTCAAACAGGCCGTGGATAACTATAATACCGACCTGCCGGGCGCGCACGGCACCCTATGGCCCCGCTTGCGGCCGGCCAGCGTGGGCCTGGCAGCGGCAGCGGGCCGGCCGGTGCTGGCCCTGCGCTGGCAGCTTTAGTACGCTGCAACGCATTCATTCTGAACACTAACAACTAGCCCACCTAGCGGCGGCTGCACCAGCTGGCTGCTTTTTGCGTTAGTAGCTGCACAATGGAGTTCCCTTTACCCGAGGCGGCCCGACGCTACGTGGCCACTCACCTGCACGACGACCCCGCTCACTTGGCCCTGCAGGCCCGCCGCCACCCCCACCTGCCCGTGCCCGAACTGGTGCGCCAAATTCAGGCCCGCCAAAAGGCCCGCGTGAAGCTGCCCACCTGGGCCGACAATCAGGAGCTGATTTTTCCGCCCACGCTCTCGGTCGAGCAGGCTTCTTCGGAGCGGACGGCTACCTACAAGGCCGCGCTGGTAGCTGGCGCCACGCGCCTGGCCGACCTCACGGGGGGCTTTGGGGCCGATGCGGCCCACTTTGCCGCTGTGGTGGAGCAGGTGGACTACGTGGAGCGCGACGCGCACTTGGCGGCCGTGGTGGCGTACAACCTGGGTCAGCTGGGCATCACCAACATCACTACGCACGCGGCCGATGCGGCAGCTTTCCTGCGGGCCAGCGACCAGCCGTTTGACTGGCTTTTCCTGGACCCCGCCCGGCGCGACCAGCGCGGGGGCAAAATAGTGCGGCTAGCCGACTGTGAGCCCGATGTGCCCAAGCTGCTACCGCTGCTGCTGCGCCACGCGACGCGCATCCTGCTCAAAACCTCGCCCATGCTCGATATTGAGTTGGCCATTCAGGAGCTTAAGCACGTGCGTCGCCTCTGGGTAATCGCGGTCGATAATGAGGTAAAAGAAGTGCTCTATGAGCTGGGCGCCGAGCCGGCCATCGACCCCGAGCGCCTGGCCGTGAACCTGCGCCGCGACGGCAGCCAGCAGGAGTTTCGCCTCAACCGGGCCCGCGAGACCCGCGCCGTGCCCCGCTACGCCGAGGCTCAGCAGTACCTCTACGAACCCAACGCGGCTATCTTGAAAGCCGGAGCCTTTAAAAGTATTGGCACTGCCTTCGAATTACTCAAATTGCAGCAGCACAGCCACTTATATACCAATCAGGAATTGCGAGCTGATTTTCCGGGCCGCATTTTCCGCATTTTAACTACCGAGAAAGCCGATGGCCCCGCCCTGAAAGCCCATTTGGGCCCCGAGGGCCGGGCGCACGTCACGACCCGCAACTTCCCCGAGTCGGTAGCCACCTTCCGGCAACGCACGGGCATTCGGGAGGGCGGCGACATTTATTTGTTTGCCACCACCGACTTGCGGGGGCGCCTGGTGGTGCTCGTGTGCGAGAAGGTGAGCTTGCCTGCGGTTGCGTAGCTTGTGCCGACAAAGTATGGCCGCTCAGGATTTAATGAGTAGTTTTGCTGCCCTCCCGCCCGCGCCTCCGACTGGCCCGGCGGGCGTTTTTTTGCTTGTTAATCTCTTGCCATGCCCTATCTGTTCACTTCCGAATCGGTTTCGGAAGGCCATCCCGATAAAGTTGCCGACCAGATTTCTGATGCTATTCTCGACGACTTTCTCCGTCAGGACCCTGCCGCTAAAGTTGCTTGTGAAACCCTGGTTACTACGGGTTTGGTGGTCATTGCCGGCGAGGTAAAATCCTCGGCCTACGTTGATGTTCAGTCCGTGGCCCGCGGCGTTATTCAGCGCATCGGCTACACCAAGGCCGAGTATAAGTTTGAGGCCGAAAGCTGCGGCATTTTATCGGCCCTGCACGAGCAGTCGCCCGATATCAACCAAGGCGTGGTGCGCCAGGCCCCCGAAGAGCAAGGCGCCGGCGACCAAGGTATGATGTTTGGCTACGCCACCAACGAGACGGCCAACTACATGCCACTCGCCTTAGACCTGTCGCACAGCTTGTTGCAGGAATTGGCCGCCATCCGCAAGGAGGGCAGCGAGATGACTTACCTGCGCCCCGACGCGAAAAGCCAGGTAACCATTCGCTACTCCGACGACCACCGCCCCGAGGCCATCGACACCATCGTTATCAGCACGCAGCACGACGACTTCGATGCGTCGGAAGAAACGATGCTAGCCCGCATCAAGCAGGATATTATCGACGTCCTCATCCCGCGCGTCAAGGCCAAGCTGAGCGCGGAGGTGCAGGCGCTCTTCACTGCCGACGTCAAGCACCACATCAACCCCACGGGCAAGTTCGTTATCGGCGGCCCGCACGGTGATTCGGGCCTCACGGGTCGCAAAATTATTGTGGATACCTACGGCGGCAAGGGCGCCCACGGCGGCGGCGCGTTCTCGGGCAAAGATTCCAGCAAAGTAGACCGCTCGGCGGCCTACGCTACCCGCCACATCGCCAAAAACCTGGTGGCCGCCGGGGTAGCCGAGCAGGTATTGGTGCAGGTAGCCTACGCCATCGGCGTGGCCAAGCCCGTGGGCCTGTACGTAACCACCTCGGGCACTACCAAGGCTACCAACGCCGCCGGGCAGCCCCTGACCGACGGCGAGATTGCCGATAAGGTCAACGAGCTGTTCGACCTGCGTCCCTACGCCATTGTGGAGCGCCTGGGCTTGCGCAACCCTATCTTCAGCTCTACGGCAGCCTACGGCCACATGGGCCGTCAGCCCGGTAGCGTAACGGTAAAAATGAAGGATGGTGAGGAAAAAACTTTCGAAACCTTCACCTGGGAAAAGCTTGATTACGTGGACCGCATTAAGACGGCTTTCAAGCTGTAGGCTGGTCATGTACCAAAAAAAACCCGGCCGCTCCAAGAGCGGCCGGGTTTTTTTTGGCTGAAATTTAGCTTAATGGCTCAGCGACTTCTCTTTATACTTAGTAATCTGCCGCTTCAGAGCCTCTACCGCAGCGTCGGTAGCGGCTTCAAAGGAGGGGGCATCTTCCTGGCTAAAGAGCGTGCTGCCGGGCACCATCAGCTTGATTTCCACGGTTTTGTTAGCTACGCCATCTTTGTTGTTGAGTCGCAGAATCACCTCACCATCCGTTACGCGGTCGTAAAAATGTTCGAGCTTATTGAGGCGTTGCTGGATGAAATCGAGCAGGGTTTTGTCGGCATCGAAATGTACCGATTGCATTTGCACTTTCATGGGCAAAGGGAAATGGGGTTGGGAATTGCGAAGTGAAAGCTACGAATTACAGAAGTTACTGAATTGGATAACGCCAACAGTAGCAGAGCTAATGCGTTAATAGCCAACCCACAACCCGTAATACATACTTCTTCCTTCAACTAAGCCCGCGGATGGGCTTGTTCGAATACGGATTTCAGGCGGTCTACGGACAAGTGAGTATACACCTGGGTAGCCGCTAAGCTGGCGTGGCCCAGCAATTCCTTGATAGAATTAAGGTCAGCGCCTTTGCCCAGCAGGTGCGTAGCAAACGCATGGCGCAGCGCGTGCGGGTGCTGGTGCGCCGCCGAGGTCGAGACCTGGCTCAGGTACTTTTTCACCGTGCGGTACACGAGCTTTTCGTACAGCGGCTCCCCCTTGTCGGTGCGCAGGAGCGGGCTACTGGCCGGCACCGGCCCAAACTCGCTGGTGCGGCGCTCGCGGTACTTGGCTAGCACCAGCAGCAGCGACGGATTCAAGGGCACAATGCGCTGCTTATTGCCCTTGCCCGTGACGCGCACGGTGCGTGCACCCAGGTCCAGGTCATCGTCTGTGATACCTAGCAGTTCTGAGAGGCGAATGCCGGTGCCGTACAGCGTTTCGAGCACCAATTGGTCGCGCACGCCGGCAAAGCTGTCTTCAAACTCAAACGAGTTCAGCATGCGGTTCAGCGCTTCTTCGGGCACAAACTCGGGCAGCTTCTTGGCCATTTTGGGGGCCTTAATGCGCAGCATGGGGTTGGCCCCGATGCGGCGCTCGCGCAGCAAAAACTTGTAGAACGAGCGTAGGCAAGCTACCTTCCGGTTCACCGTGCGCGGGTCAAGGTCTTGGCTCATCAGGCTCACCACCCAGCCCCGGATGAGCGGGTGCGACGCCTGCGCCGCTTCCTCCAGCTCGTACTCGGCCCGCAGATACGCCGCAAACTGCGTTAAATCAGTTTGATAGGAAGTGACCGTATGCGGGCTCAACCGCTTCTCGTAGCGCAAAAAATCCAGAAACTCCTCCATAATCAAAACCCCGTAATGCCCCAGCCACCAACCAGGCATGCAAAGTAGGCAGTACCGCCGCTTTTACCAAACCCCAACGCGAAAAGCCCGCCCAATTGCTACGAAGCAGTTGGGCGGGCTTTTCAAAGCCACTGAAAACGAGGGCTGAAAGACTATTCGTTCTCGGTACCGTAGGTAGCGAGCTTGTACACAGCCTTTTGCTTGAGCTTACGCTTGGTAATGCTCGGTTTTTGGAAGAACGTGCGGCGACGCAATTCTTTCAAAACGCCGGTGCGCTCGAATTTCTTTTTGAAGCGCTTCAGCGCACGGTCAACGGTTTCGTTGTCTTTGATTTGAACGATAATCATATCGGGGAGTGAGAATGCTTTCGCAACGGGAAGCCGAGGTAAATCGGGCCGCAAAGATAATCAATTGATTGCAAAGAAAAAAGAAATGGGCTGCTGGCGTCTTCTCTTTGTTAGAAGCAGGGACGGCTTGTGCTAATCTATCTCCGCTAAGCAGCCGCCAAGTCAGCTAAGTTTTCACTGCTTAGCGTCTGCGAGCAACGAACCAAGAAGGTAATTGTGCTACCCTTCCGTCTGCACACCAGCTTCTCAGGCCTGCCGCAAATACTATGGGTATCACACCACTCGCTCAATTTGGCGCTGATAAATTCAGGACCGTTGTTGGTGCGCAGCTGCGCGGGGCGGCCATAGCACTCGACTAAGCGCGTCAGCACCTGCACGGCGCGACTGGCAGGCAAGGAGAAGTCAATCTCTACGCCCAGCAGCTCGCAGTTGTAGTCGTCGAGCACGTTTAGGGTTTGGAACCGGCGGCCATCGGTCAACACGTCGCTCGTAAAGTCGAGCGACCAGCACACGTTGGCGGCCTTGGGCACCGCTAAGGGCTGCTTCACGCGGGCTAGCACGCGCTTTTTCAGGCGCCGAGGCAGGTTTAGCGCCAGTGCCCGATAGATACGTAAGGTGCGCTTATGGTTGATTACCAAACCGTTTTTGCGCAGGCGGTGGTGCAGCTTCCAGAAACCCCAGCCCGGATGCCGCCCACTTAACGCCCGCAGGGCCTGCTGCACGGGCTCGTCCTTACGCCCGTGCGCCACTGGGTGATAGCTGCCACGCGCAAGCCCCACCAGGGCACACGCCCGGCGCTGGCTCCAGCCTTTCGCTACTAAGCCCTGCGCTGCCTGGCGCCGCGCCGCAGGGCTGCTTACTTTTTTCGCAGTATCTCCTTGATAGCCTGATTCTCAAGCCTTAGGTCGGCGAACATCTGCTTAAGCTTGTGATTCTCCTCTTCCAGGTGCTTAAGCCGAGTTAGCTCGGCTACGCTGGCCCCGGCCTATTTGCTTTTCCAGGCATAAAATGTGGCCTCGCTCAATCCGTGCTCGCGCACAATCTGGGCCACCGTCTGCCCGCTGGCTTGCTGTTGGAGAATGGCCACAATCTGGGCCTCGCTGAATCGTCCCTTTTTCATTTCTCAGTCGTCAGGTAGTGAAAGTTACGCCTTTCTCTACTCACAACTGGCCTTATATTTAGGGAAGCGCACACAGCTTCTTTACGGCCTATTGGCCTTGAGTGCCGCCGGCTGCCGCAGCTATGAGGGCCCCACGACGGCCTCGGGTCAGGTGATGGGCTGGCACTCAGGCCAGAGTTGACGGTTGCGCAAGCGATTGGGCAGCAAAAAGCCGCTCCATAAGTTTTGACTTGCGGAGCGGCTTTTATTTTCAGCAGGAGAGCAACCTACTTCAGCAAGGTGCGGGCAATAACCAGCTTTTGAATCTCGCTGGTGCCTTCGCCAATGGTGCAGAGCTTGGCATCGCGGTAGTACTTCTCGGCTGGGTAGTCTTTGGTGTAGCCGTAGCCCCCAAATATCTGCACGCCCTCGTTGGCCGTGCGCACGGCTACTTCGGAAGCATAGAGCTTGGCCATGGCCGATTCGCGGTTCACGTTTTCGCCCCGGTCCTTCATTTCGGCGGCGCGGTAGGTGAGCAGGCTGGCCGCTTCAATTTCGGTAGCCATGTCGGCTAGTTTAAAGGCGATGCCCTGGAAGTTGCTGATGGGCTGGTTGAACTGCTGGCGCTCCTTGCTATACTGCAAAGCGGCCTCGTAGGCGCCCTGCGCAATGCCCAGGCTCAGGGCGGCAATGCTGATGCGGCCGCCATCGAGCACTTTCAAGCTTTGCACAAAGCCGTCGCCGACCTTGCCGATAACGTTTTCGACCGGCACTTTGCAGTCGGTAAAAATCATTTCGGTGGTTTCGGAGGCCCGCATCCCCAGCTTGTCTTCCTTGCGCCCACCAGCAAAGCCCGGCGTGCCCCGCTCCACGATGAAGGCCGTCATGCCATGCGAGTCGCCGACTTCGCCGGTGCGGGCAATAACCACGGCCACGTCGCCGCTTTTACCGTGGGTGATAAAGTTTTTGGCCCCGTTGAGCACGTAGTAGTCGCCGCTGGCGTCAAGCACGGCCGTGGTACGCATGTTGCCCGCGTCGGAGCCGGTGTTGGGCTCGGTGAGGCCCCAGGCGCCCAGCCACTCACCCGAAGCCAGGCGTGGTAGGTAGTGGTGCTTTTGCACCTCCGAGGCGTGCTGCAGGATGTGGCCGGTGCAGAGCGAGTTATGGGCCGCCATGCTCAGGCCAATGCTGCCATCTATTTTGGATAGTTCGGCAATCGCCGTCACGTACTCCTGGTAGCCAAAACCTGAGCCGCCATACTGCGCGGGCACTAGTACGCCCATCAAGCCGAGCTCGCCGAGCTGGTGAAACAAGTCGCGGGGAAATTCCTGGGTATCGTCCCAACGCATCATGTTGGGTTTAATATGCTGCAGGCCAAAGTCACGCACCATCTGCGCAATCATTGCCTGGTTTTCGGTCGCTACGGTGGCTTCCATAAATAAAAAACGGGTGGGGGTAAGGGGATAGAGAACGAGGCCGAACCGGCCGGGCTCACAAAAATACGATTTTGAGGCTGTTAAATACTGCGGGCTACTACCTGGCAATTGGCCGGCTTTTTGAAAGCCTAATTTAAAAGAGTTACTTTTGAGGCATTTTTTACCCTTCGAGGTTGGCGGCCAGCATTTCCCAGCCGGCCCTCAACCTCTTGCACAAGCTCTCTTTTGGCTCTTTCATCTCTGCTTTTGCCCCGCCCGCTTCAACGGCTTTTGTTAGTAGCCTTGCCGGTGCTATGCTTATTGTCCTCGTGTGCTACTAGTCGCTACTACAACCAGCGCACCATGTTTCAACTTACCAAAGGGGCTGATGGAGTAGTTGACACGGCTAAATTGCGTCGGGTGGTCAACCGCACGGCCCGCAACTATACTATTCACCCCAACGACCTGTTAAACGTTCAGGTGTTCACTAATAAAGGCGAAAAGCTCATCGACCCCAACGGGGAGTTGCGCTTCGGTAGCCCTGGTGCCGGCGCGGTGAGCCAAGCGCCCGCAGCTAGTAGTTCCGGGCAGCGCGGCTCGGGCCAGGGAGGGAGTGCCTCACCGGGCGCTACGCAATTTGTAGTGCAAGCGGACGGCACCGTCCGGCTGCCACTAGTAGACCGCGTGGCCGTGCAGGGATTGAGCCTGATTCAGGCGGATAGTGTGCTTAAGCTACGCTATAGCGAGTATTACAAGGAGCCTTTTATTAAAACGGCCGTAACTAATAACCGCGTTATTCTGCTCGGGGCATCGGGTGGCCAAGTTATTGCCTTAGCCAATGATAACATGAACCTGCTGGAGGTATTAGCCTTGTCTGGCGGCCCCGATGGCGTTGCCGGTGGTGGCGGCATTGCTCGCAACGGCGGGCGCATTGACAATATTCGCATTATTCGGGGCGATTTGAAAAATCCTCAAGTGCAATTTATTAATTTGAATACGCTGGAAGGAATGCGCCGGGGCAATTTACAGGTTGAGCCCAACGATATCATTTATATCCAACCTGTACGCCGTCCTTTATTAGATGCTTTAGTTGATGCTGGTCCTGTGTTAGCCTTATCATCTACCATATTAGGCACGATAAGTATACTCTATACCTTGATAAGAATAAGATAAACACATAGAGTGATAAGAAATAACAAAAGATTACCACAAGTTTGACTTACTGATATCATGGCATTGAGCGAAAACGCGGAATTGGAAGAGCTAATTAGGCGCACAACGACTGGTGCTGACGCTTCTTTGCCAACTAGTAGTGGAGCACCAGACGAGGACGCTGATACGGAAAGCAGCTTTGATATTAGTACGCTGGTTTTAGTAGTGCGTCGCAGCCTGCCTTGGGCAGTTTTATTGCTCATCTTAGGCTTGACGGGCTCCTGGCTCTATCTACGTTACACAAAGCCGATTTATAAGGCTTCATCCGTACTCAAAATAGATGAGCGTAGCGATGCCAGTGATTTTGGATTGGGGACGCTAGCTGGTAATGGGGGTAGCGGTGACAGCCGAACGTCTCAGCTATCCGGTGAAATAGAGCTAATTAAATCAAACATTACTTACAAGCGACTCAAGCAGGTAGTCCCCCTTGATGTTAATTATTATACGCAGGGAACTGTACTGGAGACAGAACAATTTGGCAGCTCTCCATTTAAAGTAACTTATGCTGTTAGCGACCCGGCTTACTATAACCATAAGTTCAACATTGAATACCTAGACGCTAAAAGCTATCGCCTATCGGTTACCATTGGCTCACAGCCACTAGGCGGGACTTACGCCTTTGGTCAATTAGTCCAATTGCCAGGCATGTCATTCCGCTTGTCGCTAGCAACTGTCAACTCTAATAGCAGCAATTTCTCCGAAACGCCCTATCATTTTACATTGCTAGACGATAATACTATCAATGCTTATCTCGACCGGAACCTAACTGCTGAAGTTTTGAATCTAGGTGCTAACACGATTCAAATTTCTTTTCAGGATAACAACCGAATCAAAGCTAGCCAGATAGTAAACGCGCTAGACAGTGTTTACCGCGATTCTAAGCTCGCTCGCAAACAGGAATCCACTGCAAATGCCTTAGCTTACTTAGACCAGCAGCTGAGCGTTAACGGCAGGAACCTAGCTAAGGCAGAGGACAACCTCAAAGTTTTTGTAGAGCAGAATGGCACCTATGATGCAAAAAGTCAATTAGGCGGCATTAGTGACAAACTAGTCGATATTCAGAAAAGTCGTCTGGAACTGGAACAAAGATTTACGCTACTCAACGAAGTAGGCCGCCTTTCCACACAGGAGCAGCTTACGACTAACGAAAACGCAACACTGGCAGAGTCTATTCCGGCTTTGGCTATGCTCAATGATGCCGTTATTAGCCAGCAGCTCAATGACTTGCACAACTTACAGCAAAACTTAAGACGGGTAGCACGCTCTTACACGGATAAGACGGAAGCACTGGCGCAATTGCGGTCACAGGTAAAGTTTGCGCGCACTGCCTTGCAGCGACAGCTGCGACAGGCCCAGCAGCAATTGCGTAATCAATTGGAGCTCCTCAACGGCCAGCAAGGCAAGCTGAACGAGACGCTGCAATCGCTGCCTGGCAAAGAAACCGAGCTGGAAAGATTAAAGCGCCCCCTGGAGTTGTATAGCAACACCTATAATATGTTGCTGGAGAAGAAGGTAGAGTACAACATCAAGAATGCGGGCACTACGGCGGACTTCCAGATTCTTTCTCCAGCCTACGCGCCCGATGCGCCCATTTCGCCCGTTAAGTTTCTTGTGTATGCTATTGGACTGGCGGGTGGCTTAGTGCTAAGCCTGGGCCTAATTGGGGCGCGCTACCTGATGCATAACACCATTACCAGCGTTGGGGAGTTGGAGCGTAATGCCAAAGCTTCCGTGCTCGGCGTCATTCCAACTTATGATAAAGAGAAGCTGAATGTATCGCGGATGGTCGTGGACAAAAACCCAAAGTCATCGGTATCAGAAGCCATCCGCTCTATCCGTACCAACCTGGACTTTATCAGTCCATCCAATAAAAAACGGCTTATCTCGGTTACTTCCACCATTTCGGGGGAGGGCAAAACCTTTGTTACGGTTAATTTGGGTGGCATTATTGCCTTATCGGGTCAGCGGGTTGTTATTCTTGACCTGGATATGCGGAAGCCGAAAGTAAACCTCGCTTTCAACGCCGAGAACGTGCGGGGCATCAGTACTATTCTTATTGACCGGCATTCGGTGACCGAATGCATTCAGCACACGAGCATCGAGTCGCTGGACTTTATCTCGGCGGGACCCACCCCTCCCAACCCTTCCGAGCTGATACTGAATCCGCGCTTCGACCAGATGCTGGAAGAGTTGTACCGCACGTATGATGTCATTTTGATTGATACGCCGCCAGTAGGCCTGGTTACCGATGGCATCCTCATTATGCGGAAGGCAGATGTGCCGATTTATATTGTGCGGGCTAACTACTCCCGCAAAACGTTCCTCAAAAATATGAATCGGCTGATGCGTAACAACCAATTTACGCGCATGTCAACCATCCTCAATGATGCCAAAGCGCAAGGCTCGTACGGCTATGGCTACGGCTACGGCTATGGCTATGGCTATGGGTATGGCTCATACGGCATGGGTTATTACGAAGAGCCTGTGAAAAAGCCAACGCTGAGCGAGCGCATCAAAGGTTTATTTAGTTAAGTAACTATATGTCAGATTTTTGGCAGAAGTTATTTGGGAGTAAGTTGGCGGCCGACCACCCGGAATCAGCTGTATCATCATTCGCCGGCTTAGCAGTGGATATGCATTCGCATTTGCTGCCAGGCCTGGATGACGGGGCCGAAACCCTGGCGCACAGCCTTGACTTACTGCGCGAGCTGCGCACCTTGGGATTCAGCAAGCTGATAATGACGCCCCACATTATGGGCGATTTCTATAAGAACACGCCCCAAGGCATTCGGGCGGCCCTCGCCGCGTTGCGGCAGGCAGCCTCGGAAGCCGGCCTAGCCGATGTAGTGCTGGAATGTGCCGCCGAGTATTACCTCGATGAATGGCTGGGCCGCAAGCTAGCCGATGGCACTGAGCTACTAGCGTTTGGGGGTGAAAAGCGATACCTGCTTATTGAGACGTCCTACCTCAACGAACCCCTGAATCTTAGCGGGACAATTTTTGATTTGCAGGCGGCGGGCTACCGCCCGGTGTTAGCTCACCCCGAGCGCTACATTTACCTCTACGGTCGTTTTGCGGAGCTTGAGAAGCTGCGCAATGAGCAGGGAGTGCTCCTGCAGCTTAACCTGAACTCGCTGGCGGGCTACTACTCGCCGGCGGCGCGCCACGTGGCCGAGAAGCTGATTGATGCCCAGCTGGTAGACTTTGTGGGCACCGACACGCACCATCTTCGCCACACTACCGCGCTGGCTACCAAGGTGTTAAAGTCAGCCCACTTCCGCAAGCTGCTGGCTCTGCCCCTGCTCAACAATACCCTATAAAGCCTGAGCCTGCGCGCTTTACCGCTCCATGGATTATTTTTTGGCGCTATGATTTTCGTAACGGGTGGCACGGGCTTAATCGGCTCCTTTGTGCTGCAAGAGCTAGCTGCCCGCGGGCTGGTCGCACGCGCCCTCTACCGAGGCGCTACCGCCCCACCAAAATTGCCCGGCGTTGACTGGGTGCAGGGCGACTTGCTGGATGTAACGCTACTGGAAAGCGTGCTCACCGCGGGCACCACCCACGTGCTGCACTGCGCAGGCTTGGTTTCGTATGCTCCACAGGATGAAGACGAGCTGCTGCGAGTGAACGTGGAGGGCACGGCGGCCATTGTGGATGCGTGCCTGCGGCACCCGGCCATTCGGTTGGGTTACCTCTCGTCGGTAGCCGCGCTGGGGCAGCCAGCCGCCGACTCGCTGCCAGAGGCCAGCACTGCGCCGCGCCGCCTCGACGAAACGGCTACCTGGGACCTGGGAGCCAGCCACCCGGCCTACGCCACCAGTAAGTACCTGGCCGAGCTGGAGGTGTGGCGGGGGGTGGCTGAGGGCCTATCGGCCGTTATCGTGAACCCGTCGGTGGTGTTGGGGCCTGGCGATTGGCAGCGCAGCAGCACCCGCCTGCTACGCTATGCCTATGATGAGCACTACTTCTACACGCGCGGCCAAGTCAACTTCGTAGATGTGCGGGATGTGGCGAGCCACCTGCTGCACCTCACGCTCGACTTGCCAATGCTGCCTTCAGCCCGCTATATCCTCAATGGGGGAATTTACCCACTAGGCGATTTTTTAACTCAAATGGCCATTGCCTTTAGGCGCCGGCCGCCTACCACCGCCGTACCCAACTGGGCCGCCGAAATCATCTGGCGCCTAGAGCACGGCCGGGCCTTGCTCACGGGAGCCCGGCCGCTTATCACCCGCGACACGGCCCGCGCCGGCCAGCAACCCCTCTTCTACGATGCCAGCAAGGCTATACTTACTACTGGCTTACCTTTCCGCCCGCTCGCCGAAACCATTGCCTGGCTGGCGCAGGCCACTAAAACGAACCGGACAACTCCTCCCACGGTTGTATCTTAGCGAGTAGCGGTTAGTACCGATTTTCTCTACTAGCATGGGGCTTGGCTTGGTTAGTAAACTTGCCGCCGGTCATTGTTGGCTTGTTGCCTTGGCCCCAAATTAGTACGCTGAGCGAAAGGAACTACCCGTCATACTTCGTGACAATTATGCGCATGAACGAACCATTTGATGACCCGCGGGCTGCCCAAGACACAGTGCGCCGCTACGAACGGATGCTGGCCCACGATGAGGCCCTATTCTTTGATTTAGAAGAGTTTGAAATAATTATTGACCACTACGTAACGAGTGCCGCCTTTGACAAAGCACAGCAAGCCTGCGAGGCTGCCTTAAGCCAGTATCCCTTCTCTACCGAGCTCCTGATTGACCGGGCGCAGATTGCCGCCATGCGCGGCGACTATGCGGAGGCCGAGCGCCAGATTGCCAACGTAGCCAGCCTCGACCCCGACAACGCCGACGTAGCCGTAACGCGCGGCATCATCTGTACCCAGCGCGGCGATTTTGAGGAGGCCGTACGCTTCTTCCAAACGGCACTGGATAGCCACCCCGACCGGGAAGACATTCACTTCAACCTGGGCTTGGCTTATCAAAGCTGGCACAAGTATAAAAGCGCGGCCCGGCACTACAAGCACAGCCTGCGCCTGCACCCCGACAACGAAACGACGGTGCAGGAACTACTTAATTGCCTGGAGGTTAGCGACCGCATGGTCGAGCACGAAGAGTTTTTTCAGCGCTTTACCGATGACGACCCCTATTCGGCGGTGGCTTGGTACAACCTGGGGCAATACTACTACCGGCTCGAAAAATACGACCAGGCCGCAGCGGCCTTTGATTACGCAATCGTTATTGAATCAGACTTTTACGATGCGCATCATTGGCTAGCCGATACTTTCGTGTGCCAGCAGGAATACCAGCGGGCCATCACGGAGTTTGAGCTTAGCTACCCTGCCAACGAACCCACCGACGAGGCCCTTTGCAACATAGGCGAGTGCTACGAGAAGCTACGCTCCTGGGAGCAGGCCCGCCAATACTACCGCAAGGCCCTTGAGCTAAATCCCGATATGGATGAGGCCTGGTTTGGCCAGGGGGTGCTGCTGCAGGAGCAGGAGCGGCCCTACGAGGCGTTGCATTTCTTTCGCAAAGCCGTAGAGCTCTACGGTGAAAGCGGCGAATATTGGGCAGCCCTTGGCGCGGCCGAAAACCAGGTTGGCAACATCGTTAGTGCGTTGGAAGCATACGAGAAGGCAACTGAAGTAGCCCCCGAAGAGGCCACCGGCTGGGTTAGCTGGAGCGCTATTCTGTACGAGCAAGGCCACTATGAGGAGGCCGTCGACCTGCTCCAGCACGCCGTGGAGCTGCACCCCCACGAGGCGCACTTTCACTACATGATTTGCGCGTACCTGCTAGCCGCAGGCCGCTTGCGCGAGGCCTACCAAGAGTTGGAAACGGCCCTCACGCTCAATTATGAGCAGCACTCACTGCTATTCGACTATTTTCCTGAGCTGCAAAAGCAGCCGGCGCTGCAACGGCTTATTGAGCAGTTTCGCAAGTAGTTAGGCCCCTGCGCTGCTACTAGGAAATGCCTGTGGCTTTCTGAGCTAATTTTGTGCCTGCTCGCCTCTCGGTGGGCAGGCTTTTTAGTTACTTTTTTGCTGGGCCTGCGCCCACTTTACCACGCTTTACCACGCAATGAATTATTCTCTCTCTCAGCTTCCCGAACGCGCGCAAAAGCCTCGTGAGCAAGGCTTTACCATGATGATGGATAAGGGCCTAAGCTTGCGCGAGGTCGAAGACTTTCTGGAAGTAGGTGCTCCTTACACTGATATTGTTAAGCTGGGCTGGGCCACGTCCTACGTAGTGCCTAACCTCAAGCGCAAGCTGGAAATCTACAAGGAAGCGGGCATTCCGGTGTACTTAGGAGGCACTCTGTTTGAGGCGTTTATCATCCGCAATCAATTTGACGATTACCGCCGTTTGCTCGATAGCTTCGGGCTCGAATATGCCGAGGTATCAGATGGTAGCATTGACCTGGACCACGGCCGCAAGTGCGAGTTTATCCGTGAACTAAGTAAATCGGTGAAAGTACTGAGCGAAGTCGGCTCTAAAGACGCCGAAAAGATTATTCCGCCCTACAAGTGGATTTCCCAGATGCAAGCCGAGCTCGAAGCCGGGGCCATCAAAGTAATCGGGGAGGCCCGCGAGGGTGGCAACGTGGGCCTTTTCCGCAGCACTGGCGAAGTTCGTTCGGGCCTGGTAGAGGAAATCCTGACCAAGATTCCTTCGGAGCGCATTATCTGGGAAGCCCCCCAGAAGGCGCAGCAAGTGTGGTTCATCAAGCTGTTGGGAGCCAACGTAAACCTGGGTAACATTGCTCCCAATGAGATTGTGAGCCTCGAAACCATCCGCTTGGGCCTGCGCGGCGACACATTCTCGCACTTCCTGGATATGGACGCGGTAGACCCCATGTTTCAACCCGCCGCTAAGACTGGTAAGCCTGGCACCTCCATGCCCCGTGGCTAGTGAGCTAGCCCAACACTTTTAGTATACCATTGGCATCATTTCTCAAGTTTGAAAAGAGAAGTTTGTAATTGATACATAAAAAAAGCGGCCTTCTAAAAAGAAGGCCGCTTTTTTTATGTATCAATTATCTATTGCTTTTGAACACGTACTGTTTGAGTGGTACCATCGGGCAGCGTCACTTTAGCAACATAAAGCCCACTGCGCAGGTCACTTACATCGCCCAAGGGCAAATTAGCGCCATTTAGCGATAGGCGTTGGTCACGCACTGTGCGGCCAGTCATATCGATTAGCTTCACATAGACAATGCCTTCCGTGGGAGCACCACCCTGCAACGATAAACCAACAAGGTCATTGCTGTTGAAAGGATTGGGATAAGCTACTAGCGTTATAGCGGAAGCAGCCGCACCATCGAAATTCACAGCTCGCACTGGCGAATAGCTAGTTTTACCATCTAGGTCGACCTGCTCTAAACGATAGTAGCGCGTCCCAGCTTTACCTTCTTCTGTATCAGAATAAGAATAACCCAAGGCCTGAGAACTGTTAGCAGCCTTACTCGTCACAAAACCTAAGTTCCGATATACAGCACCGTCGGCTGATACTTGAACATTAAATCCTTTATTGTTAGTTTCTGAGGCCGTAGCCCAGGTAATTAACGCACTAGAGCCACTGCGCACAGCATTGAAAGCCGATAGTACTATTGGCAATGGGCGTTCGGTATCGCCTAGAGTAAACGTAGCGAAAGTAGTTACACCAGTGCGGGTTACGGTGTTATCAGTCGTATTTACCGAGCCATTGCGGCCTATCAGAGCAAATGTATTACCCGAGTTAGAAGACACGAAGATGGTTAGATTCTGTTCAGGAATAGAGCCTGTACCAGGCGTCCGAGTATCAGGACCATCCAGATTTATGGTTTCGGCATCACGGTAGTGGAACACCATGGTAGCGGTAAGACCACCACTGTTGGTAGCTGCATCAGCAGGGCGCACACCAAAGATGCGACGGATGCCATAGTTGTCGGCGTAAGCTGCGTTGCTCTTAAAAGGCGAATAAGCTTCTACCGTATTACGCGTTACTTCAACTTTACCGGGGTTGTTTGTGCCATTAAAAGTGAGGTCCATCCCGATGTTGCCATAAGTGCGAGCCTCACCAACTAGCACACCCTGACGAGTGGTGCTGATGAAACCAAATACAAAAGATGGGTCATTCTCACCGTTGAGTTGAGCGCCATTGTTGAAGTTAGCAGTAGCGCGGTCAGCTAACACTACCACACTAGTAGTGGGCGCAGTGATATCCGTGCTGAGAATACCAGCATTAGTAGCCAGAGTAGTATACGGGTTGTTGGTCAAGGGGCTAGCCGAAGAAGTATACACGTTAGGGGTCAGGAAATTCAGTGACTCCGACACGTTCATTACGCCAACTAGGGTCTTGTTGCCTCCACCCGAGATGTCAACCCGCACAAACGAACCACCCGTGATAGTTTGGTTAACACCAGCAAATTCTATGATGGTATTTTCGCGCTGGATATAGCTATCGTAGGTGTTATCAAAATTACCAAATACCTGAAGCTGCCCGTTTACCAAGCGAGCGATAGAGCGCGAAGCTTGGGAAGTTCCCCCCATAATAAAGTTGAGCGTTTTGGCTGGGCCAGAACCAGTGTTATCGTAAATCAGCGCTCCGGCAGGCGTGGTATAACGGACATCAGAACGAATATTAGGGTAAGGAACACTATTACCGGCGCCAAGGTCACGAATAAGCGCATTAGTACTAGCAGTAGGAATACCAGCAGTCCAGTTACCTGCGTCAAACCAGTTATCGTTAACACCGCCCGTCCAGATGGTAGTGGCAATGGGAGTGCCACCTACTGTGAAAGTAGCCGCAAAAGGGTTACTACTACCATTAGGTGGATAGTCGATAGTGGTAGTAGCAGTTGTTGACGAATTGTATACGTTAGCTTGATAATAAACCTCTACTACATAATTACCAGGAGCCGTAACGGCCGGGGTAGCAACTAAATTTGGTTGAGAATTAGTATTATTTGTGGAGGTGGGGTCGATAACGAATGTCCGTGTGCCATTAGTAACGGGACCTGACTGCGTAAGAGTGATAGGTTGAAAAGCTCCACCACTCGTGGTTGTGCGCGTACGGTAATACAAGACAAGGCTGGTAATACTATTCGAGCCCGTTTCATTTGTAGTTACGACCGTATTCAACAAACGCAACTGACCATTATTGATATCAAAAGCGCCTGTTGAAGCAGGAGTGGTTTGGGCGTTCTGGGAAGAGGTGAAGTTGAAACCAGGAAATTGAGGCGAGGTGCCCGTGTTAGGAAAGTAATAAGAAGTAGGGCTTGCTACACCATCTGCTGCTATTTGAATATTATTAACATTAATAGTGGCAGTTGAGGGCGTACCTGTCGGAGTGAATATGGAGCGACGACGTTGGGCATTGATTGTTATTTGGTCATCATTAGCATCCTTACCTGATGCTCTAACTCCAATATCAAATCGGTATGAAACACCAGTAGTTGACGCTAATGTCAAAATATTACGTGAAGCATTACTTATCGAAAAAGTACGGGTGCTTGTGGCTGCATCATAGCCAGTTTGAACTAGCAGTATAGACTGCGAGAATGTGGGACTAGCACTTGTGAGTGTTCCTTGAGCTACACCAAAGTCCACAAACGCTTGGTCGTACACTTCACCATCTTTCTCAACTACCTGAATAGAACCACCTTGTAGTAAAAGCCGGCCCAAGTTCACATCCAATGAACCGAAGTTAGTGCCAGCGAAAACCCCAGGGCCGGCTGTATTAGATACAGCATCATAAGTACTGGTCGTAGCATTAGCCGAGGTCGTACCGGAAGTGACAATAACATTTCTTAGGTTTACTGTCGAAGATTGTGCAAACGCTGTCTGAATGGAGCCTAGCCCCGTAAACAGGACTAAAAGTGGTAGTAAAGCTCGCCAAATAAGCCCGCGAGAGCCTGAATTAGCAGAAGGGGTAAGATTGTTCATGCTGAAAATGAGTGGATTAATGGGTTTCTAAAGAAGGGCCTATACTCGGCAATTTGCGCCTTGTACGCAGAGGGAAAGGTTCAGTTAGTGGTCTAAAGGAAAAAATTCGAGAAAAAGAAATTCTCCAAACAACCCTAAAAATAATACCATTATTTGGAGGCGGCAGCCAAAAGTACGACACAAACCGTGCCGGCATCAAGTATTTGAGTTACAGAATTTAGCTGAGCTCTAATGCACCACGCTGTATGGCGGGGTAGCCAGCGCTTTCTTTTGGTCAGATAGCTCTACTCGCAAGAGGTCGTGCACACTTACCCGGATGCGGTTGGAAAGCTGCGTGATAGGCAAGTCATTGGAATCCAGCCCAAACGGGTTTTCTATCTCCTCCCCTATCATTTCCAGGCCCAGCAAGGCATACGCGCCAAACATGGTGATGGGAACCATGAAGTAACCTGAAGTAGAGAGCAGCACGAAGGGCATGACGCCAATAAAAGTCAGGATATACGCCTTGATAAAAAAGGTATAGGAGAACGGAATAGGCGTTGCCTTAATGCGCTCGCAAGTACCGCTTACCGACATCATATTCAGAAAGTGGGGCTTGAAAGTGAGCAAGTGGGTATCGCGAATTATTTCGACCTGGCGCAGCTGCTCCACGCTTTCCTGCAGCACGGCAATGATAGTAGTAGCCACATTCTCAGCAGTTTGCAGCCGTTCCATGATGTCGGGAGTAGCCTCCATCTGCTCGAATTTTATGTGGTTGCGCAGCGAGCCTTTTAAAGCAAAGGGAAAGTTGGAGATGAGCGCCGCGAAGTAGCGCCGGCTGGCTGCCGCATCGCGGGGCAGCACCGCGTTGAACTCAATGGCGAGGCCCCGGCACTGCGACACCAGCTCGCCCCACACCCGGCGGCCTTCGTAGTAGCGGTCGTAGGCCGTATTGGTGCGAAAAACCAGCAGCAAACTCAGCAAAATACCCAAAAAAGAAAAATATTCCCGGCTGATACTCAGCATAGCGTGGTGATAGCCAATGCCCCACATGGCAATAGCAACGCCATAGATACCCACCAGGCTGACGCGCACCAGCAGCTGGCGGATTACGGCGGAGGTATGAAAGTGCTGGAGTGCCTGCCACCAGTCTCCCCCTTTGTACACAATCATGCTCGTATGTTTTTTGGCGGTGCTTCAACGCAAGCACAGCGGCCAACGTTAGGGCCGCTTGGCAATCTTCGTACCAGCCTTGCGTTCTTTACCAACTCAATTCTTTGCCTTTCCTTTCATGGAATCACTCAAACATTTCTTTGACCTGCTCGTGCATTTCAACCTCGATAAGCTGCTGCAGGAATACGGGCATCTGCTTTATCTACTGTTCTTTCTGATAGTCTTCGTCGAAACCGGCGTGGTTATTTTCCCTTTTCTACCCGGCGATTCGCTCCTGTTTATAGCCGGAGCCTTGGCGGCGCGGGGTGGCCTGAGCCTGGGCATTCTCATTCCGCTGCTGATAGTGGCGGCTTTTCTGGGAGATAACCTGAACTACTTTATTGGGGACAAGATAGGGCCGCGGGCTTTTCGGGGCGATTTCAAACTCTTGAAGCGCAGCTACTTGGAGCAAACCCAGGCTTTTTATGCCAAGCACGGGGGCAAGACAATTATTCTGGCCCGCTTCGTACCCATTGTGCGCACGTTTGCGCCCTTCGTGGCGGGCGTGGGCACGATGAGCTACCGCACCTTTGCCACTTACTGCCTGGTAGGGGCGGTGCTGTGGGTGGTGTCGATGAGTGCGCTAGGCTACCTGTTTGGCAACATTCCGGTGGTTCAGAAAAACTTTGAGCTAGTGGTGGTTGGCATCGTGTTGCTGTCGGTGGCCCCAGCGGTGTGGCAGTTTGTGCGCAGCAAAACGCAAAGCCGCCCGGCGTAAGCGCCGGCCGAATAGATAACTCAAGTTGCGGCGTATCGCGCCGCCCTGCACAATTTTTCAGGTTAGTCCCTCCCCGGTCCGCCGGCGCGAGCCGGCCGACCAGTTGTCGTTGCAGGCATCCGGTTTAAGCAACGTCCCCCGGCCGGCTCGCGATACGCCCAACCTGGGTCAGCTAATTTTTTAGGGCCGCTTTCTTGTCTATTTATGTTATGCGCACTTTCGGGCTGTTGGGCCGCTCGCTGGCCCACTCGTTTTCCCAGACTTATTTCAGCCAGAAGTTTGACCGCCTGCGGCTGGCCGACTGCCGCTACGAGTTGTTTGAGCTGGCCGAAGCCAGCGACCTGCCCCAGCTGCTGGCCCGCCACCCCGATTTAGCGGGCCTGAACGTAACTATTCCCTACAAGGAAAAGGTCTGGCCTTACCTCACCCGCGTGGCCCCATCGGCAGCGCTGGTGGGCGCAGTCAACGTTATTGAGTTTGCGGCCGATGGCAGCCTGATAGGCCATAATACTGATTACGTGGGCTTTCGCGAGTCGCTGCGCCGGTTTTATCCGCCGCAGGCCGATGGCCGCGCGCTGGTGCTGGGCACGGGTGGGGCTGCCAAAGCCGTGGCCGTAGCCCTGCGCGAGTTAGGAATTGCGCATTGGCTGGTGTCGCGCGACCCGATGAGTGCCCACCTCACCTACGATGAGCTTACGCCCGCGGTACTGGCGGCCCACTCGCTCATCATTAACACTACGCCGCTGGGCACTTACCCGGCCGTTGCTGAGTGCCCGCCCCTCCCCTACCCAGCGCTAACGGCGGCCCACTACCTGTTTGACCTCATTTACAACCCGCGCGAAACGCTGTTTTTGCAACTGGGCCACGCGGCGGGCGCCCATACCAAAAACGGCTTCGAAATGCTGGAGCTGCAAGCTGAAGCCGCCTGGGCCATTTGGAATAAGCAGGGATAAAAACAAGTGAGGGCCGGCGGGCTGCACCAGGTGGTGCAGCCCGCCGGCCCTCCGCTTTGGCTACTACTGTATTTATTACTTAGCCAGCTTGCTGGCTATTTCGGCCGTGTGGCGGCCCTGGAAGCGGGCGCCTTCCAGCTCGTTGGCGCTGGGCTGGCGCTCGCCTTGGCCCCCCGATACGGTGCTGGCGCCGTAGGGCGTGCCACCGGTTACTTCGGCATGGCCCATTTGGCCCTGCCAGGCGTAGGGCAGGCCCACAATAATAAAGCCGTGGTGCAGCAGCTCGGTGTGAAAATTACGGATGGTTTCTTCCTGGCCGCCGTGCTGGGTAGCGGTGCTCACGAAGGCCCCGCCCACTTTGCCCACCAGCGCGCCAGTAGCCCAGAGGCCGCCGGTGCTATCCATGAAGCTCTGCATCTGACCGCACAGGTTGCCATAGCGCGTGGGCGTGCCAAAAATGATGGCGTCGTACTCTACCAGCTCAGTAGGTGTTACCACGGGCAGGTGCGCAAAGGCTTTTTGCGCGCCGGTGGCCCCGGTTTTATCAAGTATCTCCTGGGATAGCGTTTCGGGGATTCGCTTGACAACCACTTCGTTGCCAGCAATTTCGCGGGCGCCTTCGGCAATGGCTTCGGCCAGCTTCCAGACGTGTCCATAGGTGGAATAAAACAAGACGAGGGTTTTCATGAGTAGCTTGTAAAGGGTGAGTGAGTTAGCGGTGGCGGCCGAAGAGAAAAACAAGACCTTTGGAACCAACCAATGTATATACATGAAATACCCACGCGTTGGTTAGAAAACCAGTTTGTAAAAACAATAAGTATCTGATTATCAGCTTATTAATTTTCACCCTAGTATTCTTGCCCTGGAGCTTGCAACGGTATGGGGGTCAGTAGCCTCTTGTAAAGTGCGGGGCCAGCAACACTCCCTGGCCTAGCCTAGAGGCGTACCTTTCACTCGCAGTTAGCCGCGCATATGTTGAAAGCTTTTTACCCCGGCTTAGCCCGGCTTCGCTCATGAGTGCTGCTGCCTGGCCCGCGCTGGCCAACGACCCCGTGCCCTCTCTCACCGCAAGTCGCCCAAACCCCAGCGCGGTGCTCAGCGAAGAAGACCTAATTGACGGCTGCCTGCAGGGCCGCCAACTAGCTCAGAAACAACTTTATGAGCGCTACGCCGCTCGCATGATGGCCGTGTGCCTGCGCTACGCCCAAACGACTTTTGAGGCGGAAGACGTGTTGCAGGAAGGCTTTGTGACGGTGTTTCGGACGCTGGCCGGCTTCCGGCGCGAATGCCCGCTGGAGTTCTGGATACGGCGCATTATGGTGAACGCCGCCCTGCGCCAGCACCGCCGCAACGCCCCGCTGGTGGCCGTGAGCGACGGCGACTACCCCGAAACGCTGGCCAGCGACGAGTTTACGTTCAGCAACTACGCCTATACCGAGCTGCTGGCCGTGGTGCAGGAGCTAGCCCCCCGCTACCGCCTGGTATTCAACCTCTACGCCATTGAGGGCTACACGCACCGGGAAATCGGCGAGATGCTCGACATCTCGGAGGGCACCAGCAAGTCGCAATACTCGCGGGCCCGTGTAGTGCTCCAAAACAAGCTCGCCCGCCTCCAACCGCCCACTAAGTAAGTTATATTTAGCCCGTTATGAACCCATCCACCCCTCCCAAGGGTAGCCTCGAAGACCTGTTTCGCCACCACTTGCTGGAGAGCGAGGCGGCGGCGGTGCCCCCGCGCCCCCAAGTATGGGAGCACCTCGACAACCGCCTGCTGCTGGCCCAGAATGAGAAGTACCGCCACCGCCTGGCCGCCTACCGGTGGGCCGTGGCGGCCAGCTTGCTGCTTGCCTCGCTGGCGGGTGGTGGCTGGTGGCGCAGCCAGCAAGCGGCGGGCCCCACTACTACGTTGGCGCAAGCCACCTCCCCAGCCGCCGGCCAGGCAGGGTTGGCTACTGCGCGCCGGGCTGCCACTAGGTCTCCGCTCGCCGGCTCAACTTCGCTTGGCCAGGGCACCGGGCAGCCCACCAGGGCCATTATTTCCTCCTCACTTCCTCATTCGGCAGCTATCGACCAAACTGTTACACTTTCGACTTCGACCCACTTGGCGGCGGCTCCTGCTAGTGCCTACGCCCCCCGCCCAAGCCACTGGCGGGTAGTGCCGACTACTGAGGATTTGGCCGAAAATACTGATAATCAAGGCTCTGCGCGGACTAGCAATAGCCAAAACGGGGCAGCAGCCAGCAGCTCCTACCTGGCTACCAATTCTGTAGCCAGCGCCCCGCACCCAGAAGCAGGCAACAGCAATAGCGAGCTGGCCACTGAACAGGCCTTAAGTAATGGCCAAGCGGCGGCAGCGCCGGCCTCAGCGCTGGCGAGCCCGGCACCGCTGGCCGAAGAAAGCCTGACCACGCGCTGGGCCAGCCTGGCGGCGCTGCCGCCAGCGGGCCTGCCCACCAACCTGGCCGCCGTAGCCGTGGCAGCGGGGCCGCCGCTGGAGCTCACCCGCGCCTGGCAGTACGGGGGGTCGTATTCGGTTAGCGCCTTTCGGCCCAACATCGACTTTGCCAAAGCCCCGGAAACCTATAACAATACCGCATTTGGCCTGAACTCGCCCATTATCACCCGCTCGGCGGCTGCCGAGTATCGCAACAACCTGCACACCGGCCTGGGCCAGCGCCTGAGTTTGTGGGCCACGCGCCGGCTGGGTGCCAGCCGCTGGAGCCTGCGCACGGGCCTGGAGTTCACGCAGAACACGGCGGCCTCGGCCAGCTCCGTGGCCTTCGTGGGCGAGCAAGTGGCCGACCTGGCCTATGCCCAGGCGGTGTACGTACCCGCCCGCCTGCAGCGCACCTCGTACCGCTACCGCTCGGTAAGCGTGCCCGTAGAGGCCCGCTATTCGAACCCCGCGAAAACCGGCTTCTCGTTTTATGGCCGGCTGGGGGCTTTCGTAACGGCGCTGCTCAATGCGCACAGTGAGGTAGAGGGCAACCCCGAAGCGGCGCGCACCTACACGCCGGCCACCGTCAGCTCGCCCTACCGGCACTTGTCGGCGGGCCTGCGGGGCGGAGGCGGCATGCAGTACCGCCCCGCCGGGCACCAATGGACTTTCAACCTGGGCCCCGTGGCCGAGATGGGTATTCTCAGCCTCAACGCCGACCCCAGCCAGGATTTTCTGACCCAGCAGCGCCCCTATAGCTTTGGCCTGGAAGCCGGCGTAGAGCTCGGGCGGGGGTTCAGGATTCCGTAGGCACTACCTATCTTCGCTTTCCTATTCCTGCCAACAAACTTATGCCTATCTTCTTACGCTTATTGTTAGCCGTGCTGGCGGGAGTTTTGATTATGGGTGCCCGCGCGGCCACCCGGCACTGCGCCAGCTTGCAGCCGGCCAGGGTCGCGGTGCCGCTAGCCAGGCGCCCTAGCCCTTACGTGTGCAGCCACTCCTCATTTCCGCTAGGCCAGCGGGCGGTTTTTTATGAAGAAACTATTCCTCGGGCTGCTAGCCGGCGGCTCACTAGCCTGTAGCACCACCAGCCCCGCCACTACGGCTGCTGCCAGTAGCGCGGACCCCTTGCCGACTATCGAGCTGGCATACAAGCAGTTGACCACGCTGCCCCTTGGCCCGGCCACTAACGTGCAGGCGACCCTGACCGAAGTGAGCGACTCGCGCTGCCCCGCCGACGTGCAGTGCATTGTGGCGGGCTACGTGGCCGTAGCCATTACCCTGAGCGATGGCCGTGAGCCGCAAACCCTGCGCTTGTGCCTGGGCTGCAACGCCCGCAACCAGCCCGATACTACCGACTCGGTAGCCATAACGCTGCACCAAAAGCCCTACTGGCTCCGCTTGCTGGCCGTGCGCCCCGCCCCTGCCAACCCCAGCAACACCCCGCCCCCGGTGGCTACCCTGCGCCTACGGCCGCGGTAGGGCCGCGGGCGGGCGCGAATTGAGCGGGCTTTTTTGGAAGTGCAGAAACCTCGGCGGCGGGTTTAGGGTTAGGTAGATTGGCTTTTTCCCGGCCGCTTACTGCCCCTGCATGTCCACTTACCAGCTTACGTCCGACTTCCAGCCCACCGGCGACCAGCCCCGCGCCATTGCCCAGCTTGTGCAGGGCGTAAACAGCGGCGAACCGGCCCAGGTGCTGCTCGGAGCCACGGGCACGGGTAAAACCTTTACGATGGCTAACGTGATTGCCGAAACCGGCAAGCCCGCCCTCGTGATGTGCCACAACAAGACGCTAGCCGCCCAGCTCTACGGCGAGTTTAAGGCGTTTTTCCCGCAAAATGCCGTCGAGTACTACATCAGCTACTACGACTACTACCAGCCCGAGGCGTACATCGCCAGCTCGGACGTCTTTATTGAGAAGGACCTGGCCATTAATGAGGAGATTGAAAAGCTGCGGCTGCACTGCACCTCTACCCTGCTGAGTGGACGGCGCGACGTGGTGGTAATTGCCTCCGTATCCTGTATTTACGGCATTGGCAACCCGGAGGAGTTCAGCAAAAACGTTATTTTTCTGGCCCCCGGCCACCGCTACTCGCGCAATAACCTGCTCTACCAGTTTGTGCAGATTCTGTACTCGCGCACCGAGGTGGAGTTCAAGCGCGGCTCGTTTCGGGTGAAGGGCGACACCGTGGATGTGTATCCGGCCTACGCCGACTACGCCTACCGCATTTTCTTCTTTGGTGATGAGATTGAGGCGATTCAGAAAATCGACCCCGTGAGCGGCCGCAAGCTGAGCGATGAGAAGAATATGACCCTCTACCCGGCCAACCTGTTTGTGACCGGGAAGGAGACGCTGAACACCGCCATCCACGAGATTCAGGATGATATGGTGCAGCAGCACAAGTACTTCGAGAAGGAAGGCCGCGACGTGGAGGCGCGCCGCATTCAGGAGCGCACCGAGTTTGACCTGGAAATGATACGCGAGCTGGGTTACTGCTCGGGCATCGAGAACTACTCGCGCTACTTCGACCGGCGCGAGCCGGGCTCGCGGCCCTTCTGCCTGCTCGACTATTTCCCCGATGACTACCTGCTGGTGGTAGATGAGAGCCACGCCACCATCCCGCAGATTCGGGCCATGTGGGGCGGCGACCGCTCGCGCAAGACGGCCCTTATTGAGTACGGCTTCCGGCTGCCATCGGCCTTCGACAACAGGCCACTGACGTTCAACGAGTTTGAAAGCATGTACCGGCAGGCGGTGTACGTGAGCGCCACGCCCGCCGACTACGAGCTAACCCAGGCCAACGGCGTGGTGGTGGAGCAGATTATTCGTCCCACCGGCCTGCTCGACCCCGTTATCGACCTGCGGCCTAGCATCAACCAGATTGACGACCTGCTCGACGAAGTGGATGAGCGCGTGAAGGCCGGCGACCGCGTGCTGGTGACCACCCTCACCAAGCGCATGGCCGAGGAGCTGAGCAAGTACATGGAGCGCCTGGGCATCA
>CAXTFI010000014.1:0-39692 GCA_964243255.1 uncultured Hymenobacter sp.
GACGAGGCCGACTACATCACCGGCCAAACCATTTTCATGGACGGCGGCATGACGCTGTACCCCGGCTTTGCGGCGGGCGGGTAGGAAAAAATCAGGAATTAGGAATGAAGAATGAGGAATTGCTTTTGTAATGGCCAATTGCTTCGCTGATTTAATTCCTCATTCTTCATTCCCAATTCTTAATTAAAAAGCATGACCGCCGAGCACCAGCGCCTGCACGAAGCCGATACCAAGCAGAAGCACTGGCGGCGCTTTGGTCCTTACTTGTCTGAGCGCCAGTGGGGTACGGTGCGCGAAGACTACTCGGCCGGCGGCGATGCCTGGCACTATACCACCCACGACCAGGCGCGCAGCCGCGCCTACCGCTGGGGCGAGGAGGGCCTGGCCGGCTTCTGCGACAGCAGCCAGCGGCTGTGCCTGAGCCTGGCCCTCTGGAACGGGCAGGATGCGCTGCTCAAGGAGCAGCTTTTTGGCTTGAGCGGGCCGCAGGGCAACCACGGCGAGGACGTGAAGGAGCTGTATTATTTCCTGGATAACACGCCCACGCACTCCTACCAAAAAGCGCTTTACAAGTATCCGCAGCGGGCTTTCCCCTACGAGCAGCTGGTGCAGGAAAGCGCGCGGCGCACCCGCAAAGAACCCGAGTTTGAGCTGCTCGACACGGGTATTTTTGACGACGGCCGTTACTTCGACGTGTTCATTGAATACGCCAAAGCCGATGCCGACGACCTGCTGCTGCAGTATACCATCGTAAACCACGGCCCCGCCGAAGCCACGCTGCACCTGCTGCCCCAGCTGTGGTTTCACAACACCTGGAGCTGGGGCTACGACGACTACCGCCCCAGCCTGGCCGCCACCGCCGACGGCCACCTCACCGTGGTGCACCGCGACCTGGGTGAGCTGGTGTGCTACACCGAAGGCGGGCCCGAGTTGCTGTTTTGCGACAACAACACCAACAGCGAGCGGCTGTACGGCACTGAATCGGGGGAGCGGTTCTTTAAAGATGGTATTAATAACTGCTTGGTTGAAAAGGACTTAGCAGCCGTTAATCCGGCGCGCACCGGCACCAAGGCCGCCGTGCACTACGTGCTCACGCTGGCGGCCGGGGCCACGCAGCGGGTGCGCCTGCGGCTGGGGCCGGCCGGGCAGGCCCAGCCCTTTGCCGATTTTGAGCAGCTGCTGGGCCAGCGCCAGGCCGACGCCGACGCGTTTTATGCTGAAATTCAGTGCGATATGGTGGATGCCGATGCCCGGCTGGTGCAGCGCCAGGCCTTTGCCGGCATGCTGTGGGGCAAGCAGTACTACAACTACAACGTGCCGCGCTGGCTGGCCGGCGACCCCGCCCAGCCCGCCCCGCCGCCCGAGCGCCTCACCGGCCGCAACGCCGACTGGAAGAGCTTGGATAACAACGACATCATCTCGATGCCCGACATCTGGGAGTACCCCTGGTACGCGGCCTGGGACCTGGCGTTTCACTGCATTCCGCTGGCCCAGCTTGACCCCGAATTTGCCAAAAACCAGCTGCACCTGCTGTGCCACGACTGGTACATGCACCCCAATGGCCAGCTGCCGGCCTACGAGTGGCGCTTTGGTGATGTGAACCCGCCGGTGCACGCCTGGGCCGCCTTCCGGGTGTTTAAGATGGAGCAAAAACGGCGCGGCGATGCCGGCGACCACGCGTTTCTGCAAACCATGTTTCACCGGCTGCTGCTCAATTTTACGTGGTGGGTGAACCGCAAGGACCGCGACGGCCGCAACATTTTTGAGGGCGGCTTCCTGGGGCTCGATAACATTGGGGTGTTTGACCGCTCGGCCACGCTGCCCGACGGGGCTTACCTGGAGCAGGCCGACGGCACGGCCTGGGTAGCCATGTTTGCGCTCAACATGATGCGCATTGCGCTGGAGCTGAGTCAGTCCAATCCGGTTTACCAAGACCTGGCCGGCAAGTTTTTCGAGCACTTCCTCTACATTGCCGAGGCCATGACCAACGTGGGCAACACGGAGCTGGACCTCTGGGACGACGAGGACGAGTTTTACTACGACGCCCTCAACACGGCCGAGGGCGGCCACGAATTGCTGAAAGTGCGCACCATGGTGGGCCTGATTCCCATGTTCGCGGTAGAAGTGCTCGACGAGGCGGTGCTGGCGGGCGCGCCCCAGTTTGTGGCCCGCATGAACTGGCTGCTCACTAACCGCCCGCAGCTGGCCGCCCTGGTATCGCGCTGGCAGGAGCCCGGCAAAAGCGCCACCCGGCTGCTGAGCCTGCTGCGCGGCCACCGGCTCAAGCGCTTGCTGGTTAGAATGTTAGATAGCGACGAGTTTTTGTCTGATTACGGTGTGCGCAGCCTCTCGCGGGTGTATTTGGATAAGCCCTACGTGTTTCGCGATACCGACATCAGCGTCAATTACCAGCCGGCCGAGTCTGAAACCGACGTGTTTGGCGGCAACTCCAACTGGCGCGGCCCCATTTGGATGCCGGTCAACTTCTTGATAATCGAGTCGTTGCAGCGGTTTCACCACTATTTTGGCGACGATTTTAAGGTGGAGTACCCCACGCGCTCGGGCCAGTACGTGACCTTGCTCGCCGTGGCTGAGGCGCTCACGCAGCGCCTCACGCAGCTGTTTTTGCGCGACCCGCACACCGGGCGACGCGCCTGCTTCGGCAACCGCGAACTGCTGCAACAGGACCCCAATTTTAAGGACTACGTCTTATTCAACGAGTACTTCAACGGCGACACCGGCCAGGGCCTCGGCGCCAGCCACCAAACGGGTTGGACGGGTTTGATTACCAAACTCCTGCAGCCCAGGGGGTAAGCGCGATGTGCGGTAAGCTTTAGCTTGTCGTCGGTAGGCTGCTATGAACTGCCCGTTGCTTCTACTCATCCAATTACTCACGGCAAGCTAAATCTTACCGCACAGCCACCCAGCCCATGCCCGTACCTGCTCCCTGGCTCGATGCCACCACCGCCGTGCGCGACCAAATGGTGCACTGGCCCGACAACCTCGGCGTGACCGTGGCGCGCACCCTCAGCCAGGACCGCGGCGACGCCGCCAACGTAACCGAGCTGCACCTGAGCGCCCACACCGGCACCCACGTGGATGCGCCGCTGCACTTCACCACCGGGGCCGGCGACACCACCACCCTCGACTTGGACCGCCTCATGGGCCCGGCCACGGTGGTAGCCATCCACGACCCTGCCAGTATTAGCCTGGCCGAAGTGCAAGTGCTTGCTATCAAGCCCGGTGCGCGCATTTTATTTAAAACGCGCATCTCGAACAGCGAGTGGAGCACCGAGCCCTTCAAGCCCGATTTTGTGGCCCTGGACGGCGACGCGGCCCGCCACCTGCGCGATGCGGGCGTGGTGTGCGTGGGCGTCGATTACCTGTCGGTGGGCAAGGCCGATGCCCACCACGCCCTGCTCGACGCGGGCATTTGCGTAATTGAGGGGCTGGCCTTGCAGCACATTGCACCCGGCGAGTACGAGTTGCTGTGCCTGCCGCTCCAGATTGTGGGTAGCGATGGCGCCCCGGCGCGGGTACTGCTGCGACCACTCTAAAAAAGCTGTTAGCTAACTGTTCAAAATATGGACCAGCCAATCATTGTGATTATGGGCGTGTCGGGCTGCGGCAAAACGACCGTGGGCGAGCTGCTGGCCAAGCAGCTGGGCCGGCCGTTTTACGACGGCGACGACTTTCACCCGGCCGCCAACGTGGCCAAGATGGCCGCCGGCCACCCCCTCACCGACGCCGACCGGGCCGGCTGGCTGGCCACGCTGGCCGCCAAAATTGGCGAGTGGGAGCGGGCCGCCGGGGCCGTGCTGGCTTGCTCGGCCCTCAAGGAAGCCTATCGCCAAACGCTGCAAGGCGGGGCGAGCCAGCCCCTGCGCTGGGTGTTTTTGGATGGTGACCCGGCCGTGCTGCACGCCCGCCTCGAAAGCCGCCACGACCACTACATGAAGGCCGATATGCTGGACTCGCAGCTGGCTACCCTCGAAAAGCCCACTTACGGCCTGCGCATCGACATCGACAACACGCCCGAAAACCAAGTGGCCCAGATAGTGGCGCAGCTGCAGTTGGTAAAGCCTTAAAAGGCAGTTTTACACAATTCCAACAGCTTCTTAGCTAACTACTTGCTGGACGCTGCGGGGCTGCCAAAACGTGCGGCTCACCCCAGGCGCGACGTAGAGAAACGAGGCGTCGTAGCCGCCCGCCGACACGTGCAGCGGCACCAGGTAGCTGGGCGTGGCCGCCACGCTAAAGCGCCCGGCCCCAGCGTAACGGGCAGCGAAAGCGTGTAACCCAGCGCGCTAAACGCCGGCGTGGCCGGCGCGGTGAACACGGTGGCAGGGCCGCCACGCCTCTTGGTTTTAAACCTGCGAAGTGGTGGCCAGTGAGTCGGGTGGCGGCGAGGTGGCGGCACTGGCCAGCAGGGCAGCCAGTAAGGCCAGGGGGCAAGCAGCAAATAAATGCGCGGAGCCTGGGGCAGAAGTGGACGCGGAACGGCCCGAAAAGTTTAGCCCGCACTCGTATGCATCGCGTGAACGGGCAGGTGCGGGTGGTGCGCGGGTGGCCCCGGCCAGGATGCTGCCCAGCGACACAGGTTTAGTACCCCACCCGGCTACTGACCCAAAAAAAGCGCCGTCGGGTTGGGCTATGGCTCCTGGCAACGGACCTTTGCGGCGCTTATTCGTGCTTTGCTATGCTAAAAAAATACGGGTTGTTGCTGCTCACGCTGCTGCTGGCGGCCGGCGGTGCCCGCGCCCAGGGCTCGGCGCCTACTACGCCGCTACTGCGCAGCTTATCGCTCACGTTTGATACTGTGCGCTATAGCCTCGGCGACCAGATGCTGACCGTGGCCGGCGAGCCGCGCCTCTACTTTTACTTCCACACCGATGACCCCGTGGCCGAGCTGCGCCTCGTGCCGCTGCGGCCCGGCCGCCGGCCCCCGCGCCTGCTGCCCTCGCCCGATTTTGTGCTGCAGGATTCGCTCCTGGCCGGGCCGGGCGGCGAGTATCGGGGCATGCTGCACTTTCGCAACCTCACCGGCGCGCCGTTTGTGCGGCTGGCCTTTGCGCCGGCCGCCGACTCGGCCGGGCAGCCCGCGCGGGCCCAGCAAATCGTGAGCTTGCTGCCCCTCACCCGCACCACCCTCGACCTGCGCCTGACCAGCCCCGAGCTGTTTATTGGCGAAGAGAAAGTGCTGGAAATCAGCACCAATAACCTGGCCAACGTGCGCGTGCCCAACGAGTGGACTAAAAACCAGGACATCGACTACAAGCTGACGCGCGAGAAAAACGGCTTGTTTCTGCACCTCGTGCCCAACACCCTGGGGCCGCACACCGTGGGGGTGCGCGCCCTGGCCGAGCGCCCCCACCTCGACGCGGCGGGCCGCCTCAGCTACCAGCTGCCGCCGCTTAGCCTGGCCTTTACGGTGCGGGCCAGCCGCCTGCGCTTTCTCACTGCCGACCGCAAAGACGTGACCTACGACGAGGCCGGCCGCAGCCAGGGCACCGAGTTTGTGCTCGACGATGGCCACAACTTCGACCTGCGCCACACCTACCGCCTTGAGGCCCAGCAGGAGCCCGGCGGCGCGCTCATCGGCGAGCTGTTCACCCGCAGCTATTTATCTAACGACCGGGTGCTGTGCCAGTTGCGCGTGTACAACACCCACCGCCAGGCCGACGGCTACCTCTACATCAAGGATGGCGACGTGGCCAAGTACATCACCAACTTCGACATCACGCCCCGGCCGCGCATTGCGGCCGTGAGCGTGCTGCACCGGGGCGGCGACTGGACCACCAACCCCACCATCAGCCCCGGCGAAACCGTGGACGTGCGCCTCGAAGGCGAGTCGCTGCTCAAGGGCCGCTACCACTTCGACGGGGCCAATATCATCCCGTCCGACTCGTCCACGCGCTCCGAAAAAGCCGTGATTTATCGCCTGCAGGTGCCGCTGGCCATCGTGCGGCGGCGGGTGGCGGTGTTTGACGGCGGCACGCCCACCGACTTTTCCCTGAGCGTGAAGGAAGCCCAGCGGCCGCACCCGCTCAACTTCGTGCAGGTGAACTACGGCAACGGCCCGCACCCCATCACCCAGCTCAACGGGCCGGTGCTCTACGACCGCACCATCCCCGACGTGGTGTTTAGCTTCAACGCCAACGCCATCGACCAGGCCCCCGACCTCTACGGCCGCCAGTACCTGAGCCTGGACGTGCGCGTGCTCGACGACAAGGGTAATCTCATTGACCAGCAGCGGGTTGATAACCTGGTAGTGTGCCCCGGCGAGTCGTCGCCGCGCTCGGCCTACTACCAGGGCAACGACTGCCAGGTGGGCACCCTCAACCTCAACAACCTCCTGAGCCGCAAAACCTACGACCTTGACGCCTGGTACCGTATCGTCATCAACATCCGGCACAACGCCCAGCAGTACACGGCCAAGGGCTACGCCCAGCAAGTGGAGCTGGTGCTGCGCCGCCACGTCAACTTCGACGTCAACGTGAGCTTCCCGGCTGGCCTGCTCACCAAGATTCAGGGCGAGGACGGCTACGGCAGCTTCAGCGGCATCAGCCTGGCTACGCTGGCCCAGCTCAGCTTCTACGCCCCCGACAAAATTAACAAGCAGCGGCCCTACCGCATTGGGGCGGGCTTCGTGGCCCTCAATGCCTTTAATCTTTCGCAAAATGCCACCGGCCGCGACCTGGGCATTGTGCTGCTGGGCTCCGTTACGCCGGTGCGCACGGGCGCGCGCCTCACGTTTCCGCTGTATTTGGGCGGCGGCTACCTGCTGTCGGCGGGCAAGCCGTTCTTTTTGCTGGGGCCGGGCATCGGGGTTACGCTGTAGCGCGGGCGGCCGGTAGGCATTTTGAAATAGAGCAGTTTCGGAGCTGGTGTACTGGGTTGTTGTTGCGGGCTGCCGGCTTTTGGCCGGCAGCCTGCGCTGTACACTAACTCCGAAACCGCGCTAGGTTTGAGTGAAAAAGGCGGTTGTGCTGCGCAGTGCGTAGCACAACCGCCTTTTTTGGGCCGCTCTATGAAGCGAGCGCGCTGCTGCGCTGCGCGCCGCATCACGTTCAGGAACACTTTTGACGACTTCCTGAACAGCTGCTTAAGCTATTCCTTCTGCTTGGCCGCACCTGGCTGATGGCTTTTTATGGCTTTTCTGTTAAATTTTTTAACTATACTTATCTTTTTTACATAAGCTAATAAAACCCTTTAGAAAAATTGATTTAACATTGTAATTATTAACTAAGCAACTACTTTTGCCTCACCTTCAGAAGTAATTCATTTAGTGAATTCACCAGCTTAGCACTGTTTCGGAGTCAGGATACAGTTTAAGGCGAGTGCGGGCTGCCGGGGTTGAGCCGGCAGCCCGCCTGTATAGTGACTCCGAAACAGCGCTAGCTTGCTACACCTGCCAACTTAGCTAAGCAGCTGTTTGCTAACTCAGACAGCCGCTTAGCAAAATCGCCACCGATAGAGTCCCCTAACCAGCGCATGAAACAACCGCTACTGTTCGCTTTACTAGGGGTTTTGTGCGGCCTGTTGTGTCCGGGCCTGGGCCTCGCGCAGGCCACATCCGCGCCTGCTAATGGGTTGGTCGCCCAGTTCTCGTTTGACGAAAGCCGGGGTACCACCGCCCAGGATGCCACCGGGCAGCTGAACGCAGCGAGCCCCATTGGGGGGGCCTGGCGGCCCACCGGCGGCTACGATGGCCGGGGCGCCCTCGACCTGCCGGGAGCAGCCCACGTGAATATTCCGCTTTATTGGCAGCCCCAGACATTTACGGTAGCCTTTTGGCTCTTTCCCAAAAACCTATCCGACTATAGCCAGCGGGTAAGAGCAACGGCGGGCTGGGATGCCTTCTTTTTTCATTCTGCCGCCAATGGCCAGCTGTACGTAGGTACGGATGTAGGCAACCGGATTGTGCTGGGCCCGAACGTGGTGCAGGCGGGCAGCTGGCAGCACTACGTGTTCACGTTCGATAAGGGGGTGGGTGCCATCTATCAGAACGGAGTCTTGCTCGGCCGCCGCACCGACATGCGGTTGCCCACCGCCTGGGGTGGGATGGCGATGGGAGAGACGGGCGATGCGCTGTATGATGAGTTACGCATCTACAACCGCTCGCTCTCGGCACAGGAGGTCAGTAGCCTGTTCACTTATCGGCAGTACCTCCCCCAGAATAACCCTAACGCTAATACCGACCACAACTGGACCCTGGAGCGCAGTTTCGATGGCAATGACAACGTCGTAGCGGAGAGTAAGCAGTTTACCGATGCCCTGGGCCGGCCCACGCAGGCGCAGGCCCGCAACGCGGCCACCCAGCAGGTATTTGCGGCCCAGACCATTTACAACACCGGGGGCCAGCCGGTGCTCCAGACGCTGGCCGCTCCCATCGACAACCAGAGCTTCAATTACAAGGAAGGCTTCATTACGGCGGGTAGTAGCCCCTACGGCCCCACCAAATTTGAGGGCAGTACGGGCTATGCCCCCGAGGCGGTTGATGCCACTAGCCCCGGCACGCTTGGCTACTACTTTAGCAAGCAGAACGCGCAGGAGCCGCTTACCCCCGTCACCAGCTACCCCTACAGCCTGGTGGAGCCCTACGAAGGTCCCCTCGGGGGCACGAAGCGTGCCGCCGGGCCCGGCGATGAGCTGCGCATGGGCAAGGGCCGCGAGGCCAAAGGCCGGGACTTTCCGGTCCGCCTGGAGTTTGATGCCTACCTCCGACTGCGGCCCTACTTCGTGCCGGAGAGCCCCAACGTTACACTCCAGTACCAGGCCGTTAAATCCGTCAGCATCAATGCGGATGGCCGCGAGAGTATTGTAGTAAGCAACAAAGAAGGGCAGGCGCTCGTGTCCTGCCTGAGCGGGTCGCAATATCCGGGAATACCCGTTTACGGCTTTATCAGTTCGGAAGCCACGAATAGCTACGATGCTAATGCTCCAGCATACCAGGATATCCATATCCCGGCGACTGGATTCCACGACGTGAAGTTTACCGTCGGAGGCAGCGTACGAATTGTCAACTTGCTGACGTCCGCCAGCTACGACTACCCCGTTACGTCGGCGACCACTACCGTTACCCCGGCGGCCGGCTGCTATACCTACTCGGTGGCGACCGACGAGACTCATGTTACGCTGCCCCCCGGTTTTTACCGGTTTATTTCCTTAAGTGGCACGCAATGGTCTTACTATGAGGTCCACTACGGTAATTTCAGTTACACGTATTACGATGACGCGGGCCGCGCCATTGCCACAGTGGCCCCCAAAGACCTGAGCACCACTACCACGCAGCCCGCCTATACAACCCGCAACACCTACGACACCAGCGACCGCCTGCTGGCTACCGAAAGCAACGACGAAGGGCGCTCTGAATACGTGTATGCCCGCGATGGGCGCATCCGCTTCTCCCAAAGTGAGCTGCAGCGCAAAGCCGGCCGGTTTTCCTACTCCAACTACGATGAGGTGGGCCGGGTAGTCGAGTCGGGCGAATACACCCAGACGGCCAGCTATCAAGGCGCGCAGTTCCAGAGTCACCTGCCGACCCAGGTCTTCACGGCCACGCAAGAGGCAGAGAACAGCGCGTTTTACAACAGCACTTCCGACCACCACCAGACCGTTTACAAGGCGGGGGCCACGTTTGTCAACTACCTCACTTCGCCCGGCGACCACCTGCAGTTTAGTATCACCGCCCCGCAGGCCGGCAGCTATACCCTGCAAATTCAGTACGCCACGGGCCGCGACCAGCAAACCCTGAACCTGGTGACGAACAACGGGCCGGCTACGCTGCTCACGTTTCCCACCAGTGGCAGCTGGAACACCATCGCCACCTTTACCACCACGGCCAACTTACAACAGGGAGCCAACACGCTCGACCTGCGGGTAGAGTCTACGACCACCGGCTACGTCGACGTGGATAACCTGCTTATATCGGGGCCGGGTACCCCGGTCACGCACGTGCGCACCGTACTCGATATCGTGGAGGACCGCACGCCCACGGGCGGCCTGGATGTGAGCCAGTGCGCCCAGCGCAACCAGGTGTGGTACGACCTGCCCTGGGATGGCACCGCTGGCAGCCTGGGTAATGACAGCCAACTCAACGGCCGCACCCAGCAGTTCGTGGTCGGGGCTGTGGCCAAAACCAGGAACGACAACGTGACGACCTGGTACAGCTACGACGAGCTGGGCCGCGTTACCTGGGTGGTGCAGGACATTCCCGCCCTGGGCACCCAGCACGTCAAGACCCTCGACTACACCTACGACTTCAGCGGCAACGTGCTGCAGGTGGCCTACCAGCAAGGCCAGCCTGACAGCTTCTACCACTACTACACCTACGACGCGGCCCAGCGCCTGACGGCCGTCAATACCAGCCCCGACGGGGTTACCCGCACGCTCCAGGCCCAGTACAGCTACTACCTGCACGGTCCCCTCAAGCGGGTGCAGGTGGCGGGCAACCTGCAGGGCGTCGACTATACCTACACGCTGCAGGGCGCGCTCAAAAACATCAACCACGTCAACCAGACGCTGGAGCCGGGCCACGACTCGCCCCAAACCAACGGCACCTACAAGGACCTGTTTGCCCTCACGCTCGACTACTTCAGCGGCGACTACGCCAGCCGCAACCTCGACGTGATGCTGCCTACCAATACGGGGGTAGCGACCCGCTACGACGGCACTATTCAGGGGGCCGCCTGGCGCACGCCCGCCAGCCCCGACGTGCGGCGCATGTCGTACGCCTACGACGAGAAAAGCCAGCTGCAAAGCTCCACTTACAACAAGCTGGGCATTTCGGGCAGCGCCTACTACGTAAGCCCGCCCACGGTGGCTAACTCCCTGCGGGAAGGCGGCCTGACCTACGACCTGAACGGCAATATGCTGTCGCTGCAGCGAACTGACCAGACCGGGGCGATTAAAGACAACTTTAGCTACACCTACAAGCCCAATACTAACCAACTCAAGGAGGTGCATACCGGCAGTGCCAGCGGCAGCACCGTCATGGACTACGATTACGACGAGCTGGGCCAGTTAACCCGCCAGCGCGACGAGCAGGGCCAGCGCTACCTCACCTATGATGTAACCGGCAAGACCACGGGCGTGTACTTCGACGCGGCCCACACGCAGCCGCTGGTCATTTTCGCCTACGACGACCGGGGCTTTCGCGTAAGCAAAACGGCGTACTCGACCGTGGGCACTACCCCGGCCCACACCACCTACTACGTGCGCGACGTGGCTGGCAATATCCTAGCCGTGTACGACAAGCCGGCGGCGACCGGCGTAGTGCAGCGTACCGAGGTTCCCCTGTATGGCTCGGGCCGCCTGGGTACCCTCACTCACCTTGATGACGGGACTACTGCCGGCACGGATGACTACCGCTACGAACTGACCGACCACCTGGGCGACGCCCGCGTGGTCTTTCACCGGCCCACGACGGTGAAGTACACGGCCACCATGGAGCCGAGCCAGCAAACCCCGGATGACCAGCAATTCCAAAATCTGAACAACCCGCGCACCTATGACAACTCGGCCCCCAGCGGGCAGTACGTCACGACGATCACCGGTGTGAATGGCCCCAAGAAAACGCTGAGCGTAGCGCGGGGCGATACGGTGACCTTCTCGGCACTGGTGCGCGGCCTGGCCGGATATATGACGGAGGTAACAGGCCCCAAACCGCAAGCCATTCTCCTGACGGTGGGAGCCTTGGGAACCACTGGCATCTCGGCCCCGGCGACGAACACGGAGGCCACGCCCGCGGCGCGCAGTGGTCTTTTCCAGGCCATCGGCCGGCTCGGCTTGGGCGTGAGCATCACGGGCCTGCTAAGCCACCAGCGCGCGCGGGCTTCGGCTAACCAAATTCAAGGCAACCAGCCCGGTATCAGCCTGCACTACCGGTTTTACGATACCAACAATGTCCTGCAGGCGGAAGGCGACCAACCCATCTCTACAACAGGCTGGGCCCCCGTCAGCCTGGGCTTCCGGGCACCGGATGCGGGCCGCCTGGAGCTAACTAGCTACCTGACCTCGGGGGCACAGGCATGGTTTGATGACGTGAGCTACGAGCAGACCGGCGGCCTCATCGTGCAGGAGCAGCACCAGTACGCCTACGGAGCCCCGCTGCCGGGCCTAAGTTATACGGTGGGCAACCGCCGCTACCGCTACGGCTACCAGGGCCAGTTTGCTGAGCACGATGACGAAACAGGATATGAGAGCTTTGAGCTGCGCCTGTATAACAGCCGCATCGGGCGCTGGCTGAATACTGACCCGGAAGGACAGTTTAATTCGCCTTATGTAGGCATGGGTAATAATCCTGTGTCAGGGATAGACCCAGATGGTGGATTTTCGGGGCCTGGCGATGGCTTCTTTAGGACCGTTGCACATGGAGCCAAAAATGGAAGTATAAGAGGCGGAACTAGTATAGGTCTTAATTGGAAAGCATTATCCCCTATTGTAGCATCAGTTGGAAAAGCTGCTGGCAGAGCAGCGCCTCAAATTGGTACAGCAACAATAAGAACTGCTACTGTTATGGGTGCTGGAGCTGGCATAATAACTAGTACATCTTCCGCTGAAGCTATAACGACTCTTAGCACATTAGCAAGATTTCCAGCTCTTGCAGGTGTTTCAGCATCACTAGCGACTGCTGGATTTTTGGCCATGGCGCTATCAGGAGATACGCCCCACAAAGAAATCGATAACAATAGCTATAAAATTCATCTAGGAACAATACCTGGCTATAGCAGTAACCCAGATGGACATTCAGCTATCGGATTTAGCAAGAATAGTGAGCAGATTCAATGGTACCATCATGGCTTTTCACCAAATTCTGCAGATCCGACACGAGGCACTTATCAAGGATACGATATTTGGGAGGGGGGCACGTCGGAATTTTCTAGTGTGGGCGAACGCACAATGAATGTATGGCGGAATAAAAAGAAGTTTGATTTTCAAACTAAAAACATTACAAGAATGCAGTACATAACAGGAAATAATGCTGCTAAATATCAACTAAATCAGGTGCCAGGCTCATACCACAGTGTACTCAATAGTTGCGTATCTAACATAAAACCTGTACTTGGAGCAGCGGGTTATAATGTACCATCTAATATTTACACTCCGCAGCAACTCAGTCAATGGTTTCAAACAATTCCTTAACAATATGTATTTTACAGAAATAGTGAATTTCAATGATACTTGCCCTGATATTTCTAAATTGCTTTCAACAGTAGCAACTATCACTGGCCTAGAGGTAACTTACAATTATCAGGACTTTGTGATTGAGGAGATTGGCACTGACAATTATGCCGTGTTATTAATAAATCCTATGAGTTATTCTCTAGAGAGGTTAACTATTGATATGAGTTATATTTTTGCAAGTACTATTTATTCATTAATTTTATTAGGAGGGCAATATAATAAAGCATTACCTAGTTGGGCAGGCCAGAAATGGGAAACCGTAAAAAACAATTTTGATGAAAATTATTTCCTAAAAAATGTTTAATAAATACAAAAAGGCAATTAGTTGTTCCTATTTCTTTCTTTTTCTTCTGACAGCCTGTAGCAGTAAAATCAATGTTGGCTACGTCAATCCAAATAAACTTTTACAAGGCTACCACGGGGCAACAATTCAGCATGAGCTATTCAAAGCCAAAGCCCAGAGTTGGCAGCAGCGCATCGATTCGCTTGGCACGGAATTACAATCTTTGAGTAAAGTGTCTGCCTCCGTCCGCGTTAACAAGGAGCAGCAGTTGATACGCTACCGTGCCGCTATCCAACAGCAAGCCCAGCAAGAAAACCAGCTTCTGACCAAAGCTGTGCTTGACGAGATAAATGCCTACCTCAAGCAATACGGCAAGGATAAAGGATACACCTTCATCCTCGGGGCTACTGAGAGCGGCAACATTGTGTACGCCGCCGATGGCACCGATATCACCAGTGAGGTGCTGAAGGGTCTCAATGCCCAATACGACAGTCAGCACCCCAGTGCTACCCCGTAAATGCGAGCTATCTCATCCCGTTGCCTATACCGCTTTCAACTGGCCTCCGGTCTGCTCGGTGGATTGGGCCTACTGCTGAGTAGTTGCTCGACTCCACTACCGCCCGCTGAGTATGGCGTTTATCTGGCCGAACCCACCCACGGCCTCACCCACACGGTCGAAGCCAACGGGGCCACTGTAACCTGCACCTACCGCCCCGTTGACCAACTAGTGCAGCAAGAATTGGCTAGCGTGCCCAGCGCTACCCCGGCTACCCGTGATTCGCTAGCCCTCGCCTACGCCGGCAGAACCTACTGCACCCTCACGCTGGCCCGCCAAGGTAGTGAGATTGAAAACCAGTTTGTCACCAACCCCATTGCTTACCAGCAGGCGCTCACCTACCTCAACACCGGCATCGCGGCCGATGCCTTCTTGGTTACCACGCCCCGCGACTCGGTGCCCGCCGCCGCCAGCATGTACGTGCGGCAGTTTGGCACCACTGGCCACAGCACCCTGCTGCTCGTATTCGATACCCATCAGCTCACGCCGCATCGGGGCTTCAACCTCACCCTGCGCGGCCAGCGGCTGGGGCTGGGCACGCTGCGCTTTCCCTTCACGGGTAGTGACCTAGCCGCGCTACCCCCTTTGCAATTCGACTAATTTCTACCCGCTTATCGCGCTACTCTTTACCTTTTTCCTTTATGCTGTTTCGCAATCGCCGTCTGGCGCGGGTCACGGCCTGCTATCTACTTCTGCAAACGATTAGTAGCCTGGTCTTTCCCACCGTTAGTCTCGCCATGATGGGGCCCAGCCAGCCCGAGTTTACCAGCTATGAGGCCCCGGGGGCCACCGACTTGGTAAACTTGGTGACCGGTGACCTGACCTACAGCATGCCCGTGCTGGATATCCCTGGGCCGGAACGAAGCTTTTCGCTGCCCTTAACCTATAAGGCCGGCATTCAGTTGGAGCAAGAAGCCTCGTGGGTCGGCCTGGGCTGGTCACTTAATGCCGGGGCCATTGCCCGCAGTGTAAATGGCTATGCCGACGACGCAAACAACGAGCCGACCCAAACCACCTTCAACAAGAGGATTGACCGGGGCTGGAATAGCAGCTTTTTGGGCGTTATTAACCTAGGCTGGAACTCCGTCACGGGCCACAATGGGTCGGTGGATTTGATTGGGTTGGCCAGCGTGGGTTGGAACGAAGATGGCATTAACCGGGGTGACTTGGTGGGCGTAGGCTATACAGCCGGGCAAGGCATTAGCGTAGACCCCGTGCGGATGGCAATGGCCGCCGTGACTATTGCTACGCTTGGAGGCGGCTCGGCTATGACCATTGCCGGTAACATCGGTATTGAGATGGGTACTTCCGTGCCGATGGGCGTGGCGATGAGCGCGGTAGGGCTAGGTCATCTGGGTGGCGTAACGGGCTATAACAATAGCCCCACCCGTAATGTAGAAAGTCACCTATGGGGGGATAACTATTGGAATTTCTTCAGTAATAACACGACGGAAAATGCTTTTGGCTCGCTCTATTTTAACAAGATGAGTCAAAATACCGTGGACACGCCGCAGCTTACAGCGCCCAATTCCTATAATTACGATAGCCCACCGCCTATCAAATACGGCGCGCAAACGGCAGTAAGCAATACGGCTAAAATATTTAAATATGCGCGCAATATGTCGGGCGACGGTAACGTATTCAGCGAAACAGCCGCCGATATTTACCAGGACGCTACCATTCGGGACAAGCAACTGCAAGTGAAGACCAGTCCCGATCAGATTCTGGACCCAGCTCAGCTGGATGCCTATTATAATACGGATGCCAGTCGCCGCCCCATCAGCGTAGCGCACGACTATTTCAGCGTAATGGGGGAGTCCGTTTCGGGCACTATCCGTCCCTACCGGCTTGACGTGGGAAGTGTCGCGTACCCAAAGGCGGAGTCGAACGTCATACAGGAGTATTATGGTGGTAGTAATCCCACCCTACTGCTTCCGCATTATAAGCACATGGCCGTGCCCTTCATAGATAACAAAGTAGGGTTTCGCTATGAAAACAGCCTTTCGAATGGGTATGACGGCCACCGGTATACCCCTAGTGGTACAGAGGAGCTTACAGGCTTCTCACTTAATTCGTCGCAGGGTGACCTCGTAGTTACCGACCCACGGCTGCTGACCACCCGTACGGCGCCGGCCCGCAAAGGCTTGTATGATGCGACCTCGGGTAATGCCCCCCATCTGGTGACGGGTAAACATGTAATCTGGTATAGTAACTCTGAGATACAAACTCTCTATAATTTCTCAACTAATGGATTCGGCAATGGCTTCTTGGAGTTTGAGCACCCTACGGCTACTACGCTGCCTAATGGAGCTGCTACCAACAACCGGTTTCGGGCGTTGGCCCCACCCAGTGGTATCGGGGCCTTTGCCGTAACGGCGGAAGACGGCAGCACCTATCACTACTCCTTGCCCGTTTATCAGTACCAGACCTATTCCGAATCAAATGAAGTAAGCACTTCGGTTGGGGAATTGGGGAAGATGACCCGGCGTACCGGTACCAGCACTGCCACTAACCCCACCGGAGGGCAGGCCACGGCTTGGCTGCTGACTGCCATCACTTCAGCCGACTATATCGACCGCAATAATTCCGGTACTGTAGATGCCGAGGACTGGGGCGGCTGGGTGAAGTTTGAGTACGGCAAATTCTCCTCTCGTTACAAATGGCGGCAGCCATATATCGGCACTGCCTATTCCGACGAAAGTGCCACGATTACCAGTCGGAATTTTACGGAGGGCTACAAAGAAACATACTACCTGAATGCTATCTCAACGCGTTCCCACACGGCCTTGTTTATTAAGGGCGTACGCCAGGATGGGCGCGGTCACTTCTGCGCAGGAATAACCGCTACTTCTTCGCCCGCCTCCAACCTGGGCATCGACGAGCGTCAACCCGCTTCTTCCTTACGCTTGGATGAGGTCGTCCTACTGGATAACGCCTCGCTGGCCAAACTACGTACGCCAGACGGTATTCGCGCCGCCGGCGACCCAACTGCCGTGCCTGCCCTAACCAACGCTACGGGCTCAAACGCGGGCACTTATCCAGATGACCCCATGGGTGGCTCGGGCGATGACATGACAGCCGTGCTTGACGTACACGACGTGGATGCGGACGGGCGCATTCGCAAGTTCTTGAATGCCAATGCCCTCAAGCGCATTCACTTCAACTACGGCTATGATTTGTGCCGAGGCATTCCCAACTCTTTCCAATGTCAGAACGGGCAGCCAGCGTCTTTGCCCGCGATGACCGAAGCGGCGATATCGGATAACCGCGGCGGTAAACTCACGCTCAAAAGCGTGTCATTTTTTGGGCCTACCGTCAATGACATTCCAACGAAAATCACGCCAGACTTTACCTTCAGCTACGAGTCTCCCACTTACGACGCCAGTACTACGAACCCAGGCTACGGCAAAGAGAAATGGGATGCGTTCGGTTTGTATCAGTCCGGCGGCCGGGCCGATGTTACCAGTCACAAACCACAAGGAGCTTATGGCTATGCTGCACCCTGGTCACTCAATAAAATCACCAGTCCGTTAGGAGGCTCAACGGAGATTCAATATGAACGCGACCAGTATGCCCACGTTTCGGAATATGGGTCAACCAAGATTCATTTAAGTAATACGAACTGTTCATCAACTTTCACTTTTAGCTATCCTAATGGCGGGGTAGGGGGAAATGTTACTTCACTCCTACAGCCCGGGCAGTTGGTATACTTAACCGGCACGGCGAAGTACAGCGAGTGCGTCACGCACAAAGATTCTTACTATCCAACCGATATCCGAACGCCCACTGACCGTTTTTACCAGCATGAGCCGTTTAGAGTATCAACCGTTAGCAATACGCAAATCACGCTAACGGTTAGCCCAAACCGCCGGGACTGGCTATCGCATCCCTGCCAGGATGCCGTGGTAGGACTGGGGGCCGACTTTGACATGGCTCTACCTAACAATGTGACCGGTGGGGACATCCGGGTAGCTGCCCTTACTACTCGCGAAGGAACAAATGCGTATCAGGTACGCTACAAGTACGTGACACCAACTGCCCCCGATGGTAGTAATAGCTGGTATAATAGTACGGGTGTGCTAGCAAAGGAACCGCCTTTTCTAGGGCGATTTGACCACCCACTGGATGAGGTGTTCGATTACCCGAGTACTTCCGTGCTTTATAGCCAGGTTTCGGTATTGCGAGGCTTATTTCGTAATAACAACGACGCCGATTACGAAACAAGGGAAGTCTACTCCTTTCACACTCCCGTCTCAACGATGGTGAGTGAAACCGTACCAGATTGGAAGTATCTCAGCCAAGGCGGTGGATACAACAATCCCCAAGTTTTCACCTCCGTGTCGGCAAACGCCAGCACGCGCGTGGACGTAGGCAAAGTTGGCCAGCCACAGAAAGTGGAGATTTATAACCGGCGGGGTGAGCGGGAGTTGAGCACGGACTTCACCTATGCTTCAACCATTAGTAATGCGGACGGGCTGGCAGGCCAGGGGCACTATACGGAGGGCGTCCTGAATACGGAACGAGTACTTGGGCTGTACCGGGTACACCGCTCAACCAAAGAATATGTGCCAGCGGTGCTGGTGGGCTCACGAAGCAGCCGTAACAACCTGACAATAAGTAACGGCAACGTCTTGTACGACTTTTTGACTGGCCAAGTGCTGGAGACCGTATTTACCAATTCATTGAGCAAGGTCCTGCATTCGCGCAGTGTGCCCGCATACACGCTACCTGGCAACGAGGGCATGGGTACTAAGGGCGATAATGCTGCTAACAAACAGATGCTCAGCCAACAGGGCGCATTCTATACGTATATGGAAGTAACAGGGGGGCCTGCTTACAATCCGCTCAATCCCTTAAATCCTGCGACTAGTCATATCCTTTCCGCAGGGGTACAGACGTGGCAGAAGAACTGGACGAATTACCGGGAAGCGGATGCCAATGGGAGCTATCAGGACGTAGCTGGCCAATCCGAAGTATGGCGCCAAGCAGCTACGTATACCTGGCAGTCACCGGTGCTTGATACGGATGGTTCCTTTAAAAACTTTACCCCATTCAATTGGACCGGAGCTCCAGACAACCGCTGGCTCAAGACGGGCGAAACCGTGCGCTACGACCACTACTCGCACGCCGTGGAAGCCCGCGATGTGAATGGAAACTACGCTACCCAAAAGACCGGATACAACCAGACTCAGTTGATTGCGTCAGCTAGTAATGCTCGCTACACGGAAATAGCCTACTCAGGCGCCGAGGACCAACTATTGGTAGCGGGTAGCACGCAGTTTGGCGGGGAGGTAGCCGCTGCTGGAGGTACGCCCGCTTCGGCACCGGTGCACACGGGTTTTTACAGCCTCAGCTTGCCGAGTAGGCAGCAAGGTTTTCTGTACCGCAGCCAAGTGGGTCGGGATATTGACGTGGATAAAACCTATCGCCTGAGCGTGTGGGCTAATTCAAACGCTACCAATGGTAAGCTGTACGTAGCCCTCAATGGCAACCGTCTAGCAACCAGCACTATCGCAGCAGCTACTACTAAAAAGGCGGGTGACTGGTACCTACTTTCCTTACTCTACAAGGTTCCGGCTTCCGCCAGCGGGCAAACCCTCGAATTTGGCTGTGCCAACGACGGGGGAACCGCTGTTAATTTTGATGACTTCCGGGTAGCCCCACTCACGGCTACGCTCACGAGCCGGGTATATGACCCGCGCACCAATCAGTTGCTTTATAGTCTAGATAACGATAACTTGTTCACGCACTACGAGTATACGCCTACTGGCCGCTTAAGGCGCGTATTTCAGGAAACGTTGGATGGAACTGGTGGTACCACCGCCGCCCAAAAGTTGGTGAAAGAGTACGACTACAACTATGCGCAGCTCTATTTCCCTACTTGGGTTAGTCAGGTATACCAATGCCAAGTGGATGGCCAGGGTAACAACACGGGCTATGAGGAACGCCAGGAGGTAGATGTCAATCCGCTGAGTAAAGCACCTGGCGCGACAAGATGGGTTACGAATGGGTATTCCAATGCTTGTGCATTACCCGCTGCTAATTGTGACGGTGCTCCCGTTCGATACCAGAACAATACTCCGGAATGCGCTATACAGGACGGACAACCGGAATGTAGCGTATGCTCTGGGGGAGGCTATTCGACAGTACTGCACTGGCGTTATAAAGATGGCACGCCAGCTCCTGATACATTCATTCCGTGTGGGGGGAGTTCTGCAAGGCCTGGTCCCTCTGGTCCCTGTAACCCAGGACCAGCAACTACGGGCGTGAAATCAACCGGACCAGCTTCTTTAAAAGCTAAAAAAACCAGTAAGCTATTATGAAATTATCCTTACGTCATATTTACGTCCTCCTCGTTAGCTGCTTAGTTGGGCTGCCTGCAACTGGCGCTGCCCAGACCCTGCCTACCTGGAGTCACACGTTGCAACTAGGTGGGCCAACTGCGGACCAGGTAAACCAGACCTTAGTAGATGCGGCTGGTAACGTCTATCAGACAGGCGTTTTTACCGGAACGATGCAGTGTGGCTCCATTACCCTCACGCGCGATGGAATGGCGTCCTACGACATGTATCTGGTCAAATCTGACCCCCAAGGCAATGTATTGTGGGCTCGACAGGCGGGTAGTACCGCCACGGCCGCCGCGTATGGGGCAGCAGCAGGCAATGAGCTAGCCTTAGATGCCGCTGGCAATGTGTATGTGACGGGTAATTTTGTGGGTATCGTGTCCTTTGGCAGTGCGTCTACCACGCTGACCACTACGGGCAGTGGGTTTTCGGCTTTTTTAGCGAAATACACTCCCCAAGGCACAATAATGTGGGTGCAGCAGGGGCGAGCTACTGCGGGGGGAGATGGCTCCGGACTCGCGGTTACTTCCACGGGAGAAGTGTATCTTTTGGGTTCCTTTACGGGCACGCTCGACCTGGGTAATATTCTGCTCACCAGTCAGAATAGGTCGTCCGATGCTTTTATCGCCAAGTTCACATCCGCTGGCGTCTTGCTGTGGGCGCAGGCTGTAGGCGGCATCTACACCGACTACGGAAGAGAGTTACAGCTTGGGCCGGCGAACAGCGTGTACCTCTCAGGTCAGTTTGTTAACTCTATTAACCTAAGTCCTAGTATTGGCACGATTGGCTACGGAAAGAGCGACCTCTTTGTCGGGCAATATGACGCACAAGGAACTGCGCAATGGGTACAAGCTTTTGGGGGTTCCGAGGATGATTATCCGGGAGCCATCGCCCTCACAACTACTGGGGAACTATGCATTGCGGGGTCCTTTGCTGGCACCGCGACCTTTGGCGCACTCTCCCTCACCAGTAGAGGAGGAGCGGATGGCTTCTTACTGAAATGTACCACGCAGGGAGCACCTATCTGGGCCAAGCGAATGGGCGGTGAGGGCGATGATTATGCCTATGTGTTACGTCAGCACCCTAGTGGCGCCATTTACGTGGGAGGCGATTTTGAGAAAACGGCTGACTTCACCGACCGAACTTTAGTGAGTGCCGGCAAAAGTGATATGTTTCTCACGCGCTGGGACCAGAGCGGCACTATGGCTTGGGCCGTACGTGGCGGAGGCACCGAGAATGACTACGCGGGTGGCCTAGGGTACGGGACAACTGGTCCGCTCCAAGTAGGTATTCAATTTGTGGGAACCACTCAATTCGGCACGTTAACGGCTACCAGCCGCGGCAGCAGTGATGTATTACTCTGTCAATTGCAAGATAATATGACGTTAGCTGTGCAGCCGCTGCAGCGTGTTGCTGACCTGGCATTGTATCCTAACCCAGTAACCGGCACCTCCCTTAGCCTATCAGGGTTACCGACTACTGCCCAAGATATCCAAATAGTGAATGCCTTAGGTCAGTCCTTACTTAAACAGTTTACTGTTCAGCAACCAATAGCGGGCGGACGCATCAGCCTCGACATTTCGCCTCTTCCTACTGGTTGGTACGCGTTACAGGTTATAACCGCTGAAGGTATTATCAGTAAAGCTTTCTCCGTTAAGAGGTAGTTTTCTATAGCGTAGCCCAAAGTAAATCTGAGTGCTAGTAACTGACAGCTGCCTTCTCAGGCAGTAAGTAGCAATGTGGCGTAGTGCTTGCTTTTGCGAAGGTGGCCGCAGCTTCATTAAAGGCCTGGCCAAATCCTTCGGGGCCGACTCGGTAATCCACTCCCTGGCCGACTTTGCCGCGCTGCTGCGCCAGCACGACATTGCCCCCGATGAGCCGCTGTTCATCCGCGAGTTTGTGGAGCTGGCCGACCGGCCCGAGGAGCGGTTTTTTGCCGGGCAGGGCGAGGCTTTCGGGGCCAGGGGCCAGCCGCTGCCCGTGCGCCTGCGCCCCGTGCTGCACCAGCTGCAAAGCCGCTGGCTCTATACCCTGGACGTGGCCTACACCGCCGCCGGCGAGGCCATAATTATCGAAGTCGGCGACGGCCAGGTGTCCGACACCAAGGAGTGGCCGCTCGCCAACTTATACCACACGGTGCTGCGCCGCTTGGCCGGGCCCGCGGGCCGCTAGTAAATCTCGGCCTTGGTCACCTTCGAAAAGCCACTGCCGCGCAGCTGCACATAATACAAGCCGGCCGGCAGGTCCTGGCGCACCCACTCAAGCGAGTGCCAGCCCGCCGTGGCCGGGCCCTGGCGCAGGGTAGCCACCTCCTGGCCCAGCGAATTGAGCACGCGCAGCTGCACTGTGGCGGCGCTGGGCAGCGAAAACTCCACCAGGGTTTTTTCCTGAAACGGGTTGGGGCTCACCGGGTACAGCGTGGGCTCGGGGCGCAGCGCCTGGTGCAGCACGTAGGTATCAATCAATTCCTGCTTGCGGGTAAAAAACTCCATCGTGAGGCTATCGGGCGTGGCCGCGAAGCGCATGGCCCCGTAGTCGTTATTAAAAAAAAGCTGGCTCTCGGCTGCTCGTGGCTTGGTGGTGCGGTAGAGGCTGCGGCCCCCCAGGCCGTTCACGAAGTAGGGCAGGCCCTCCACCAGCAGCCGCTCGTAGTCGTGGTCGTGGCCCGCTACCACCATCGAGGCGCCCCACTCCCGAAAGGGCCACTGCAGCGCCACCGTGCCGCCGTGCGGCCCCGACGAGTAGGGCGCGTGGTGCAGGTACACCACGTTCCAGCGCGAGGTAGAAGCCGCCAGGGCCGCCCGCAGCCACTGCGCCTGCACCGAGGTGGCCGTTATGCCGTCGGGCTCGGCCGGGTCGCTGTTGAGGGCGAACAGGTGCACGTCGCCGCGCACGAAGTCGTAGTAGCGGCCATTGCCGGGCAGGGTAAAATAATCGCGGTACGCCTCCCCATTTCGGGTGTAGTAATCATGATTGCCCAACGACGGAAAAAAGCGGTTGCTGAACGTGCGCGGGCCGTAGCGCCCCTTGTAGTTGTAGATATACTCGTGGTAGTATTTGCCGATGTTCTGGTCGATGGTGGTCGAGTCGCCCAGGTCGTAGTTATTGTCGCCCAGCGTGATGATAAAGTCTGGGTTCCAGCTCTTTACCAGGTCGGCCACGTCGCGCTCGGCGGGCCCCATGTAGCCATAGTCGCCGATGGCCGCAAAGCGCTGGCCCCAGGCGCTGCCCAAGGTGGCGCAAAGCACCAGCATAAGTAGCAAACCCCTTGAGGCATAAGTAGATGAAGAGCTCATGTAGAATTTTGGGCGCGGCAGCGGGCAATGGAAGGAAGGGTAAGGTAGGTACGATAAATCCCTTAAACCAAGCCCGGTTTTACCGCTCAAAGCAGTAGAAAGTGCTTTTTGCCGGCAAAAGGGAATTATTTTCTCCCTTGCATATCCCTTTGCTAGCCAAGTACTTGCTGAGCGTGCGCGTTGCCTGGGCTTCTTTCACGAGGAAGTACTAGTTTTTTGTTTCGAATATTGCGGTAGCTTTTAGGTATTGCTTCTTATTGACAAACAATAATTCAAGTAAGGTCATGCAACGCTTTTTAATTCAGTTTTTAAGCAAAAAAATACTATTTTTGCTGCTGCTTTTAGCAGCCGGTACCGCCCATGCGCAGGGTACGTTAATCATCGACCCGGTGTTTGTGCACGTCGATTCGGTAGCGCACATCGTGCTGATTAACGCGCCCTTGCACCAGCTCCGGGCGGAGCGCGACACCCTGAAAACGCTTACCCTGGGTGGGCAGTCGTACACGCTTACCCAGCCGATAGCGCGGGTGAGTGCCAGCCAGGCTTACCAGGCTACTGCCAAGGGAGTTGGGTACGCTGTCTATTTCACGCAGCTTCCTATTATTGAAGTTACCACTCATTACCAGATAGTTGACACGCCCAGCATGTACGCCCGCTTCGCGCTTGTGGACACTACCGGCGTCGCTACCCGGTCGGGCATGGGCATCGAGTTTAGAGGTAGCTACTCGCAAACCCTACCCAAAAAATCGTATGAGCTCAGTATGTGGGCCGATACCGTGGGCGCTACTTCCCAGAATTTGACCCTGCTGGGCATGCGCACCGACGACAAGTGGAACCTGCAGGCCATGTACGCCGACCAGCTGCGCCTGCGCAGCAAAGTGGCCAACGACCTGTGGCAGGAGATGGACCAATTGTACTATAAGGCGCAGGAGCCGGATGCTAAAAATGGTGTCGCCATGGTCTACACCGAGCTAATTATTAATGGCAGATACCAGGGAATTTATGCCCTCGCCGAACGGATTGACCGCAAGCAGCTAAAGTTGAAAAAGTACAACAAGGGGATAATGGGTGAGCTCTACAAAGGAATAGATGCGACCAGTGGGGCCACCACCTTCGTCAGCGTGCCGCCCTTTGACAATAACAGCCTCACCTGGGGCGGCTTCGAGTACAAGGAGCCCTCGGAGCAAACGGACTGGACTAATTTGCATGGGTTCGTCGATTTTGTGGTAAATAGCTCAGACACTGATTTTTATAGTAAGTATCAAAGCAAGTTCAGGCTGGATAACGCGGTCGATTACTTCATCTTCATCAACCTGCTGCGGGCCGGCGACAACACCGGTAAAAACGCCTACATCGCTAAGTACAAGCCCAACGAGCCGTATTACTACGTGCCCTGGGACCTGGACGGCACCTTCGGCGACAACTGGCAGGGCGTGAACGACCCGGTGACGAACGACCTGCTGTCTAATGGCTTTTACGACCGCCTGCGGCGCGACTATTCGCCCGCTGGCTTTGAGGCGGCCCTGGCCAGCCGCTGGGCAACGCTGCGGACTTCAATCATTACCAAAGAGCACATCCTGGCCAAGTTCACCCAAAACAACCAGTACCTGCTAGCCAACGATGTATACGAGCGCGAACACCTAGTTTGGCCTGACTACCAATACGATACGGCGCAGCTCACCTACCCCGCCGATTGGCTCGCGAGCCGCATAGCCTACCTCGATGCTGTCTTCGTGAAGCCAACCACGGTCCTGGCCCTGGCGGGTGCCCAGGCGGCGGCGCAGCTGCAGGTGTACCCCAATCCGGCGAGTGGCTCCCTGTCGGTGGCCTTCGGGGCCGCGCCCTGCCAGCTAACTATTCGGGACGTGAGCGGCAAGCCAGTGGTGCAGCAAGCGCTCGCGGCCGGCCCTACTAAGTTGGATATCAGCGCGTTGCCTCAGGGTATGTACCTGGTGAGCGTCACGAGCAAGTCGGCCACGGCCGTGAGCAAGCTGGTGGTGCAATAGGTGGGCCCGCGGCGCATTACCAGCGCCAGCCCACCAACGCACCCCCGTAGTAGTTGCGCCCCGGCGCGGGCTGAAAGTAGCGACCCCCAAATGCATTGAGGTCATTACCAAGGCTATAGCGGCGGTTGGCGGCGTTCTCCACGCCCGCGTAGAGGTCGAGCTGAAGCCGGCCGGCCAGCGTGCGCCGCCAGCCGGCGCGGCTGCCCAGCACCCAGTAGCCCACCGCGTAGTCGGTGTTGGCATCGTTAAGCGGCAGCGCCGACTGGTGGCTGACCGTAGGGCTGAGGTAAAAGCCCAGCGCCTGGCTGAAATCCAGGCCCGCGCTCAGCGTGTGGGGCGCGGTGCCGGTGAGCTGGTTGCCCCCGTACTGCTGCCCCGTGGCCGCCTCGTAGCTGCCAAAGCGGAAGCGGTTGTAGGCGTAGCTCGCCCAGGCCCGCAGGCCCACCGCCGGGGAGTAGCCAGCCGGACTAGCCGCATCGGCCGGCGCTACCGGTTGCCACAGGTAGCCGCTGGCCGCTACCTCGGCCCCGCGCTGGTGCGTGTCGCCGGCGTTGGCAAACAGCTGGATGCCCTGCGCATCGGAGCGCGACACGATAGTATTGCGCAGCTCCAAATCAAAAACTGCCACGTCGAACAGCAGCCGGCCGCCCAGCAGCGTGCCCCGGCTGCCCACCTCGTAGCTGGTGCCGCGCTCGGCCTGCAAGTCGCGGCTGATGGTGCCATCCGAAGGCCGCAGCTCGGCCTCAGTGGGCGGCGAGTAGCCGCTGCTCACGCTGGCGTAGGCCGAGATGGCGGGCGTAATCTCCTTGAGCAAGGCCACGCGGGGCAGCACCTGCGGCCGAAAATCCTGGGTAACCACGTAGCCGCCGGGGTTGGCGGCGGCCGACGATACCCGCGCAATCTGGTAGCGCAGGCGGTTGTAGCTGGCCCCGGCCGTGAGCAGCAGCCCGGCCGGCAGCTCGTAGTCGGCCTGCGCAAAGACGAAGCCCGTGCGGGTCGTTAGCTCATCGTCGTAGCGCAGCGTGGTGGGCGCGCCGCCCACGTTGAGGTAGCTGCGCGAATCGACAAACGCCGTCTGAAACTCGCCGCCGCCCTGCGCCCGCAGCACCCGCCCGGCCAGCGCGCCCCGGTAGTTGAGGGCCGCCCGCCCGCCGCCTTCCAGCCGCGCATCGCGCTGCCAGTCAACCAGGTAGGGCGTTTTAATGCCGCTGGCCCGGCCGTAGAGCGTGGCCGTGGTCGTCCACTTTTCCGAGAAGCGGTACTCGTGGGTGGCCCCCAGCAAGCCCGTTTGCGAGGCGTAGGCACCCTTTTGGGCCACCGTGCCGGGGGCGGCCGCGGTGCCCGGCCGCGCCTGGCGCGGGTCCTGCTCGGCCTGGGCGCGGGTGAGGCCACCCGGCAGCTGGTAGTCAATGTCGGTGTAAAGCGCGTGCAGCGCCAGCGTTTGCTTGCTGGAGGGCGAAAGCTGGCCATCCAGCGCCAACACCTCGCGGCGCAGGGCGCTCTGCTGGCGGTAGCCGGCCAGCTGCTGATGGGCATACTGCGCGCGCCAGTAGTCGCCGTTTTTCTCGCTGGCCTCGGCCGTGGCCGCGAAGCGCCGCAAGCCATAGGAGCCCGCCGAGTAGCCCACCTGCGCCCGGCTCTGGCCGGGCAGCGGGCGGCGGTTTTCGAGGCGCACCACGCCGCCCGTGCCTGCCCCGTACACGCTGCCGGCCGGCCCCTTCAATACCTCAATGCGGCCCAGCTGCGCGGGGTCGAGCAGGTTGAGCGGCGAGGTGCCGTTGGCCTCCGTGAAGGGAATATCAAAGTAGTATAGCTTCACATTGCGCACCCCAAACGGCGAGCGCAGCGTGCTGCCCCGCACACTAATGCGGTAGCTGGCCGTGGCCCGCTCCTCCAGCCGCACGCCGGGCAGCGTGTTCACCGCCGAAGCCAGCGAGTTTTCGCTAAAGCGCTGAATGATAGTCTGGTCTACCACGCCCACGCCGGCCGCCGTGCGGCGCAGCGGCAGCCGCTGGCCGTAGCCCACCACGGTAGCCGCGGGTAGGGCGCGCGCATTGAGGGTATCGGTAGGAGCGGGGGCCGGTAGGGCTTGCTGGGCCGCCAGGTGCAGGGCGGGCAGGGTTAACAGGGCGGCTAGCGAGTAGCGAAGTAGCATAAAGGCGTAACAAGGTTGCTACGCCAAACGGTTAGGGCAAGGCAGGGGTTTGCAGATAAAATCAGTTTCCGGCTGCCAATAGAGTAGCAGGTAGGTAGCTGCTGTAGCCTTCATCTGTGCAGCCGGGCGAATCAGTCCTCCCACTCACTTCTATCAGGGTACATACGCTCGAGTTTAAACTCAGCAAAGGAGTTGAAAAAAATCATTTTAGGAAAAGACTGATTTTCTTCTTGAGTGCCCGACCAAGTGAGATGCACAAGCGCAAAATGGCTATTAAACCCAAGTGCGTTACGGATGGAAAATAACACGTCATCCGACGCTCCAAATTTGCAAAGTGCTGAAAACATAGGTTTAGCCACTGTTTGGCTACTAGTAGTAGCACCTGATATTCTTCCTGAATTACTACCTAGTTCGCAACTGAGTTCAGTTTCCAGCCCAAGCTTTTGCTGAATAGTTAACGCTTCCCAAGGTTCCTCTACGAATGTTCGTGGCGGGTCAATTTTAATGAAGTCTTGTAGGATTTCAGCGGCTACTCCGGTGAGATAAATTCGTTTTGGCTCATCAGGGAATTCTACTGCGTCATCAATGCCATAACCGCCAACCGGAAAAAGAAAATAGCCGTTTTCAAGCTGAGCATTAAGCGCTAAGGCATGCCACTTGGTGTAGTTAGGTGAGAGGATGGTATTAAATTCCCAAACGGCTTTCTGCACTTTGCTATAGTATTCTGCAGTCGGAATAAGCTCGCCGTATACACTTCCCATAGCTTCATCGCCAGGCTGCAAGTCAGCGTGGCCTATTAAATGCTGGTTGGAATAAATGGATGCTCTCATTGCCGCAATGCAAAAGGACCGAGGAAGCAAAAGCTGCGTTGTTAGGCAGTATTTACCGGTGCTAAGCAAAAGTAGTGGCCTGTTGCCAGGTTCACTAGTCAGAATCACCACAGATTTGGCCGGTAGTTTTGCCAGCTTCTTGCATTGCTACCATGTCTGTCATTGAAAAACTAACTGGCCTACTGGCCGTTGTGGCCCTGGCCGCCGCGCCCCGGCTGGCCCAGGCCCAGGCCGGCGCGGTGCGCGGCACCCTGCTCGATGCCGCCACCGGCCAGCCCATTCCCTTTGCCTCCGTGGTGCTGCTGCGCCTGCCCGATTCTACGGCCGTGGCCGATGCCCAGACGACGGAAGCCGGCGCGTTTGCCCTGGAGAAGCTGGGCCTCGGCCCCTACGTGCTGCGCGCCAACGTGCTGGGCTACCGCCCCGGCCGGCGCGCGCTTAGCCTCACCGGGGCCGCGCCGGTGGCGCAGCTCGGCAGCCTGCGCCTGCGCCCGGCCGCTACGCAGCTCACCGAAGTAGTGGTGCAGGGCGAGCGCCCGCCCCTCACGGCCGACCTTGACAAGCGGGTGGTGAACGTGGCCAAGGACCTTACCGCCGTGGGCGGCACCGCCACCGACGTGCTCCAAAATGTGCCCTCGGTGAGCGTCGACCAAACCGGGGCCGTGAGCTTGCGCGGCAACAGCGGCGTCACCATCTTCATCGATGGCAAGCCCAGCGGCGCGGCCGGCGGCGGCAACGGCACCAGCCTCGACCAGATTCCGGCCAGCAGCATCGACCGGATTGAGGTCATTACCAACCCTTCGGCTCGCTACGACGCGGCCGGCTCGGGCGGCATCATCAACATTATTCTCAAGAAAAACCAGCGCGATGGCCTCAACGGCACGGTGGCCACCGGCGCGGGCACCCGCAACAAGTACAACACCTCGCTCACCCTCAACTACCGCCGGGGTAAGCTCAACGCCTTTGGCTCTTACGATTTTAGGCACGACCAGCGCTTCACCACCGGCAGCCTCGACCAGACGACCACCGCGCCGGTGCTCGACCCCGCCACCGGCCAGCCCACGGCCGCGCCCCACCCCCTATACCTGCGCCAGGACCGCAGCGGCCAAACCTACCAGACCTCGCACGCCGTGCGCCTGGGTTTCGAATACAGCCTGCCCGCCGACCAAACGCTGACGCTGGCCATGCAGCCCCGCTTCAACCAAAGCACCGCCGAAGAGGCGCTGCGCTCCCGCCAAACCGACCTTGCCCTAAACCAGCCGGTGTACGTGGGCAGCACCGACCGCCAAAATGCCACCGCTGGCCGCAACCACTCGGCCGATTTTACGCTTGACTACCGCCGCGAGTGGCCCGCCCGGCCCGGCCGCGAGCTCACGGCCGGGGCCGTGTACACGCCCTTGCGCAGTGATAACGCCGTCACTTCCAATCTGCTGTATGTGGGCGATGCGGCCCGCGCCGTGCAGCAGCAAACCTTCCATAACCGCCTCGACCAGGGGGCGGTGCAGGTCGATTTTGTGCAGCCGCTGGGGGAGAAGGGCCGGCTGGAAACCGGGGCCAAAAGCACCTGGCGCCGCTACAACAACCAGTACGATTTTACCAGTACGCAACCGGTTTTGTACCAGCAGTCTGTTTTTTTATACCAGGAGTATATTCAGGCGGCCTACGCTAGCCTGGGCGGTGAGCAAGGTAAGTTGCACTACCAGGGCGGCTTACGCCTGGAGCAGACGAATACCCACGGGCTGCAAGTTATCACCAACGAGGAGTTTCGGCGCAGCTACCTGAATTTATTTCCCAGCGCCACGCTGGCGTATGAGCTGCCCCGCGACCAGCGCGCCCAGCTCAGCTACTCGCGCCGGGTGCAGCGCCCCGACCAGGGCGAGCTCAACCCCTTTGCCGACCGCGCCGACCCGCTCAACCTCAACGCCGGCAACCCCTACCTGCTGCCCGAGTACATCGACCTCGTGGAGCTGGGCCACCAAAAGTCGTTCGACAACAAGGCGACGCTGGCCACTACCGTTTTCTATAGCGTGGAGAGCCAGACCATCAAGCCTTTCCGTCAGGTTATTAACGACCCGCTCACCGGCAACCAGGTCACGAGCACGAGCCGCATCAACCTGGGCGACGAAATCAACTACGGCCTCGAAGTGGTGGGCAGCCTGCCGCTGGCCTCGTTCTGGAAGGTGAGCGGCACGGCCTCGGCCTTCCGGCGTATCATCCAGGGCAGTGTGGCCAATACGGATATTACCAACAGTAACTTCGTGTATACGAGCCGCTTAAACACGACCATTACGCCCGTGAAGAAGCTCGACGTGCAGGTGTCGCTCAACTACCGCTCGCCGGTGGTCACGGCGCAGGGCCGCCGCCAAACGTCGTTCAACCTGGATGCCGCCGCCAAGTACACCTTCCTGCCGCAAGACCGGGGTACGCTCACGCTGCGCGTGTCCGACGTGTTCAATACGCTACGCTACAACTTCAACGCCTACGGCCCCGGCCTCGACGCGGTGAGCACCAACAAGCGCGAGTCGCGGGTTGCTTTTCTCAATTTCAGCTACCGCTTCGGCCGCGATGGCGAGGCCGCCAAGCCCCGCCGCAAAGAAGAGAAAGAAGACGGCGGCGGCGGGTTTGAATAGGCAACTAGAGCTGTTTCAGAGGCGCAGTACAGGCGGGCTGCCGGGGCTGAGTCGGCTGCCCGCTCATCGTTAGGAAAAGCGTGCGGACGACGAGTAGACAGCTGGCAGCTGGCAGCCCGCACTCGCTTTAAACTGTATACTGACCCTGAAATGGCGCTAAGTACTCGGTAAGAAAGTAGTTGCGTTTGCCAACACCAAATGCGAAACAGCTATAAATGGCCGGTAGTTAGCATTGAGTGCTAGTTTGCAGCTACTCAATACCGCAGGTCGGTCCAGTGCACAAGCTGGCCCCGAAAGGGCAGCAGTTTGTCGGCAAAAAAAGCCAACAGCCCGGCGGCCGTGGCAAACCCGTCGGCCTGGGCCAGGGCGAGTAGCTCGGCGGGTGGCAGAAGCCGGCCATCTACGCGCAGCTCACTGGCCGTCAGCTCGATACGCTGCACCGCCGTTACCGGCCGGGGCTCCCAAAACTCGTACCTATCGGGCTGCTGGGCGCGGGCGCAAAAGTGCGCAATATCCCCGGCCCGCCACCGCAGCCCTTCGCGGATGGTGTGCACCTTGGTGCCCGCTACAATGGCCGGGATAAACGTCTCGTTAAAACCAAGGAGCATTTGCTTGATTGTCAGTAACTTAGTGTTGTGATTTGAGCGGTAGTGCGGGGCCGCAGCCGGTGGGGCAGGGCAGCTACGCGCCAATAGCTTCGCCCACAGGTAGATGCACCGTGCCGCCCCGCTCGCGCAGCGGCCGCCCCTGCCGCCCACTACGCAGCGCCTGAATCTCGGCCACAATGGCCAGGGCGATTTCTTCGGGCGTTTCGCTGCCCAGGTCGAGGCCGATGGGGCTGCGCAGGCGCTCACGCAGCCGTTGCACCAGCTCAGTGGGCGCGGCAGCCAGCTCAGCCAGCAGGCGCTGGGCCTTGAGGCGGGGGCCCAGCAGGCCAATGTAGGGCGCGGGCGAAGCCAGCAGCGTTTGCAGCGCGGCCAGGTCGTAGGCGTAGTTATGGCTAAGCAGCACGTGGTAGGCCAGCGGGTCGGGCGTGGCTATTTCCAGCTCGGCTACGGGCACGATGCGCACGGTGGCGGCCTCGGGAAAGCGGGCGGCGGTAGCCAGGTGGGGCCGGCCATCGACCACCGTAATGTGCCAGCCGAGCGAAGCCGCCAGGTGCACCAGCGGCTGGGCATCGTTGCCGGCACCGTACACCACGAGGCGCAGCGGCGGCGTCAGCATTTCGAGGGAGGCCCGCACCGGGCCCGCATCGGTTTCAATAGCAAGTACTTGCGACTGGCCCTGCGCCAGCGTGGCGCGGGCTGCGGCTAGCAGGGGGGCGGCTAGCAACGGCGTGCCGCGCACCACCCCCGTGGCCGATAGCAAAACGCGCTGGCCCACGGCGGCTTTCAGGCCGGTAGCATCGGTTTCAAACACGGTGGCCAGCACGGCGGGCACGGGGTGCTGCGCAAAGCTGCGCAGTATTTCCAGCGGATTAGCTTCATCAGCAAAGGCTAGCGGCTCCAGCAGGATGCGTACCACGCCCTGGCAGCCGGGACCCAGGCCGTGGCGCGGGTCGTCCTCATCGCGCGTGTCGTAGGTGACGAGCGCCGGCTCGCCCTGGAAGATGGCGCGCCGCGCCCGCTGCCGGGCATCGCCTTCGAGGCAGCCGCCGCTGATGGCCCCGGTCAGCTCGCCGTCTTCGGTCACGAGCATGCGGGCGCCGGGGCGGCGGTAGGCCGAGCCCAGCACTTCCACCACCGTGGCCAGGGCGCAGGGCCGGCCGGCGGCGCGGTGCTGGTCGTAGGCAAGGAACAGGCGTTGGAGCTCGGTCATGGGGCAGGCGTAATTTGCCTACCCAATACGCCCGGCCGAACCAGGAGGTTATGCCCGCCCGAGCCACCGCCGTTAACCTTTGCCCGCTCCCTCACGCCATGCGCCCCGCTATCATCCCTACGTATCCCTTGGCCACCTTCACGGCGCACGACGGCCACCCGGCGGCGGTGTTTTTTCTGGGGCCGCGCTCGAAGCGGCCCACCCTGCGCATCGACCAGCCCTACCGCAGCAATTACTACAAAATCGGGCTTATTCTGCGGGGCAGCGCCCGGCTGAAAGTCAACCTCGAAACCTACGACCTGGCGCCCGGCAGCCTCCTGGTGCTGTCGCCGGAAGTTATCAAGCAGTGGCTGTTTATGTCGGCCGACCACGAGTCGCTGAGCATCTTTTTCACCAAAGATTTCATCACCGCCACCGGCAGCCTGAACCTGGCCAAATTCCGGTTTTTTGACGCCGATGCCCAGCCCGTGCTGGCGCTAAGTCCGGCCCAGGCCGCCACGCTCGCGGCGCTGCTCCGCACCATCGAGCAGAAGTACGACGCGCCCCATGCCTACCGGGAGGAGATTCTGAGAAGCCTGATTCACATCCTGTTGCACGAAACGGCCGCTATTTACAGCCTGCCCCAGGCCACGGCGACCCTGCCCAGCCGCAGCCACCTGATTGCGGCCGAATTCAAGAAGCTGGTCAACCAGCACCACACGGCCGAGCGCAGCCTGGCATTTTACGCCGACCAGCTGTTCATCACCCCCAAGCACCTGGCCCAAACCGTGCGCGAGGCCACCGGCAAGCGCGCCGCCGAGTGGATTGCCGAAGCTGTTATTCTGGAAGCCAAGGTGTTGCTGCAAAACCCGGCCCTCACCCTCACGCAAATCGCGGATAGCATCCGGTTTGCTGACCCCTCCACCTTTAGCCGGTTTTTCCGCAAAAGCACCGGCATTTCGCCCGCCGCCTACCGGCAGAGCTGCGTGCTTGGGCACCTTACGGAACTGTAACGAAGTGACGCGCTCGAAAACGACAATAAAACCACCTCCCCCGAACTTTTGCCCGGTTTCCCCGCCGTTTCGCCCTTTTGCCGCGCTAAAGCCCAACCGAAATTTGTGGTATGAAAATCATTGTCACAGGTTCCCTCGGGAATATCAGCCAGCCCTTGGCTACGGCGCTAGTGCAGCAAGGCCACGCCGTTACGGTCATCAGCAGCAAGCCGGAGCGGCAAGCCGCCATCGAAGCAATGGGGGCCGCTGCCGCCATCGGCTCGGTAGAAAATGCTGATTTTCTGGCCGCTACCTTCGCCGGGGCCGATGCGGTATACGCCATGGTGCCACCCAATTTTGCCATAACTGATTCGCGGGCGTATCACCGCCGCGTGGGCCGCAGCTACGCCCAGGCCATTGGGCAGGCGGGCGTGCGGCGGGTGGTGCAGCTCAGCAGCTGGGGCGCGCACCTGGCGCAGGGCACCGGCGGCATTCTGGGCTCGCACGATGTAGAGGAAATTCTGGCCGAGCTGCCGGGCATTGCCCTAACGCACTTGCGCCCTACTTCCTTCTATACCAACATGTTCAGCTTTGCGGGCTCGATAAAAGCGGCGGGTATCATCGGCGTCAACTATCCGGGCAGTACCCGCGTAGCCTTCGTGCACCCGCTCGACATTGCCGCCGCCGCCGCCCAGGAGCTGACGACGCCCGCCGCCCCCGGCCGCCACGTGCGCTACGTAGCCAGCGACGAGCGCACCGCCGACGAAGTGGCCCAAGCACTGGGCGCCGCCCTCGGCCGGCCCGACCTGCGCTGGGTAGCCCTCACCGATGCGCAAATGCAGCACAACCTGGCCAGCCACGGCCTGCCCGCCGACCGGGCTGCCGAAATCGTGGCCATCTATGCCAGCATCCACAGCGGGGCCCTGGGCGAGGACTACGAGCAGCACAAGCCCGCCCTGGGCCAGGTGAAGCTGGAAGACTTTGCCAAGGAGTTCGCGGCGGCTTTTTGAAGTGGTGAGTTATTAGGATGATAGACTAAAAACGCCCCGTAGCCTTGTGGTTGCGGGGCGTTGTGGCTTTATGAGCAGCGCTCGGTATCTTGCTGCCACGAAAAGCTGCCAAGAGTTGAGCACGGCAGAAGACGCAGCATATGGGCAGCAGACTCACTAAATACAGCAGCTTTGAAGCTATGAAGCGGGATATTCACCCAGCTACTTTGTCCGCCACGGAGAAAGAGCGGCTGGCCGCAGAAGCCAAACAACTGGCTGAAATATTCCGAAAGCTTCGCGCTAGAAAGCAGAATGGCAATGCTCGCAAATAACCAACTGCTTGAGAGTATCGTGAAAGTTTGCCAAGTGCTGAACAGCCACGACGTTGATTATCTAGTCGTTGGCGGTAGCGCTGTTGCTTACTACGGCTATTTCAGGCACTCAATTACTATGGCCGGGATGCCGGCTGACAGACCAGACGTAGACATTTGGTATAGTCCCACTTACGCTAATTATTTCAAGCTGCTAAACGCGCTTGCTACATTAGGACAAGATGTTGCGGAACATAGAAGCGAACAATCTCCTAATCCTAAAAAATCATTTTTTAGGTACGAGTTCGACCTCTTTACTCTTGACCTGTTACCATCAATCAAATCTGCGCTAAATTTTGTCCCGGCCTTTTCCAGGCGAGAAGTTATTGAGGTGGGCGGCGTTGCCATTCCATTCATTGATTTTGAGGATTTGATAGCCGATAAGAAAGCTACTGCCCGGCCTAAAGACTTCAACGACATTGAAAATCTTAGAGGTAATCATGAAGAAAACTAATGCATCGTTTGCTTCAAAAAGCATTTTCAAAAAGAATTATTAAATCAACTGACGATAAGCATGAAGCCTATTTTATTATTAATATTATTTTCGACATATTGTAAATGTTGTTGTGCGCAGAATATTTTAGATAAGTTAGATAATAAAAATTGTCAAGTAGACTATATTGGAAACTACAAACCAGTGAAACTTAGCTGTGTATTTAAGGGCGATAGTGTGCAATACATAAGAAAATGTTTTATACACAATGGAGGTAACTTTCCTGTTATTGTAACAGTAAAATTGCCTTACGGATATTACAAAAACTGTTTAAGCGGCGCAGAAAACTTTGTATTAGAAGGTTACTCTATAAAATTAGTGGAGCTTGCAGCAAACAAATAAAGCGTAATCGTTTTGATGGCTACTACTTTAGGAAAAGATTTAAACAAGAGTCGCTGTGGGGGCACTGGCACTATTATTTATGAAGTAGCAGCTCGTTAAAAATTTAGCGATTGGCAGCAAAAGAAATTGCCCCGCAACCATACGGCTGCGGGGCAATTTCTTTTGCTGCCAATCGCTACTTACAGCAGCTTATCAATCGTCAGCGGTAGCGAGCGTATGCGCTTGCCAGTAGCGTGATACACCGCATTGGCAATAGCCGCCGCCACGCCGAGCATGCCGATTTCACCCACGCCTTTCACGCCCAAGGGGTTCACGACATCGTCTTCCTCCTCCACAAAAATTACGTCGATTTTGTGAATGTCGGCGTTGACGGGGACGTGGTACTCGGCGTAGTTGTGGTTCATGTAGCGGCCGAGGTTGTTATCGAGGTAAGCCTCCTCCATCAGGGCCATGCTGATGCCCCACACCGTGCCGCCGAGCACTTGGCTACGAGCCGTTTTGGGGTTGAGGATGCGGCCGGCGGCCACGGCATTCACCACGCGGGTCACGTGGATGGTGCCCAGGTCTTCGTCCACTTTCACCTCCACAAACGCTGCGTTGTGCGAGTGCATCGAGTACTTCAGGTTGTTAATTGGGTTGGGCATGGCGCTCGACTCGGCCTCCACAGCGGCTTCGCCGCTGGCGGCTAGTATCTGCGCAATGGCTACCGACCGGCTGATGTCCTCGTTGGCGCGTAGGTGGCCATCGGCGAACTGCACGTCTTCAAAGTCGACGCCGGCCAGGGGCGAGTCGTCCATCTTTTGGGCCAGCTTGAGGAGCTTCTTGCCCACTTCCTGGCACGTGGCCTGCACGGCCGAGCCCACGGAGGCCGCCGTCCAGGAGCCGCCTTGCACGGGGGCAGCGGGAAAGGTGGTGTCGCCCAGCACGAAGGTGACTTGCGCCAGGGGCAGGCCCAGGGTTTGGGCGGCTATCTGGGTCATAATCACGTAGGTACCGGCGCCCTGGTCGTTGGTGGCGCTGCGCACGGTCAGCTGGCCATCGGCCGAGAGGCTGGCCTTGGCGGCGGCTTTTTGCATGGAAGCATCCCAGCAGCCGGTGCCCAGGCCCCAGCCTACCAGCAGGTTGCCCTCGCGCATGGAGCGGGGCTCGGGGTTGCGCTGGCTCCAGCCAAAGCGGGCGGCACCCTCGTGGTAGCAGTCAAGTAAGCGCTTGCTGCTGAAGGGCTTATTCTCGGTGGGGTCGGCGTAGGTGTAGTTGAGCAGGCGAAATTGCAGCGGGTCAACGCCGGCCTTGTGGGCCAGCTCGTCGATGGCGCACTCGATGGCAAACGAGCCGGTAGCCGCGCCGGGCGCGCGCATATCGGCGGGGGTGTTCACGTCGATTTTGGCCAGCTCGTACCCAAACTTGCTGTTGTCGCACTGGTAGAGAATGCCCGACCAGTTGACTACCGTTTCGGTTTCGTTCTCAAACTGCGAGGTTTCGGCAAACGCCGAGTGCTCAATGGCTTGCAGGTAGCCCTGGTCGTCGGCGGCCAGCTTGATATTCTGGATGGTGTGCGGCCGGTGGCCCATGCTAAACATCTGCTGGCGCGTGAGCGACACGCGCACCGAATGCTTGAGCTCCAGCGATGCCAGCACGGCCAGAAACACCTGGTGCTGTGGCCGCAGCCCCGCGCCAAACGCGCCGCCCGTGTACCTGGAAATAACCCGCGCCTCCTCGGTGCTCAGCCCAAAAATCTTGCTGATGTACTGCTGCACGTTGGGCGCGCCCTGGGTTTTGTCGTAGATTTTCAGCTTCTTACCATCGCCCAGCCACTCTACGGTGGTGGCAAACATCTCCATCGGGTTGTGGTGCTGCGCGTGGTGCGTGTACTCGCCCTGCACCTGGTGCGGGGCGGTTTTGAAAGCAGCTTCCGCATCGCCCTTGGGCTTGGGTGGGGGCACGAAGCCGGTTTTGCCCTTGGGCGCGTCAAAGCCCTGGCCCTTGGCGCGGGCTTTGTCGAGGTCGGTGTTAAAGTCCTCATCCACTGCGTATTCTATCTTGAGAATAGATGCAGCGTAGCGGGCCAGCTCAAACGTCTCGGCCACTACCAGCGCCACCGGCTGCTGGCTGAACCGGATGGCGGGCTCGTGCAGCGGGCGAAAAGGCGAGCCGCCGGGGGCCACGTCGTCCTTGTAGCTGCGGTCAAACCAGGCCAGCGAGGGCACGTTCTCGTGCGAGAAAACTTGCTGCACGCCGGGCAGCGCCAACACCTCAGCGGCGTCGATTTTCGTGATTTTACCCTTCGTGATGGGGCTTTCCACGATGTAGCCGTACCACAGATTGGGCACGTTGAACTCGGCCGCGTACTTGGCCGCGCCCGATACTTTGGCCGGGCCCTCGGGGCGGCTGATGGGCTTGCCGATAACATCGGAGTCCAGGCGCACGGTGGGCGGGGTGGCGATAGTTTGGCTCATAGAATTACGGATTGGAATTCAGGAAGGCGTTGGAATCGAGCGCTTGGTCCATTTCGGTGGCTTGCTTGAGGGCGCGCACGATGGCGCGTTTGCCCAGCTCGATTTTAAAGGAATTAACGCCGTAGCCTTTGGCCTCGGCAAGTACCTTGGCCGCCACCTGGCGGAACAAGTCGGGCGAGGCGGGCTGGCCTTCGAGCAGCTGCTCGGCCTCCTGGTCGCGCCAGGGCTTGTGGGCCACGCCGCCCAGGGCAAAGCGGGCCTTCTTAATGGTGTTGCCGGCCATTTCCAGCCCCACCGCCACGCTCACCAGCGCAAAGGCGTAGCTGGCGCGGTCGCGCAGCTTGAGGTACGTGAAATTCTGGGCGTAGCCCTGCGCGGGCAGGTCAATAGCGGTTATCAACTCGCCCGTTTTCAAAGTGTTATCCAGCTCCGGCTGGTCGCCCGGCAGGCGGTGGAAGTCCGCAAACTTGATTGTCCGCTCGCCGTCGGGGCCTTGCACGCGCACCACGGCTTCGAGGGCGGCCAGGGCCACGCACATATCCGAGGGGTGGGTGGCAATGCAGCTTTCGCTGGTGCCCAGCACGCCGCACACGCGGTTTTGGCCGTTGATGGCCGAGCAGCCGCTGCCCGGCTCGCGCTTGTTGCAGGGCGTGGCCAGGTCGTAGAAATAGTAGCACCGGGTGCGCTGCAGCAGGTTGCCGCCGTTGGTGGCCATGTTGCGCAGTTGCGGCGTGGCTCCGGCCAATACGGTTTGGCTGAGCAGCGGGTAGCGCGCTTCTACCTCGGGGTGCCAGGCGGTGTCGGCGTTGGTGGCCAGCGCGCCCAGGCGCAAGCCGCCATCGGGCAGGCTTTCAATCTGGCTGAGGCTGCTGAGGTGGCCCAGGCTGGTGAGGTGGGTGGGGCGGCTCACGTTCTCCTTCATCAGGTCGATGAGGTTGGTGCCGCCGCCCAGGTAGGCCGCGCC
>CAXTFI010000015.1:0-34812 GCA_964243255.1 uncultured Hymenobacter sp.
CTGTAGGGCCGGCCGGCCAGCAGCCGGCCGCCGGCGCGCAGGGCCCGGCCCAGCTCGGTTAGCTTTTCGTGGCCGGGCTGGTCGCGCGCCAGGCTTTCATAAAGGCCCATGAGCTGAAACTCGGTGTCGCCGCTCACGGGCTCGCCGGGCGGCGGGGCGGCGGCCCCCTCCCCCACCCGGTAAAAGTGCACTTGCACAATACCGTGCTGCTGGGCCAGCACCAGGGCCTTGAGGCCAAAGTTGCGCTGCAGCTCGTCGGAGCCGGCGCGCCAGTCGGCGGGCCGGCGGCCAATGTTGGTTTCGCTCACCAAAAAGTGCTTGCGCGGGTAGGCCGTGCCGTCGTAGCCGTACTTGCGCAGCACGGCTTCCATGGCCTGCTGGTGGGCAATGACTTGCTCGGCCGCAAAGTCGGAGTTGCGGGTGTAGGCAAAGCGGCCGGCGCGCTGCCAGTCGCGGTGGCGCAGGTCGTACGACGGATACACGTGGTAATCAAGCACATCGAAATACGCGCCGCCGGTGGCCGGGTACTCGGCGTTGGGCATGCCGTCGCGGGGGTTGTCGGAGTAGCGCAGCAACGCGTCGAGAAACTCGGGGTAGCCCAGGCCGCCGGGGGCCACGTAGGCGGTGGGCTGGTACTTCTTCACCACTTCCCAGGTGATGCGCAGTGTGCGAATGTAGCGGCCAATGGGGGCCAGCACGTTGGGCAGCTCGGCCGGCGCGGGGGCGCGGTCGAGCCACTGCTTATTGAGGGTGCCGGTGATGTAGTCGGGCTCGTTCACCACCTCCCACACCCGCACGTGGCGCCCGTAGCGCTGCGTGAGCTGGTAGATGTACTGGGCGTAATAATTTTTGGGGTTGACGGTGCTGTCGGCGTTCCAGATGGGCTCGTAGAGGTTGGCAAACAGGTGGCTGGGCTCGGCGCAGCCGGGGTACACTACGGGGTCGCGGTGGGCCGGGCTGGGGTCGCCCACAAAACAAGTCAAATTACTAAATTGCAGGGAGTCAGCATAATAGCTAAATGTGTTTTTGCGCACTCCCCAGCCCCACTGCTCCAGAAACTGCTCGGGCAGCGACACCCGCAGGGTGTTGCCCCCGGCTGCGCGCACGGCGCGGGCCAGTTGCTCATCGGGCCAGGTGGGGCCATAGTAGCCCAGGTTGCAGCCGTAGCCGAAGGCCGCCGGGTAAGGCCGCACGGCGGCCTGGGCCGTGTGCGGGGCCGCGGGCAGGCGGGCGGGCGGCTCGGCGGTGCAGGCCCCCAGCAGGGCGCTCAGCAGTAGCCCGGCCACCCGCCCGCCCCAGGGCCTGCTATTACCATTAACTAAACGAGCGCGCATGGGCCTTTTTGTCACAGACAAACTATGCTAGGGGTACCTTGATAAGAATGCTTGCCCGGCCAGTTCGGCAGCGTAGCTACCGGCAGGTCGGGCAGGCCAGGCGGGCGGCTACTGGGTGGGCAGCGGCAGCTTGGCGAATGCTTTATGCTGGCAATGTACTCCAAAGCAGTACGTTGCCGCCTGTTTCTCACTGCCAAGCCATTACTTTCCCTGCCTCACCCAGCCGTAGCCGCCCTGGGCAGCCCGCCATTCGGGCGGGGTTGCCCCGGCTTTGGCTGGTCGGGCAAAGGGCGGGGCCGGTCGATTAAACCGGCCTTTCGGAACCTTACCGACCCGGCACGGTGCTTGTTCATTGGCACATCACCGATTTCGGCTTACTTTTGAATAAGCTCTGGCTTTTCCACCTACATCCTTCGTACCCATGCGCTTAGCTACTCCTTTTTTGTCTTGTGCGCTCGCGATGCTGGCCTTGCTGCCTGCGGCCGTGCGTGCTACTACCTACGACGTGCAGATTGGCCCCGCCGGGTCCAACGGCTACTCTCCCCAAGACCTGCCGGCCCTCAAAGTCAACGATGCCGTCCGCTTCGTGTGGGTATCGGGCACGCACCCCACCATGTCGGATAGTTCGCCGGCCGCCTGGCCTACCTTCACGCTGGGGCCTACTAACCCGACGCAAACCATCACGTTTACCAAGGCAGGCAGCTACCCCTACCACTGCACCATCCACGCGGCGGCTCTCGGCAACGGCACTTTTGTGGGCATGATTGGCAGCATCACGGTAAGTGCTGCCCCACTGGCAACTACGGCCTTTCAGGCTCCCACGCCCACGCTAAGCTTGTATCCAAACCCGGCGCGCGGGCTGGTGTCGGTGCAGCTTTCGGCGCAGCACGGGCCCGAGTACAAGCTGCGCCTGAGCAACGTGCTCGGCCGCGAGGTGCGCGTGCTACCGTTGCCGCTGGCCAGCGCCAGCATGGGCGTGCCGCTCGACGTGAGCGGCCTGCCGGCCGGGCTCTACTTCTGCTCGCTGCTAGTGAATGATAAAGCCGTGAGCACCAACCGCCTGACGCTGCTTTAGAAGAATTCGGAATGAGTAATTAGGAATGAAGAATTAAAATTTCCTTGTGCCCTCCCTAGGGGCGCCGTGCCTACTGCAAGCCAGTAGCCGCGGCGCCCCTTACTCGTGCCTAATTCCTCATTCCAAATGCTAAATTCCCAATTCACCAAGCAACCCCTGGCGGGTTAATGCCTACTTTTGGGGGCCTGTTGCCAAGTGGCAAGGGTTTAGTTATACCGGAATTTCCCGCTGGTTGGGCGGCGACTGTCTTTGGCAGCGGCGACTGGCCTTTTTTGCCCCGTATGCGTTCCTTTCAACGGTTGAATAACCTGGTTGGCTGGGTGGTGTTTGCCATCGCCGCCGCCGTCTTCCTGCTCACGCTGGAGCCCACCGCCTCATTCTGGGACTGCGGCGAGTTCATCGCCTGCTCCTACAAGCTGCTGGTGCCGCACCCGCCGGGCGCGCCCACCTTCCTCATTCTGGGCCGGCTAATGTCATTGTTCAGCTTCGGCGACGTGACCAAGGTAGCGGTGCTGGTCAATGCGCTCTCGGCCTTGAGCAGCGCGTTTACGGTACTGTTTCTGTTCTGGATAATCACCCGGCTGGCGCGCAAGCTGGTAGTGGCGCGGGGCGAGTTTGAAACCGAAACGCCCGAGCCTACCGGCTACCAAACGCTGCTCATTCTGGGCGCGGGCGCGGTCGGCGCGCTTTCATTCGCGTTCTCCGACTCGTTCTGGTTTAACGCCGAGGAAGGCGAGGTATACGCCATGTCGGCGCTCTGCACGGCCGCCGTGGTCTGGATTATGCTGAAGTGGGAAGAGCACGCCAGCGAGGCCGATTCCGATAAGTGGCTCATTCTCATTGCCTACGTCATTGGCCTCAGCATTGGGGTGCACTTGCTGAACCTGCTGGCCCTGCCGGCGCTGGCCTTCATCTACTACTACCGCCGCTCGCAGAACCCGAGCGTGGTGGGCGGTATCGTGACGCTGGTAGTGAGCCTGATTATTGTGGGCTCGGTGCTGGTGGGCATCATTCCGGGCCTGCCCACGCTGGCCGGCGGCTTCGAGGTGTTCTTTATTAATACGCTGGGTTTGCCCTTCGATTCGGGCCTGGTTATTTTCCTGCTGCTATTTGTGGGCTTGATTTACGCGGGCTTCCGGCTTTCGTACCAGCGCCGCAGCCAGCTGCTGAACACGGCCATGCTGTGCTTCGTGTTCATCCTCATCGGCTATTCAACTTACCTGATTGTGCCGATTCGCTCGTCTTTTCACCCCACCATCAACGAGAACAACCCCGAGGACGTGCTCTCCTTCGTGAGCTACCTCAAGCGCGAGCAGTACGGCTCGCGGCCCCTGCTCTACGGCCCGCAGTTCAACGCCCAGCCCGACCACTACGAAGAAGGCGCCCCGCGCTACAAGCGCGAAAACGGCCGGTACGTGGAGATTCTGCCCCGCGCCCAGGAGCCCGGCTACGCCGACGCCGACAAAATGCTGCTGCCCCGCCTGTATAGCTACGACCCCGCGCACATTCAGGAGTATAAGAAGTGGGTGCCCGACTTGCAGGAAGGCACCAAGCCCACGATGGGCCAAAACCTGGGCTTCCTGTTCCGGTACCAGATTGGGCACATGTTCTGGCGCTACTTCGGCTGGAACTACATCGGGCGCGAGTCCGATGTGCAGCAGGCGGGTGTGATTGGGCCGTTCAGCCCCGGCGCCGCTACCCTGCCCGACCGCATCGGTAAGAGCTTTGCGCATAATAACTTCTTTGCTATCCCGCTCATTCTGGGGCTGATAGGCTTGTTTGTGCAAATCCGCCGGCGTGGGCACGATGCGCTGGTGGTGGGCCTGCTGTTCCTGTTTACGGGCATTGCCATTGTGGTGTACCTCAACCAGCCGCCCATCGAGCCGCGCGAGCGCGACTACACCTTCACGGGGGCCACGTTCGCATTTGCCATCTGGATTGGCCTGGGCGTGATTGGCGTGGGCCAGGCGCTGGCCGCCGCCCTCAGAGCCGAGAACCTGCGCGCCGGGGTGGCCGTGCTGCTTGGGCTCATTTCGCCCACTATTCTGCTGGCCCAGGGCTGGAACGACCACAACCGCGCCGGCCGCTACAACTCGGTCGACTCGGCCCGCAACCTGCTCAACAGCTGCGCCCCGAACGCTATTTTGTTCACCAACGGCGACAACGACACCTTCCCGCTCTGGTACGCTCAGGAGGTGGAGGGCGTGCGCACCGACGTGCGCGTGGCCGTGCTCTCGTACCTGAACACCGACTGGTACATTCAGCAGATGAAGCGCCGCTCGTACAAGTCTGACGGTGTGCCGATTACGATGGGTGATGCCACCTACGCGCAGGGCAACAACGACATGCTGCCCTTCTCGCCCAACCCGGCCGTGGACAGCCTCGACCTCAAGCAGTTTATCAGCCTGGTGGGCCAGGGCAGCCCGCTGCTCAAGTACACCGAGGGCAACTACTCAACCATGACTTTCCCCACGCCCAAGTTCTTTTTGAACGTGGACACGGCGGCGGTTAAAAAGCTGGGTATCATTCCGAAAGACCGCGAGAAGCAGCTGGTGAGCCGCCTGGACTGGAGCATGGGCAAGCGCGCCATTGAGAAGAAAAACCTGGTGATTCTGGACATGATTGCCACCAACAACTGGAAGCGGCCCATCTATTTCAGCTCCACGGTGGCCCCGAGCGACTACATGAACCTGCAGCCCTACTTCCAGCTCGAAGGCATGGCCTACCGCCTGCTGCCGCTGCGCGACCCCAACTATACCCCGCGCGGCGACGAAGGCTACCTGGAAAAACCCATCTGCTACGACGAGCTGATGCACAAGTTTCAGTACCGTGGCCTCGACAACGCCAGTGTGTTCTACGACGAAAACAACCTGCGCTTCCCGGCCAACTACCGCGATAAATTCGCCCGCCTCGCCAACGCCTACCTCGCCGATGGCGACCTGGCCAAAGCCAAGGAAGTGGCCGATAAGTGCTTAGCCGTAATGCCCGACAACGCGGTGCCCTTCGATTTCTACACGCCGCAGCTGGTGCCGGTGCTCTACGCCGTGGGCGAAAAGGACAAGGCCAACGCCATCCTCGACAAGCTCACTACCCGCAGCCTCACCATCCTGAGCTACTACCAGACCCACGAGGGCGCCCTCTTCGACGACAGCCAGCGCCAGTACCTCTACATGCTGCAGAGCGTGTACCAGGCCGCCGCCCAGGTGCACGACGAGCCGCGGGCCAAGAAGGCCTACGAGGTGCTCGCCCCCTACTTGCAGCAAGGCGCGCAGTAAAAACCAATAGCTCAAAAAAAGGTGGGGAGGGTACTAGTGCGTATAGTGCACCAGTACCCTCCCCACCTTTTTTTAAGCCACTAATTAGTGGCTTATTCTAATCTGACACTGCTTTATCTGCCCATCTTGCTGAACTACTGCATGGTAAAGACCAGCGGGCAAATCAGTTGTCGATAATTGCAGCGCGCCTGTTACGCGACGCACCTCCCGGCCATAGGTGTTGTAGAGTACAACAGTGCCTACGGTGCCACTGCCAGTTGATTCAGCATCACTTAGCGTCAAGGTATTATTAGCGGGGTTTGGATAGGCTACCAGTTTGGTAGGCCGAGGCGGGCGGAACTGCGAACAAAGGGAGAATGACCCATCCGGGTTTCGTATCTGGCTAACTATTGTTGTGGAAGCATAGGCCGTAATTATTTGATTTGATGAGCAAGTCTCCGTATCACTGGCAGTTATTTGCAGGTATCCCGTGGCCGTGGGCTGCACGAGTAGGCTGGTCGTATAATTTTGCTGAATAAACTCATCGTGCTGCACATTATCCAGGTACACATGCCACTCTACGTTTTGCTGAGTTAGAGAGCTGGTTAAGCTATAAGTCAGGGTGGTGAAATAGCATTCTGGTCCCGATGGGCCACTAAGCTGAACATAAGCACTTCCTACGCGCACCTGCGCTACTGTCGGCGCGCTAGCTGCGTAACCTAACCGAGTGGCAACTACCGTTACCGTGTTTGTACCCGAAAACCCAGCAAACGGCTGCACCTGCACCGTGCCAGTGCCTTGGCCGCCTACTATTTGCAGGCCAGAGCCGACAGCCCAGGCATACGTAGTGCCCGGCTGGGGCTTATCTGTGCGGCTGGCTACGCATTCACCAGCTACACTAAAAGCCGCCGCGCTACCATTGACACACAATTCAGTTGGGGCCGTGAGAAAAACAGGCGTGGGCGTTTTGAGCAGAATCTCATTACGAATAAATTCCACGTTGGCCAAAGTCAGCTGGACATGCTCTTCATTGTGCCCGGTAGGGCCGTAATAGGCATCAAATGGCGTAGCGTTGGTACAAACCAGATTTTTACCCACCGCTTGGCAGTTGTCAGCAGATTGCGTGTAGCCAAGGGCACTGAGAGTGGGGATAAAACAGGCCCGGTCGCGTACGGAGTAGAAGTTTCGCTCCTGGGTTAATCCCCCGCTGCTTTGGGCGAAGGAAACGAACTTACGATAACTACCGGGCGAGCTATCCAGCCCGCACGAGCCGCTGGGGCCGGTCGCCTCCTGGGCATGGCGACCTTTAAATGCATAGTAGGAGGCAAGTACCTGCTGCGTTTGGCCGTAACCAGGTTCGTAGTAGACGCGGGCCGAAGCATTGGTAACCAAGCGAGTGAGCAGGCCGGTTACCCAGGAAAACGGGTAACCGGGCACTCCGCGCTGCTCAAACACAAACATTTGCTGGCCCGCCCCCAGGGGCCGGCTGTTCTGGTCAATCTGGGCCGTGCCATCCAGGGACCCATTGGCCACGGCCACCCGGCGGAGCTGGCTGGGGTAGTTGCCGAAGGTAGTCAGGTCGTTGAGGAACTGCACGCGGTCGGGATGCGGCCCAAATGCCGTGCCCTGGCTGTGGTGATGCTGCACCAGCTCGCGGGCCGCCGGGGAGTCCAGCTCCGCTAAGCCGGCTACCAGTTCCTCCTCCTCGGTGGCATCGGCAAAATATTGCACGAAGTGCTGCAACCCAATCGGGATGGTAGCCCCGTTATGCGGCGAGTCGAGCGAGACGTAGAGGCGCGTGTTATGCGGCAGGTTGTTGTGCTCCATGTAGGCCAGGGCGTAGCGGGCAATCTGCCCGCCCATGCTGGGGCCCTGCACCACAATTTTTTCGGTCGAGCCGGCCGCCTGCATCTGCGCATTGAGTTGCTGAATGAGCGTTACCAGTGAGAAAGCGTTGCGCTCCATGTAATCGGCCCCGCTGTGCCGGTCAATTACGTTATATATGAAAGGCCCCAATTTAACCCGTCGTTCCACGTTGGGGAAGTCTATGATGACGACGTCATAGCCAGCATCTTGAAGTTGTCTGCCAAGGTTTCGGGTCTGAGTACCATCTTGATAATTCAGATATTCGCTAAAAATGGTAGGGCCCTTACGACTACCATCGTAATCTATACCATCAACAATAATAATCGGTTTAGTGACGTTTGAAAATATAGTACCACTAGTAGTACCATTGGAATTGCATATTTTACCTGGGTTGGTGCTGTAGTAATAAGTTACCTCCGCCTGACCAGCTATTCCTTGGAAAGTAATAGCCGAAGTAAGCTTCTGGGTGTAACACGCGGGAATAGGCTCTGCCGCGCTCGTACGGCAATTGGTGCAGGAGGCAGCTACCCCGTGTAGCGTTGGCACGTACAGAACCGAGTAAGTTGTGAACTGGCTACCGTCCGAGTAATTCATCACGTAGCGCAATACCTTGCGCCCACTGGTGCTATAGCTTATCTGTATTACTTGGCCGGGCGCGCAAGTTTGTGCGCCTCCCCCATCGCCAAAATCGATACTGACGTTACGTACGGCTCCGCCCGTATTGGTAAAAATGGACGCAGGGTCCAGCCGGAAGCTTACCGTACTGCTGCGGATACTGTCGGCCAAGGCCGCTACTACCGCTACCTCGCGCAGCAGGTAAGGCGAACTGCTACGCCCGGCCACGTCGTAGAGGCGGCTCGGGGCTGAGGTGTCCCACCGCAATTGGTTGTTGCGCACGGCGTTGCTATCGATGTAATTGAAGCGATAGCGCAGTGCCCCAATCAGCACCGTATCGTGCTGCTGATAGTGCCGGGCATTGTCGGCCAGCAGTTGCCGGCAAGGGGCAGTGCCGGAACTAGCGTAGTCGGCTTGATGCAACTCATAATATGCCTGCAAAAAGTGATGCACATTCGAGGTATCCGGATTGTTGTAGTGCAGGTTGAAGCCGTCTAGCCGGGCCATGGGAGCCACCCGGTCATAAAGAATATGCGTCGAAATCTGGCTCTTATCTAACGGTTCCAGCAGGCTGTCGGCGTAGTGTTGCTGTCGGCTCACAACCTCTTCGCAGGAATAGGGCCTTATGATGGGTGGGTCTCCACCACCTGGAAACCTAATTTGCGCCCAGCCAGGCACCGCTAACAGGACAAGTAACCAAAGTAACCAGTGTTTCATGTGGAAAAGGAAAAAAAGTGAAAAAAGAAAAGGGAGAAAATGCTACTGCTTGCGGTCGAAACGCCCGTCGGTAATAGTGATTATTTTGGTTGGGTTAAGTTGGCTAACTGCCGTAAACTCGAACGTGCCTGCTGAGATACCGTTCTTAGTATTAGCTTGCGCCAAAATTATTTGTCCTATATGCTGTGCATCAGTTATATAAAGCTCATTACCATCCGCAAAATCACAAGCACCATAACTTAGAGTATAGCGTAGCCCTGCTCTATCTAGTATAGATGTTTTTTGGTTGAACAAATAAGTTCCCGATATTTGATTACGAAAGAATAAATAAACATGAGTATTACCTCTACTTGTAACACCAGCCAAAGTTAAGTAATACAGACTATCTTCATAAAAGCCCCCTGATAATGCTGGAATTGGATTAGATAGCAGGCTTCCCCCCCAGCCAGTTGCTACAAAGGGCTGGCCATTAATAAGGCAGCCACCAGTATTGGCCCCAACTTGCGTAGCAGCGGGCAGGCTGGCTTCGGGAGTGTCTTTCTTGCACATACTCAGGCTTAGCACGGCGGCTAGCCCCAGCGGAAATAGATACTTCATGGGAAAGGGAAAGTAAGAATAAGACGGGGTGAAGGTAGAGAGAATGCCTACACATTCCTCATTAAATATTTATTATTAAGTAATAAGCTGGCTAGCAATGCGCTAAGGGCTTTTTTATTTTAGTGGGTAATCCGTCGACCTAAGAGTTGGAGCAGAATATTGCCTAGGTATCGCTGTTTCATTCACCTTGCAAGGGGTAGAAAAGCCTACTGCTTGCGGTCAAAACGGCCACTTGTAATGGTGACTATTTTGGTTGGGAAAAGAGCATTATGCTTCCTTTTTGGCCTTGATATTCTCCGTTAAGAGTAACATAGTAAACGCTGTCAAAAGCGAATCCCCCTTGCAATGCCGGAACAGGATTAGAGAGTAGGCCGCCCCCATACTCGGCAGCAATGAAAGGCTGGCCATTGATGAGGCAGCCGCCAGTATTAGCTCCTACCTGCGTAGCTGGTGGCAGGCTGGCCTCGGGGGCGTCTTTCTTGCAGGCGGGCAGGGCTAGCGCAGTGGCCAAAGCGAACGGCAACAACTGTTTCATAAGAAAGTAAGCTGATGCAGGTGCGACCGCACAAACCAGATTAGGTGCGGGAGATAGGATAAGCCAAATGTAGCGGCGGCTACCACGGGGCTAGAGAATCATTTGTGCGTAAACCTGACGCTACTTTTGCCATCGGTAACCACAAAAAAGCCCTCGGCAGTAGTGCCAAGGGCTATAATAGGTCCCTCCCAAAGGACTTTAGAATTTTTTATATCCTCATCTTTTTGCCTTCAAAGCCGTGGCTACGGCCTGCTCCAGCAGGGGCCCCATGATGCGGTAGCCGGCCAGGGTGGGGTGCACCTCATCTTTGGCCAGGGCGGGCGGCAGGCCCTGGCGGCTGTCGGCCATGGCCGAGTGGTAGTCGAGGTAGGTGGCGTGCTGCTGGGCGGCGTAGTCTTTCAGCATTTTATTCAGCGCCAGTACTTTAGGCGCGGGCGCCAGGCCTCGGCGCCACGGAAAATCGTAGGCGGGCAGCACCGAGCACAAAATAACCCGGATGCCGTGCGCCTGCGCCAGCTCGGTCATCGACTGCACGTTGTTGAAGGTGGCCTGCGGGTCGTAGGGGCCCAGGTTTTCGGCAATGTCGTTGATGCCCGCCAGGATGGCCACCGCCACGGGGTGCAGGTCGAGCACGTCCTGCCGGAAGCGCACCAGCAGCTGCGGCGACGTTTGCCCCCCAATGCCGCGCCCCACGAGCTCGTAGCGCTTGCCGGCAAAAAACGCCGAGTCGGCCCTGGGCCAAACATCGGTGATGGAATTGCCGAGCAGCACCACGCGCGGGCGGCTGGCCTGGGGCGCGGGCAGGGCGTGGTTGGCGGCCGCGTAGCGCGTCAGGCCGTCGCGGTCGGCGGGGGCCTGGGCGGCGGCGGGCACGGCGTAGCCGCCCAGCGCCAGCAGGGCATAGAGCAATCTCTTCATTATAACCATCACTTAATTAAGCTTTTAGCTCATAACCCGCGAAGTCCTTGCGCAGCTGGGTTTTGAGCAGCTTGCCGGTGGCGGTGTGCGGCAGCTGGGTTACAAACTCCACGGCGTCGGGGCGCCACCAGGGGGCAATTTTGCCGTCCAGAAACTTGAGCAGCTCTTCGCCCGTCACGTCGTGGCCGGGCTTGCGCACGGCCACCAGCAGGGGGCGCTCGCTCCACTTGGGGTGGGGCACGCCGATAACGGCCGCTTCGGCGATGCCGGGGTGGGCGATGGCCAGGTTTTCGAGGTCGATGCTGGAAATCCACTCACCGCCCGATTTTATCACGTCCTTCGAGCGGTCGGTGATGTTGAGGAAGCCTTCGGGGTCGATGGTGCCCACGTCGCCGGTGCGAAACCAGCCGCCGGCCGTGAGCTGGCCCGCGCCGGGCGCGCCGAAGTAGTCGCTCACCACAAACGGCCCGCGCACCAGCAGGTCGCCAAAGGCCACGCCGTCGTGGGGTAGCGGCTGGCCTTCGCCGTCCACAATCTCCATGTCAATGCCGAAAATAACGCGGCCCTGCTTGATTTTCAGGAAGAACTGCGCCTCTTCGGGCAGCTCTAGCTGCTGGGCTTTGAGGGTGCTCACGGTGCCCAGCGGCGAGGTTTCACTCATGCCCCAGGCGTGGCGGATTTCCACGCCCAGCTCCTCATCAAAGGCCCGCAACAGGGCCGGCGGGCACGAGGCGCCGCCCACTATCATCTTGCGCAGCGTGCTGAACCGGCGCGGCCCCTCGCGCATGTAGGTCAGCAGCCCAAACCAGATGGTGGGCACGCCGGCCGAAAACGTAACGCCTTCGCTTTCAAATAGCTCGTAAAGGCTGGCCGCATCCAGGGCCGGGCCGGGCAGCACCAGCTTGCAGCCGTTGAGCGCCGCCAGGTAGGGCACGCCCCAGGCATTGACGTGGAACATGGGTACCACGGGCAAGATGACGTCGCGCGCGCCGCAGTTAAAGCAGTCGGGCAGCGAGGCCGCGTAGCTGTGCAGCAGCGTGGAGCGGTGCGAGTAGAGCACGCCCTTGGGCTCGTCGGTGGTGCCGGAGGTGTAGCACAGCGAAGAAGCCGTATTTTCATCAAACACCGGCCACTCAAAATCAGTGCTTTCGGCGGCTAGCAGGGCTTCGTAGCTGGCCAAGCCGGGCAGGGCCGAGTCGGCGGGCAGGTGCTCGGGGCCGGCCATTAGCACCCATTTCTCCACCAACGGGCAGTGCGGGGCCAGCTTATCGACGAGCGGCAAAAACGTTACATCGAAGAACAGCAGCCGGTCCTGCGCGTGATTAATGATGTAAACCAACTGCTCAAAAAACAGCCGCGGGTTGATGGTGTGGCACACTGCCGCAATCCCCGAAATGCCGTAGTACAGCTCGAAATGCCGGTGCGTGTTCCAGGCCAGGGTGCCCACGCGGTCGCCGTCCTGTATACCCAGGCGGGTGAGGGCGTTGGCCAGCTGCTTGGCGCGCTGGTGCGCGGCGGCGTAGGTGTAGCGGTGCAGGGGGCCGCCCTCGGGCAGGCGCGACACAATTTCGGTGGTACCGTGCCACCGGGCGGCGTGTTCGATGAGCCCCGCGATGCGCAGGGGCGTTTGCATCATGAGTCCTTGCATGGGTGGGATAGGGTTTTCGCGCAGTGTTTCGGGGTGTTAATCGCAGTGTTCCGCAGTGTTTTTATAGACCGTTTATTAAGCGGTGTATATGGTCTTTGAGGCTATCTACATTGAAATTTATCAATTGCCCCAGCTTGAGACCAGATAATTTTAAGTAGGTAAGTAGCTGCTTATGACGCACCGGCAAGAGGATGTCTACCGATTTTAATTCGACAATCACCTTACGCTCTATGAACAAATCGAGACGGTAGCCACCGTCCAGTTGCTGCCCCCTGTACACTACTGGCAGCGCCACTTGGGTATCGACGCGCAGGCCAACCTGCCGCAACTCGAAAGCTAATGCCAACTCATAAACCGACTCCGGCAATCCCGGCCCTAGCTCAGTATGTACCTTGAACGCTGCTTTGCGAATCTCAAATGAAATAGCATTCTCATCCATTCCACAAGTATAGGGTAAAACACTGCGGAACACTGCGGTTTAACACCCCGAAACACTGCGCGAAAAATCATTTTATCGCCTCCAGGGCCACCTGCTGAATCTGGGTGCGCACGTTGAGCTGGCTCAATTTATTATTCCGCCGCGAGGGGTTCACCCGATTAGTAAGCACCACCACCACCAGTTCCTTCGCAGGGTCAACCCAGAAGTAGGTGCCCGTGAAGCCCGAGTGCCCAAAGCTGCCCGCTGACGCGCCCGGCGCAGTGTCGCCGCTGGCCGGGGCGCTGGGCCGGTCAAAAGCCAGCCCGCGCCGGTTGCCGGCAAACTGCGGGCGCGTCCAGTCGGCCAAGATGGCTTCGTCGAATAGCTGCTGGCCGCCGTAGCGCCCGCCCCAGGCGTAGGCCTGCGCCAGCTGGGCCACGTCGTTGGCCGAGCCAAACAGGCCTGCGTGGCCTGAGATGCCGCCCAGCAGCGCCGCGCCCTCGTCGTCGACGTAGCCGCGCAGCAGCTGGCGCCGAAACAGCGAGTCGTACTCGGTGGGCGCCAGGCGGCTTGCGGCTGCGTGGTGCAGCGGCTGAAAATGCAGTCCCGAGCCAAGGGGCTGATACACTGTTTTTTGCAAAAACTGCTCAAACGACTGCCCCGTGCGCCGCTGCACCAGCTCGGGGTAGAGGTAGAACGACAAGTCAGAGTACACGTAGCCCGGCTTGGCCGTGAGCGGCGCGGCCCCAATCTGGCCGTAGATATAGGCGGGCAGCTTGCGGCGGCCCCACAGCCCGCGCGCCACCGGCAATGGGAACCGCGCCGACGAGTCGGGCCGGAACCAGCGGCGGCGCAGCGTGCCATCGGCCTTGGTAAAGGCTTTCCAAAACGGAATCCAGGCGGGCAGCCCGGCTTGGTGGGTTAGCACATCGCGCAGCTTCAAACCCGCTTTATCTGTCTTCCTTAAAAAAGGAAAAAGTTGCCCCAGCGTGCTATCGGGGCTGAATTTGCCCTGCTCCTGCAGCTTGAGCAGCGCCGGCGTAGCGGCCAGCACCTTGGTGAGCGAAGCCAGGTCGTAGAGGTCGGTGTTCTGCACGCGGCGCGGCCCCTGGGGTCCGGCAACTGGGGCCGGTGGCAAAGGCGCACTGGCAGTACCCGGCTCGCTCCCAAAATTGCCCGCTACCGCACTCAGGCTTTGGCTTGCAGCCGCCGCAACTAGCGAAGCGCTGCCACTCGTAGCGGCCTGGTAGCCATAGCTTTTGCGCAGCACCACCACGCCGCGCCGCGCAATAACTACCTGCCCGCCCGGCGTGGCCCCGGCGGCCAGGGCCTGGGCCATAATGCTGTCCACGCGGGTTTCGAGGCGGTTGTCCATACCGGCGTCTTCGGGGTGGGCGTAGGCCAGGCGCAGGCCGGGCTGGGTAGTGAGGCCGAAGCCGGCCGGCAGGTTGGAGGCCACCGTCACGGGCAGCTTGCCCACTGCCCCAATACCGCCAAAAATGAGCTGGGCGGCCAGCTCCTGGGCCTCCGGGCTTTCCTGGTAGGCCATCACCACGGCGCTGGCCCGGTCAAAATCGCGCACCTTGGCCGCCGCGTAGGCCGAACCAAAGATGCTGAGAATAATGCGCTGGCCGGGCTTGGTCAGCTCGCGCAGCAGCAGGTTGGCCTCGGGGGCGATGCCGAAGCTGGTGGCCGGCAGCCGGCCCAGGCTTTGCAGCGCCACCAGCACCACATCGTAGCCGAATAGCCGGGCCCGCATGTCCACCAGCTCATCCAGCGTGGGGGCGGCGGGCAGGTGAAAGTGCGCCATCGGTGCGTAGCTGGCCACCGCTTTTTGGAAGTCGGTGGTGTCGGCGGGGTTGCCGCCCAGCACCAGCGTAGCCAGGCGCAGGGTATCGAGCCGCTGCACGGGCAGCAGGTTGCCCTGGTTGCGCAGCAGCGTGAGGCTGTGGGCGGCCAGCCGATGGGCCAGGTAGCGGGCGTGGGGCGGGTTGAGGTCGGCAAAAATATTCTTCTCACTGACAGCCTGGTACTTATGTAAGCCCGCCCACTCCTTGAGGGCCAGCACCCGGCGGCAGCTTTCGTCGATGCGCGCCTGGCTGATGCGGCCGCTATCCACGGCGGCCAGCACGGTGGCCAGGGCCAGCGGCACGTCTTTGCTGAACTCCAGCACGTCGTTGCCGGCCAGCAGGGCGCGTACCTCGGCTTCGCCGGGCGGCACCAGGCTGAGCAGGCCCTTCATGTTCATGGCATCGGTAAACACCACGCCCTTGAAGCCCAGCTGCTGGCGCAGCACGCCCGTGATGATGGGCCGGGATAGCGTGCTGGGGCCGCGCACGGTGTCCAGGGCCGGCACGCTGAGGTGGGCCACCATCATGCCGCCTATCCCATTGGCAATCATGCTTTTGAAGGATGGCAGCTCCAGTGTGTCCAGGCGCCGGCGGTCTACGCGCACCACCGGCAGGGCCAGGTGCGAGTCGGCATCTACGTCGCCGTGGCCCGGAAAGTGCTTGGCCACGGCCAGCACGCCCGCATCCTGCATCCCCTTCATATACAGCCGACTAAGGCGCGCCACGGCTGCCGGACCCTCGCCCCACGAGCGGAAGCCGATAACCGGGTTGGCGGGGTTGTTATTGACATCGACCACCGGCGCAAAGTTGACCTGCATCCCCAGCCGGGTAAACTGCCGCGCCACCTCGCGGCCCATGTCGTACACGAGCCCCGAGTCGGCGGCCGGCACCGCGCCCAGGCTCATCTGGTACGGAAACTTTAGCACGCTGTCGAGGCGCATGCCCGCGCCCCACTCGCCATCCATGGCCACCAGCAGCGGCACCTTCGATTGGCCCTGGAAGCGGTTGAGCAGGCGCGTTTGCCGCACCGGCCCACCCTGAAAAAATATTAGCCCGCCAATCCCATAATCCCTTATTAATGTGGAAATTGAGTCCTGGTAAATGGCTGGCTTATTAGAATACGCGGCCAGCATAAACAGCTGCGCCACGCGCTGCCGGGGTGTAAGCGTGCGCATCAGGCTATCGACCCAGGCCGAGTGTAGGTAGCGCAAAAAAGCGGGCTTCTGGCTGCTGGGCGCCGCTTTTTTAGCGATAACCGCCTTTTTCGGATGCGAATGCGGGTGGGCGTCGGAGCGGTGCCCGGCCGGGCGGCGCTGGGCCGGGGCTAGCAGCGGCACGGCCAGCAGTAGCAACAGCAGGTATTTTTTGAGCAGCAAGCGAAAGAACGGCAAAAAATGAGGCGACACGAATGTAGGGTAAGCTTTAGCTTGCCGGACAGCGGCTTGTTCAAAACCGCTCCGCGATGCCCGCTTCACCCCACTCTAAGCAGGCAGCAAATCACAGTACCAAAAGCCGGGCGCAAACGGGTCGTCGGGCCCGCTGGCCGCCGCGCCAGCGGGCGGCGCGTGCACCCGGCGCACTAGCTCCCCTTTGGTGAAGGCGATGGGCGAGCTGAAATACGGCGCGTTAAACACAAAGCTATGGTACTCACCATTTTCGCCGCAGGGGTCCACGCCCGGCGGCAGGTCGCGCAGAAAATCGGCGTCGAGCAGCCGCCCGCAAAAGCTGGCATCAAGCCAACGCTCATTCACACAGACGATTATCGCTTGAAAGCCCAGCCGCCAAAACTCGCTCAGCAGCTCGGCGCCCGCCCGCTGCCACAGCGGAAACTCGCCCCGCAGCCCCGCCCGCGCCAGCTGCTGCTCGCGGTAGGCCCGCAGGTCTTCCAGAAAAATGTCGCCGTAGATGGCCGTTGTTACCCCCTGCGCCCGCAGGCCGGCAAAGGACGCCAGCTGCGCCTGGTCGTAGTCGGCCATAGTAGGCATTTCGGCCAGACGCAACTGCGTGAGCGGCAAGCCGATGCGCGCCGCCTGGGCTTCAAGCAAGCTCACCCGCACGCCGTGCATCGATACGCGCTCGTAGGACACGCTTACTGAGGTAAGCAGGTGCGCTACGTCGTAGTGCGGGTTGCGCAGGGCGTGGTACAGTGCCAGGGCCGAGTCTTTGCCGCCGCTCCAGCTCATCAAGGCTTGCTCGGGCATAATTAGAATGGTATGATGCACAAAAAGAACGTCATGCTGAGCTTGCCGAAGCATCTCTACCGCATCGTTGAATGAAGCGGTAGAGATGCTTCGGCAAGCTCAGCATGACGTTCTGTTATTCAGCTAACTTAGCTACGGTCAACTACTTCAGCGTAAACGTAGTCTTGCCCATCAGCGCGCCGCCTTCGTAAAGCTCCACGGTGTGCGGGCCGATTTTGTAGTCGGCACCCTTGGCATACACAAAGTTGAGGGCCTGCTTGGTGTTGTCGAACACCACATCCTGCTTCATGGTGTAAAACGCCTCCTGGCCGTCTACGGTGAAGGTGCCGCCGCCCGTGCTCAGATTGTAGAGGGCCGCGCCATCGGGCTCCAGGATGCGCATGTAGATGGTTTTGGTATCCTTCGGCGTCACGTCGTTACGCGACAGCGCAAAGGCTACTTTCACGCGGTCCACTTTCTTGGCCTTGAACTCTTCTTTGTCGTCGTCTTTTTCTTTGTCCTTCTTATTCAGCACGCTCACGTGAATGTTGCTGGCCTGAATGCGCGAGGCCACGGTCACTTTGTCGCTCAGGTCGCGGTTGGTTTTGGCAATCGTGCTGATGGTGTCGGTCAGCTTGTTTTGCTTTTCCTTGAGGGTCGTGGTTTCGACGTACAGGTCATCGTTTGACTTCTTCAAATCGGCAATCTGCTCGTCTTTTTGCTTAAGCTGGCTTTCCAGGTTGAGGGCGCGCTGTTTGAAGCGCCGCTGCTCGGCCACCGAAAACGAGCCGGCCTTAAAGGAGCGCAGCTTAAGCAGGTCGGCGTTGATGCTCGAAATGCGGGCTTCGAGCGAGTCGTTGCTGAGGCCCAGCTTTTGCAGGTCCTGGCTTTGGCGCTCGTAGCTGGCTTTCAGGTCCTCATATTCTTTTATTTGCGCTTGCAGCTTGGTATCCTTGGCTTGCACCTGCGTGGTAAGCTGTTCGTTCTCCGTTTTCTTTTGTGAATTCAGGTAAAACAACACCCCGTTGATACCTAGCAGCACCAAAACGAGCGCTACCCATAGCAGGATGCGGCTATTGTTCTTGCGGGGTTCGGGATATTCCTGTTGAGGCTCCATAAAAGGGGTCTGGGGGGATAGAAGTGGCAGAAAAAAGGCTAGCGGCCAGGGGCAACCAAACCGCTACCTACCTTTGTGACGGGTAAAAATAGGCGAAATTTCCAATCGGCTCCGGTTGTGGTTATACTTGGCTTCCATGCAAACGGTTTTTCCGGCTTTCGACACCGCCTATTGGCAAGCACGCTACGCTACCCCCGGCCGCGCCGGCTGGGATGCCGGCCGCATCACCCCGCCCCTACGCGCCTACTTCGACCAACTGCCTGTCGGTAAAGAAGTTAAAATACTAATCCCCGGCGCGGGCCGTGCCTACGAGGCCGAGTACTTGCACCGCCTGGGCTTTCGGCACGTGGTGGTGGCCGACCTGGCCCCCGAGCCCCTGGCCGCGCTGGCCGCTCGCGTGCCCGGCTTCCCCCAAGCGCACCTCTGGCAAGCCGATTTCTTTGCCTTATCTCCGGCCGAGCCCTTCGATTTGCTTATCGAGCAAACGTTTGTGAGTGCCCTCGACCCGGCCCTGCGGCCCGCCTACGCCCGGCAGTGCGCCGCGCTGCTGCGGCCCGGCGGCAAGCTGGTCGGGCTGCTCTTCGACACCGAGTTCCCGAACGCTACCGAGCCGCCATTTGGCGGCAGCCGCGCCGAATATGCGGCTTACTTCCGGCCCTACTTCGAGTTTATCCACTTCGACACGGCGCACAACTCGCTGCCCGCCCGCGCCGGCCGCGAGCTGTTTATTTGCCTGCAACGAAAATCATAAATATGGAAGGTCTATCGGATGTGTTGCGCGCGTTGTTTAAGCTAGTTCTCTCAGGGGTCTGGCTATTACTAGCCTTCCTAATGTGGATGTGGGGATACGGCATCTGTAAGTCGATAGGTCGGGTACACACTCAGTCCAACGCAGGCGAATTCCTTACCCCAAATGACGCCGATGTGTATCCCATTTTCTTTATCGGCTGCGGCTTTATACTGTTTTTAGTTACGCTAGCCATTCGCGAAGTACGCTGGCCTTGGCCCAAGCAAGACTAACCGCGAACGCCCTGCGGGCACTTTATTTAATTTCCTAACCCTCGCATTTCCTCCATGCTCACTTCCCTCGCCCAGGCCCTGCCCCACTTCCGCAACACCAACTCCGGCCAGTTTTTTTTGATGGCCGGGCCCTGCGTTATCGAAGGCGAAGACATGGCCCTGCGCATTGCCGAGCGCGTCAAGCATATCACCGATAAGCTGCAGATTCCCTACATTTTCAAGGGCTCGTACCGCAAGGCTAACCGCTCGCGGCTCGACTCGTTTACGGGCATCGGCGACGAAACGGCGCTGCGCATTTTGCAAAAGGTGGGGCGCGAAATCGGCGTGCCCACCGTCACCGATATTCACGAATCGGACGAGGCTGCCCTGGCCGCCGAGTACGTAGACGTGCTGCAAATTCCGGCCTTCCTCTGCCGCCAGACCGACTTGCTCGTGGCCGCCGCCAAAACCGGTAAAGTGGTGAATATCAAGAAGGGCCAGTTCCTGAACGGCGAGGCTATGCGCTGGGCGCTGGACAAAGTGCAGGGCGCCGGCAACCCGCACGTTATCCTCACCGACCGCGGCAACTCATTCGGCTACAGCGACTTAGTGGTTGACTTTCGCAACCTGCCCACCATGCGCAGCTTTGGCGTGCCCGTGGTGATGGACGTCACGCACTCGCTGCAGCAGCCCAACCAGGCCAGCGGCGTAACCGGCGGCCAGCCCGCCCTCATCGAAACCATCGCCAAAGCCGCCATTGCCGTGGGGGCCGACGGCCTCTTTATCGAAACGCACCCCACGCCCGCCACCGCCCTCTCCGACGGGGCCAATATGCTGCCCCTCGACCAGCTCGAAGCCCTGCTGCAGCGCCTCACCCGCGTGCGCGAAGCCGTGCGCCCCACCGGCGATGTTAACCCGCAGGGCCTGAACGCGTAAGCTAGGTAATCGACCCGGCTTTCTTCACTCAGAATAGCTTGCCATGGCGGAATTAAAAATCTACAAGTCGCCGTGGCAAGCCATTAAACTGATGATGCTGTGCTCGGTTATGGTCGGGCTCGGCTGCTTTATGCTCGCGCAGCCCCAAGCGCCGCAGTGGGTGGCTTGGCTCAACATCGGCTTTTTTGGCCTGAGCTACCCAATCGGCATCTACCAGCTGCTTGACCGTCGCCCGCAGCTGATTATCAGCGAAGTAGGTATTTTTGACCGGGGCGCACACCGGGATTTTATCAACTGGGAGCTTATCAAAGAAGTGTACCTGACCCAGATGAACGGGCAACCCTTTATTTGCCTGGTCATTGCCGAAGCTTTCGAGCCTTCGCGCCGCAAAGGCGCCTTTGGGCGCGGCGTGGCGCAGCTGAATAAGGCCCTGGGCTTTCAGGAGCTGAATATCGCCCTGGGCGCGGTGCGGGTAAATGCCGAGCGCTTGGCGGCCTTTATCCTGGCCATGCGCACCGCCGACCGGCCGGTCCGGGCGCTGCTCCTGGCGCAGGCGCGGGCTGGCTTGTAGCGCCGGCAGTTCAGTTAGTATCGCAGCCAGAAATTTTCCCGGCGCTGTTTCTTGCGAAAAAACACCAGCCCCACGTAAAATAAATCGATGGTCACCGTCACTGACGGGTGCGCTTTAATAGCCTCCCACGCCCGCTCCATCTCGGCCGACCAGTGGATATCGTCGAGCACGAACACGCTGTTTTCGTGGGCTTTAGCCAGGCAGGCTTCGAAGTAGCGCAGCGTGGGCTCGTAGCGATGGTTGCCATCGAAGAATACAAAATCAAGCGACCCGGCCAAGCTGGCCAGCGTGGCGGGCAGCGTCTGGTCGAGGTTGCCTTCCACGAGGCGGGCATTCTTAATGCCCAGCTGCTCAAACGTTTGGCGAGCCACGGCTGCCGTGTTGGGGCAACCCTCACAGGTGATAACCTGGTGGCGCGAGTCGGCCAGGGCCAGGTAGGCCGTGGTGAGGCCCAGCGAGGTACCCAGCTCCAGGATGGTGGCGGGCTGAAAGTGGTTGACCAGCCGAAACAGCAGCTGCGCCAGACGCGGCGGCTTGGCCGCGTGGCGGGCAATGTCGCGCACGGGCCGCCGCCGGCCGCCGGCCCCCGCCACCTGCGAGCCGGCCCCAAAATCGGTCACTTCCAACACCTGGTCGCTGGCCAGCAGCGCCAGGCGGCGCTTTTCAATGCGCGCAAATGCCTGGTATTCACCCGTATGCCGGATAACGGTGGTGTAGAGGCCAAATACAAACGGCGAATGTAGCCCGTGGGCATTGCCCGAGCGCAGCAGCCAGTAGCGGAGGTAAGCGAAGAGTTGGTACAAAATGGAGCGAGTGCCGGGAGGCGTTTGTCATTGCGCCAACCTCCTAATTCATCCGAAACGGCACCATGAGGGTAAACTCCGGGATGTTGACCTGGAAGTGCTCGCCGCTGGCCACACGCTCCATGAGGTAGGTGCCGCGCATCTTGCCCAGGCCCGACTTGAGGTTGCAGCCGCTTACGTACTGGTGGGTTTCGCCGGGCTCCAGCACGGGCGTGCGGCCCACCACGCCTTCGCCCTCCACTTCGCGCAGCACGGTGCCCACGTCGGAGATAAACCAGTGCCGCCGCAACAGTTTGATAGTGAACTCACTATCGTTGCGAATATCAATGCGGTAGGCAAACACGAAGTGCTCCTGCGCGGGGCTGGAATAATCGGGCAAGTAATTGGTCGTAACCGTAACGGTTACGCCCTGCGTAGTGGTAGTTGGCATAGGGGCGGCCCACGAAATTACGCTGCCGGGGCAACAGTCGCCCCGGAAGTTTGGTTTTGTAGCCTCAACGCCGGGCCGGGCAGTTTAGTTGTGGCCCTTTTTTCTTTTCCATTTCCCGTTTCCCATGGTCAAAATTGCCGAAAGCTGGCAGCCCGTGCTCGCCGCCGAATTCGAAAAACCCTATTTTCAGAAGCTCACAGCCTGGGTGCGGGGCGAGTACGCCACCACCACGGTGTACCCGGCGGGTTCGCAGATTTTTCACGCTTTTGACGCCTGCCCGTTCGATGAGGTAAAAGTGGTTATTCTGGGTCAGGACCCCTACCACGGCAAAAACCAGGCGCACGGCCTGGCTTTTTCGGTGAGTGAGGGCGTGCGCACGCCGCCCTCGCTGCAAAATATTTTCAAGGAGTTGCAGGACGACATTCCCGGCACGCCGGCCCCCGCCAACGGCAACCTCGACCGCTGGGCGCAGCAGGGCGTGCTGCTGCTCAACGCCACGCTTACCGTGCGGGCCGCCACGCCCGGCTCGCACCAGAAAAAGGGCTGGGAAGAATTTACCGACGCCGTTATCAGGCAGGTGTCGGCGGGCCGGCCGCACGTGGTATTCATCCTGTGGGGTGCCTACGCCCAGAAGAAGTCGGAGTTGATTGATGAGCGCAAGCACCTGATTCTCAAGGCGGCGCACCCTTCGCCCTATTCAGCCGACCGGGGGTTCTTTGGCTCCAAGCCCTTTAGCCAGACTAATGCGTGGCTAAAGGGGCACGGTGAGCAGGCCATAACGTGGTAGGGGCGCGTCGCACGCGCCCGCCCATTAGATGGCATACTGGGCGCGTGCGGGGCACCTACGCAGCCGCTAGTAGCGGGCCGACGCGGCGCAATACTGTTGTTTAACGGCCGGGCGCGTGCGACGCGCCCCTACAGCAGCCTTTTGATTAGGCGCAGCTTATGGCTGTACTTCTGCCGCTCGCGGTTGAAGATACCGTGGTGGTCGAGCGGGTCGAGGCGCACTTCGCCGTGGGCGTGCAGGAGGAGGCCTTCGTCCAGCACTAGGCCCACGTGCACAATAGCTCCGTCGGCATTGTCGAAAAAAGCCAGGTCGCCGGGCTGCGCCTGGGTTACAAAATCGACGGGCTCGCCGAGCGCAATCTGCTGGCGGGCATCGCGCGGCAGCTGAATGCCCACCAGGCCAAACAGCGTCTGCATCAGCCCCGAGCAGTCGAGGCCGAAGATGCTTTTGCCGCCCCATACGTAGGGCGCGCGCAGAAAGTGCTGGCTCATTTTGCGCAGCACCAGCAGCCGGCGCTCGGGCAGGCACGATTGCGCTAGGTTGGTGGCCGTGCCATTGTAGAACAGCGCGTTAGTATCGCCTAGCTTCAGCGTCATGCCGTCAAAAAAGGGCAGTCGGCAGCCCAGCGTAATTGGCTGGCGCATGTCGGCGCTGGATACTACCTGCACCACATCGAGGGCGCGCGGGTGGTCCTGGGCACCCCACGCCCGAAAGTACTCGGGGCTCACCGGGCGGTGCTGCTTGGCGTCTATCCAACCCAGGTACTGGTCGGCGGCGGCCTCCACGCGCAGCCAGCTGCCCTGCGTAATCAGCACCGTGTAGCACTCGCCAAACAGCAATTCGGTGACCAGCTCGGCGCGGTCACTAGGTTCGGCGCGAACGGGAACGGCGCTCAGCGCACAAATACCGTGGTTCAAAATGGTGGTTAATAGTAGATATTTCCACAAAGAACGTCATGCTGAACGCAGTGAAGCATCTCGCTTGCTTCCATTGGATTACTAACCTAACGAGGCGAGCGAGATGCTTCACTGCGTTCAGCATGACGTTCTCTTGTGACTCACGATATGCTACCGAATAAACCGCTCCATCTCGCGCTTCTGGTCCTTGGCCTTGAGGTCTTCGCGCTTGTCGAAGAGCTTTTTGCCCTGGGCCAGCGCAATCTCGATTTTGGCAAAGCCGCGGTCGGTTACAAACAAGCGTAACGGGATGATGGTGAGGCCGGTATCTAGTTTGCCGGCCAGCTGCTTGAGCTCGCGCTTGTTGAGCAGCAGCTTGCGGGCGCGCATGGCGTCGTGGTTGTTATAAGTGCCTAGCGTATACGGCGCTATGCGCACGCTGTGCACCCACAGGTCGCCCTTGTGGTCGAAGGTGCAGTAGCCGTCCTGCAGGTTGGCCTCGCCGGCGCGGATGCTTTTTATTTCGGTGCCTTGCAGCATCATGCCCGCGTCGTACTTGGCCAGGAACGTGTAGTCGTGGCCGGCGCGGCGGTTTTTGATGTTGATGTTGGCGGGGGTCTTATCTTTCATAAATCGCAGATTTTCGCAGATTGGGCAGATTTCGCTGATTCAACTGGCGCGGGCGTAAAGATGTGCGGTAAGCTTTAGCTTGCCGTGCGTGGAAGGCCGCTGCCCACTACCGACGGCAAGCTAAAGCTTGCCGCACCCACAGCTAGAGTTTCAAGCGGGGGTCGGGGCTGGTGAGCTGGCTAGCGAAGTCGCCGGCTTCGTATTGGAAGATGGCCGCCTGGCCCACCATTGCCGCGTTGTCGGTGCAAAACTCGAAGTCGGGAATGAATACCGAGTAGCCTTCGGCCTCGGCCAGGGCCTGCAGGCCCTGGCGCAGGCCCGAGTTGGCGGCTACGCCGCCCGCCAGCGCCACCTGGTGCAGGCCGGTGGCCTGGGCGGCTTTTTTGAGTTGCTTGAGCAGCGTTTGCACGATGGTGTGCTGGATGCTGGCGCAGAGGTCGGCCAGATTTTCATGGATGAAATCGGGGTTGGCGGCGGTTTGCTTCTTTAGGAAGTAGAGCACCGCCGTTTTCAAGCCGCTGAAGGAGAAGTTATAGCACTCTAGCGCGCCTTCCGGGAAGGGAAAGCGGTGTGGGTTGCCGGTTTGGGCCAGCTTGTCGAGGCGCGGGCCGCCGGGATACGGCAGGCCGAGCAGCTTGGCCGTTTTGTCGAAGGCCTCGCCGGCCGCGTCGTCGATGGTCTGGCCCAAAATTTCCATATCGGCGGCGCTGCGCACCACCACCAGCTGGGTGTGGCCGCCGCTCACCGTGAGGCACAGAAACGGGAACACCGGCCGGGGCTCCCGAATGAAATGTGCCAGAATATGCGCCCGCATGTGATTCACGGCCAGCAGCGGCTTGCCCAGCGCCAGGGCCAGGCTCTTGGCAAAAAGGTTACCTACTAATAAGGAGCCCAGCAAGCCCGGCCCCTGCGTGACGGCCACCGCGTCGAGGTCGTTTTTGCTGACGCCCGCCTGGCGCAGCGCCGCCGTCACCACGGGCAGCAAGTGCTGCTGGTGCGCCCGCGAAGCCAGCTCAGGCACCACGCCGCCGTATTGCGCGTGCACGGCCTGGCCGGCCACCACGTTGCTCAGCAGCTGGCCGTTCTGGAACACGGCCGCGCCGGTGTCGTCGCAGCTCGATTCGATGGCGAGGAGGGTCATTTTTTTGAATTAGAAATTATGAATTAAAAATTATGAATTAAACCTATTGCCTGCGGGGTAGCGCCGGGTGAAACAGCCGCGCGCGGGGCCTGGGGAATAAATTTTTAATTCTTCATTTTTAATTCTCAATTGGCGAAGCCCCGACAAAGGTCGGGCGAACCTGGGCACTACGGCGTGCGTTTGCGCACTCGTGCGCTAAAAGCTGCACCTTTGCGTTAGGTTTCACCCGTTTGGGCCTTATTTATCAACCTGCCTCCGCTGTTTTTCGTGCGTCGCGTCCTTCGTATTCTGCTTCGAATCTTGCTGGGGCTGGCCGTGGTGCTGGGGCTGGCGGTGGGCGGCCTGCTGCTGGCGCTGCGCGTGCCGGGCGTGCAAACCCGCGTGGCCCACGAGGTAGCCGACGTGCTCACGCGCAAGCTGGGGCAGTCCGTGACCATTGGCAGCGTCGATGTGCGGCCGTTTTCGCACGTGCTGCTGGAGGGCGTGCGGGTGCTGGACCGGCGCGGCGATGAGCTGCTGGGCGTGGGCCGCGCCGACGCTGATATTCAGCTGTTTTCGGTGTTTAATTTCCGGCATCTGCACGTGGGTACGCTCACGCTCACCGAGCCGCGCTTTGCCCTGCGCGACGTGGCCGGGCAGCCCGACTCGACTACGCTCGACCAGTTTTTGCGGGCCATTAAGCGCCTCACCGGGCCAGCCGATACCACGGCATCCCAGCCGTTCGATTTTCAGCTGCACGACGTGGCCATTCGCAACGGGCACTTTACGCTGGAGCGGCCCGACCGGCCCCGGCAGGCCCACTACGGGCGCAGCGTCGACTACGCGCACATGCAGGTCGATAGCATTTACGCTGATATTTCGGCGCTGAACTGGAAAACCGACACCCTGCGCGCCCGCGTGGCCGGCTTGCGGGCCCTTGAAACGCCCTCGCACACCAACCTGCGCGAGCTAACGGCTAACATTCAGTATAATAAGCACTTCTGGGAATTTGATGGCCTGACCCTGCGGCTGGGCCGCAGCGAGCTGCGCAAGTACCTGCGCTTTGAGTACCACCGGTTTGGCAATTTCTCCGACTTCAACGACTCGATGCGGGTGGTGACGCAGCTGCGCGGGGCCAAGTTCTACACCGACGACATTGCCAAGTTTGCCCCCGACCTGGCCGCGCTCAAGGACTCCATCTTTATCTCGGGCGATGCCAAGGGCTATGTGCGTGATTTTCAGCTTAAAAACCTGGATGTGCGCTACGGCCGCCGCACCCACGTGGTGGCCAGCCGCGCCCACGCCGACAACCTGCCCCGCTGGCGCGAAAGCCTGATTGACCTGCGCCTGCAACCCTCGCAGGTGGATGCCGCCGACCTGCGCCGCCTGCTGCCCGCCTCGGCCAACCGGCTGGTGCAGCGCCTGGGTTTGATAAAGCTCGACGGGCAGTTTATCGGCTTCTACAACGACTTTGTGGGTAAGGCCAACTTCGACACGGCGCTGGGCGCGGTATCGACCGACGTGAACCTGAAGACCAAGAGCGACTTCGACCACGCCGTGTACGAGGGCAACATTCGCAGCACGGCTTTCAACGTAGGCAAATTCATTGGCGATGAGTCGGTTATCCGCGATGTGACGCTGAGCGGCAAGGTGCGCGGCACCGGCTTTGTGCCGCCCGTGGCCAAGGGCCACGCCGTGGTGAGCGTGCCCGCCATCTGGCTCAACGGCTACCGCTACCACAACCTCAGCCTCGACGGTGACTTTGCGGGGCAGGGCTTCAAGGGCAAGGTGACGGCCGACGACCCGGCCGTGCGCCTCACCGCCAACGGCGACTTCAACCTCGACCCGCGCCACCAACGCATTGATGTGCAGGCCACTATCGCGCACGCCAACCTGGGCACGCTGGGTTTGCTGGGCGTGCCACTCACGGTGAGCACCACGGCGCGGGTGAACCTGCGCGGCACCCAGCTCGACTCGCTGCTGGGCACGGCGCAGCTGCGCGGCTCGCACTTTACACTGCGCGGCCAGAGCCTCGACCTCGACACGCTGGACGTGCGCAGCACGCGCAGCCGCCGCGGCCAGCGCCAGGTGATGCTGCGCTCGGAGCTGCTCGACCTCACGGCCAACGGGGCCTTTGAGGTGGCGGCCGTGTCGCGCGACTTGCAGACGCTCTGGCACGAGTACCGGCTCAATTTTGAGAGCAACGCGGCGGCCACGGCCGATTACTATCGGCGCAAGCGCCAGGTGCGGCTGCCCGTGTACGCCGTTGATTTGGAGGTTAACCTCAAGCACATCAACCCAATACTGAATCTGTTTCAGCCCGATTTGCAGATTGCCGACCACAGCCACCTCGACGGCTCGTTTCGGCAGGGCGAAACGTCGATTTTGCAGCTCGGGGGCAAGTTCGACAGCATCTGGTACGGGCCGGTGCACACCGTGGCTACCGAGTTTGACTTCACTACCTCCAAGCTGCCCTACCAGCCCGAGGTGCTGGCCCAGGCCAGTTTAACCTCTGACCGCCAGCTAGTTCCGACGCTGGGCCGCACCGAGAAGTTTGTGCTCGAAGGCGTGTGGGACCAGCAGCGCATCAATTTTTCGACCTCGCTGGCCCAGAGCGGCACCACCAACCGCGCCGACATCAACGGGGCGCTGGAATTTTTGCCGCGGGCCGTGCAGGTGGTTTTCCGCAAGAGCGGGCTGCACCTGCTGGACCGCGACTACGTGATTGCGGCCGATAACTCGGTGAGAATCAGTGATTACGGCCGGGTGCTGGATATTCAAAACTTTACGCTCACCAGCGGGCAGGAGCGGCTGAGCGCCCAGGGCATCGTTTCGCCCGATGCCGGCCAGCCGCCCCTTAAGCTTGACATTGCCAACCTGGACCTCACCTCGCTTAACTCGGTTATCAACCAGCGGCTGGGCGGGCGGCTCAATATGCAGGCCACCGTGAGCGGCGTGTATAACCAGCTGGCTATCAACAGCACGCTGGCCGTTGATTCGCTGGTGTATGAGGGCACGCCCATTGGGCAGGTGGCGGGGCGCGGCGACTGGGACAACCCCAGCGGCCAGCTGCGCGTGAACCTCGACGTGGCCCGCCAGCAGCAGCGCGTGCTCACCGTGACGGGCTACCTGGCCCCGCGCTCCAACACCCAGCAGTTCAACCTGGTGGGCGAGCTGAACGATGCGCCCGTGGTGCTGGCCCAGCCGTTTTTGGGCAGCATTCTGCAAAACCTGGGCGGCACCGGGCGGGGCCGCCTGCAGCTGGGCGGCTTGTTTAGCGCGCCCACCATTGCGGGGGCGGTTGACGTGAAGGACGGCCGCTTCACCTTCGGCTACCTGGGCACCACGTACCGGTTCAACGACCGTATCAGCTTCACTACTACCTCGATAGCCTTCAGCAAGGTGCAGCTACGCGACACGCAGGGCAACCTGGGCACCGTGGACGGCATTATCCGGCACCAGGGCTTCCAGAACATGGTGCTGGACATCAGCGCCAGCTTTCGCAGGTTTCAGGTGCTGCGCACCACGCGGCGCGACAACGACCTGTATTTCGGCACGGCCTACGCCAGCGGCACGGCCACCGTGCGCGGCCCCGCCGACGACCTGGTGGTGAACGTGACCGCGACCTCGGAGGCGGGCACCCGCCTGGCATTGCCGCTCGACAATGCAGCTAAGGCCCAGCAAGCCAGCTACATCAAGTTTGTAAACCGCAACCTGCCCGACTCGGTGCGCCGCCGCCAGGCCCGGCAGGCGGCCGTGGTGGCGGCCCAGGCCAAGGTTGACTTGTCGGGCATCCAGCTCAACATGAACCTGACGGTGACGCCCGATGCCTACCTGGAGATTTTGCTGGATGAGGCCACCGGCGACGTGATTCGGGGCACCGCCACCGGCCAGCTGCGCCTGGCCATCGACACGCGCGGCGACTTCAACATGTACGGGCAGGTGGAGATTGTGCGCGGCGCCTACAACTTCACCCTGCAAGGCCTTGTCAATAAGGAGTTTGTGGTGCAGCCGGGCGGCGTAATTACCTGGAACGGCGACCCGCTCGACGGCCAGATGAACGTGACGGCTACCTACACCCAGCGCACCTCGCTGGCCCCCATTCTGTCCTCTACCGGCTCGGGCACCAGCGGCGCGGTAGTGCCCGTTACGGCCGTAATGAACCTGACCGGGCCGCTGCTGCTGCCGGTTATCAAGCTGGCGCTGGAGTTTGACGACGCGCCCAGCTCCTTGCAAAACGACCTGGCGGCCTTTATTGCCTTGCTGCGCAACGACGAGCAAGAGCTTAACCGACAAGTATTTAGCTTACTGGTTTTCCGAACCTTGTCGCCCCAGAACAGCAACAGCTTCAGCGGTATTTCGCTCACCGGGCAGGGCAACGCGGTGCAGAACAGCCTGGGCCAGATTATTTCGTCGCAGCTCGGCCTGCTCACCTCGCAGATTGACCAGAACCTCGAAATCGACTTCAACATCAACGGCCTCACCGCCGACCAGCTGCAGGCGCTGCAAGTGCGCCTGAGCTACTCATTTCTCGACGGCCGCCTGCGCCTCACCCGCGAGGGCGGCATCAGCAACTCCACCAGCTCGGCCATCAACCCCAACACCGGCCTGCCCTACTCGGCCACGCAGTCGTCGCTCATCGGCGACTTTAGCCTCGAATATTTCCTGCGCCCCGATGGGAAATTCCGGGCCAAGCTGCGCTACGAAACCACCCCGCGCGACAACATCGTGACCACCGTGAACCAGCCCCGCGCCGGTATTTCGCTGCTGCACACCAAGGAATTCAACAACCTGGGCGAGCTCTTCGGCCGCGAAAACCCGAGCCGCCGCGAGCGCGACACCCGCCGCGCCCGCGAAGTGCTGACGGTAGACGAGGACCGCCGCACCACGCTTTAGAATGAAGAATTTGGAATGAGGAATGAAGAATTATCCTTGGCGGAGGAAAGTGGGGAGAACGTGGTGGCCTATAAGTCGTTTGCGTTGGCAGTGCGCATTGTGAAGCTGAGTCGTCACTTGCGGGAAGCCAAGCACGAATATGTGCTATCAAAGCAGTTGCTGCGCAGTGGCACTTCCATTGGGGCTAACGTGGAGGAAGCAATTGGTGGGGTATCCCGCCCCGATTTTGCCAATAAGCTAGGCATCGCCTACAAAGAAGCCCGCGAAACGCACTACTGGCTACGGCTGCTGGAGGCCACCGACTACTTGGCTCCGGAGGCTTACGCCAGCATTGCGCAAGACTGCGACGAAGTGTGCCGCCTGCTACGGGCTATTCTCAACACATTGCGCGCCACCAGAAACTAGTAGCTTGCACCAAAGAAGTGTAGAAGCAGGCTGCCATAATTCTTCATTCCTCATTCTACATTCCAAATTAAGCAAAGCCTACCTTTGCGCCCCTATGGCCCGGCCCCGCAAAAAGAAACTTGGCTCCTACCCTACCCTGCTGGTGGTGTTCAGCATTACGCTGGCGCTGGTGGTCATTGGGCTGTTTGGCCTGCTGCTGCTGCACGCCCACAAGCTGGGCGAGGTGGTGCGCGAAAACCTGGAAGTGCAGGTGTACCTGGAGCGCGACCTGCCCGAAACCGAGCTGCTGCGCCTGCAACAAGACCTGGAGCACCAACCCTACGTGGCTGAGCACAACGGCCGCGCCCAGGTGCGCTTCGTGAGCAAGGAGGAAGGCGCCCGCCAGCTGCTCGAAACTACCGGCGAGGATTTCCATAACTTCTTGGATGACAATCCGTTGCGCGACGCCTACGTGCTCAAGATAAACCCCACGCACACCGACACCGCCAGCCTGCGCCAGCTGGGCCGCAGCCTGGGCCAGATGCGCGGCGTGTTTGAGGTACAGTATCCTAAGAGCCTCTTTACCAGCATCAACCAAAACCTGGCGCGGGTGAGCTTACTGCTGGTGGGCTTTGCGGCGGTGCTCGTGCTGGTGGTAGTCATTCTGATTAACAATACCATCAAGCTGGCCATGTTTTCGCAGCGGTTGCTCATCCGGTCCATGCAACTGGTGGGCGCTACGCGGTTCTTTATCCAGCAGCCGTTCTTACGGCGCGCCACCTGGCAGGGCCTGGCCAGCGGCGCGCTGGCGGTGCTGGTGCTGCTGGGCCTGCTGCAATACGCTTACCTCGAAATCGCGCAGCTGCGCCTGCTGCGCGACGACCACCTCATTGGCCTGTTGCTGGCCGGCGTGCTGGGCCTGGGCACGGCCATCGGCTTTCTCAGCTCTTTTTGGGCCGTTAATAAATACCTCAACGTGTCGCTCGACGAGCTTTATTAAGTTCTTGTACTTGTAGAAGAACGTCATGCTGAGCTTGCCGAAGCATCTCGCTCGCATCGTTCGAACGACTGATTTACTCCCCCACGCGAGATGCTTCGGCAAGCTCAGCATGACGTTCTTTTTTGCCACCTGATTTATGCAACCAACCTCCCCTGCTCCGCGCTTCGCTTTTGGGCCCCGCAACTTCCGCCTGATGTGGGCGGGCCTGGCCGTGCTGGCCATCGGCTTTATTACCATGATGCTCGACAAGGCCGAATATGGCGAGGGCTTCTTGGGCCTCACCCTGGGGCCGATTTTGCTGTTTGTGGGCTTCGTAATTGAGTTTGCCGCCATTATGGTGCGCAGCAATCCCGGCGAGCTACTGCCCGCCCCGGCCGTGGTGGCCGCGCCGGCCGTGGTAGAGGCCAAGCCGTTAGCGCCGCCGGTGGCCGTGGCGCCGCCCGCCCCGGCCCGCCCCGCCTACAAGCGTCCCGGCTAATCAAAGCAGACCTAAACCCTTTGTCATTGCGAGCCTGCGAAGCAATCGCACCCGAACGAGCCGAATAGCGTATCGTTCGGGTGCGATTGCTTCGCAGGCTCGCAATGACAAAGCACATAAATTACTGATTGCTACTTAATTACTACTAATGACTTACTGGCACGCGCTGCTGCTGGCCATCGTGGAAGGAATTACCGAATTCCTGCCCGTATCCAGCACCGGCCACATGATTATTGCCTCCAAATTGCTGGGTATTCAAGCCACGCCTTTTGTAAAGCTGTTTCTGGTCGTCATTCAGCTGGGGGCTATTTTGTCGGTGCTGGTGGTATACTGGAAGCGCTTCTTTCAAAGTATCGACTTCTACCTCAAGCTGTTGGTGGCCTTTCTGCCCATTGTGGTGGTGGGGCTGCTACTCAAAAAATACATCGACGCGCTGCTCGATTCGGTGACGACCGTGGCCGTGATGCTGCTACTAGGCGGCCTGGTGCTGCTGTTTGTGGATAAGTGGTTTCCGCAGGAAGACCCGCAGGCGGGTGGCCACCCCGTGACGAACCCCAGCTACAAGGAGGCGTTTTTTATTGGCCTGTTTCAGTGCCTGGCCGTGGTGCCGGGCGTGAGCCGGTCGGCAGCCACCATCATCGGCGGCCTCACCCAAAAGCTCACGCGCAAGGCGGCGGCCGAGTTTGCCTTTTTCCTGGCCATGCCCACGATGGCGGCGGCAGCCGTGAAAGATATTTACGATTATTACAAAGATGCTCACGCTCAAGGAATTGACCTTGGGCATTTATTCTCGGGGGAAGAAATAAAGCTGCTGGTGCTCGGCAACGTGGTGGCCTTCGTGGTGGCGCTGCTGGCCATTCGGCTATTCGTGGGCTTCGTGGCGAAATACGGCTTCCGCGCTTTTGGCATTTACCGCATCATCGTGGGCGGGTTGCTGCTGCTGATGATTGGGATAGGCCTTAACTTACAGTTGGTATGAGTGAGAAAAAGCAGTTGGCGGACTTTGATTTCGAGCAGGGTGAAGTATTGCTCCTCGATAAGCCGCTGACCTGGACGTCGTTTGACGTGGTGCGCAAGGTGAAAAACACGCTGCGCCCGCGCAAAATCGGCCACGCCGGCACCCTCGACCCGCTGGCCACGGGTTTGCTCATCCTCTGTACCGGCAAGAAAACCAAGGAGATAGACCTTATTCAAGCCCAGGAAAAGGAATACGAAGGCACCTTTCGGCTGGGCCAGACCACGCCCAGCTTCGACCTCGAAACCCCGGTAGATGCCGAGCAGCCCTACGCCCACCTCACGGAGGCAGAGATACGAGCGGCCGTGGCTACGTTTCTGGGCAAAATCGAGCAAACGCCGCCGCTGTTCTCGGCCGTGAAGGTGGATGGCCAGCGCGCCTACGAGCTGGCCCGCAAGGGCGAAGAAGCCGTTATCAAGTCGAAAACCGTTGATATTAAGGTGTTTGAGTTGACACGCATTGCGCTGCCCGACCTCGACTTTCGGGTGGTGTGCTCCAAGGGCACCTATATCCGCAGCCTGGCCCGCGACCTGGGTGCGGCGCTGGGCTGCGGGGCCCACCTCACGCGCTTGGTGCGCACGCGCATCGGCGAGCACCGCCTGGCCGACGCCTGGACGGTGGCCGAGGTGCAGGCGCTGCGCCCGCCCCGCCCCGAAGCCGAAGGCGAAAGTGCAGTTGCCCGCCCCGAGCGAGCGCGCCGCGAACGCATCAAAGTAGCCCGCGTGGGCCTCGACTATTACGCCAGCCAGCAGGGCGAAAGCCAGCCGATAACAACGGCCGCAACCCCCGCCCCCAACGTAATGCAGTCGTCCGAATCGTCACAGTCGCCTGAATCTGCGTAATCCCAAAAATCTGTGATAATCTGCGATTCATGGTAGTCATCACCAACCCCGCCGACTTTCCGCGCCTGGCTAATGCCGTGGTTACCAGCGGCACCTTCGACGGGGTGCACCGGGGGCATCAGCGCATTTTGGGGCGGCTGCGGCAGGTAGCCGATGCGGTAGGCGGCCCGGCGGTGGTTATCACCTACTGGCCCCACCCGCGCCTGGTGCTGGGCCCGCCGCCCTCGCACCCCGAGCTGCTGGAGCTGCAACTGCTCAACACCCTGGACGAGCGCGTGGCCCGGCTGGCCGAGTTTGGGGTCGACTACCTGCTGGTAATGCCCTTTACCCGCGAGTTTGCGCAGTGGACCTCGGAGGAGTACATTCAGGAGTTGTTACTTAAGATAGTTACTACCAAGCACTTAGTAATTGGCTACGACCATCGCTTTGGCAAAAACCGGGAGGGTGGCTTCGACTACCTCAGCCAGCATGCGGCGCGCTACGGCTTCACGGTGGAAGAAATTCCGCGCCAGGACGTGGACGCCGTGGGCGTGAGCAGCACCCTTATTCGGCGGGCGCTGCGGGCCGGCGACGTGGCCACTGCCACCGCCTGCTTGGGCTACGAATACCCGCTCACGGGCGAGGTAGTGAAGGGCCAGCAGCTCGGCCGCACTATTGGCTATCCCACTGCTAATCTGTATATTACCGAGAAGCTCAAGCTGGTGCCGGCCATCGGTATTTATGCGGTGTGGGTGACTACGGCGGCGGGCACCCGGCATCCCGGCATGCTCAGCATTGGGGTGCGGCCTACCATCGGGGCCGACCTGGCCCAGACCATTGAGGTCAATATCCTGGACTTTAGCGGCGACCTCTACGGGCAATTACTGACCCTGGAATTCGTTGCCTGGCTGCGGGGCGAGGA
>CAXTFI010000015.1:34912-38157 GCA_964243255.1 uncultured Hymenobacter sp.
ACCTCTACGGGCAATTACTGACCCTGGAATTCGTTGCCTGGCTGCGGGGCGAGGAAAAATACGACGGCCTGGCCGCCTTGCAGGCCCAGCTGGCGCTGGATGCGCTGGCTACCCGCGCGGCGCTGGCTTAGCAGCCAGCTCGCTTTTCGTGTCGTGTTAATTTACTCTGAATGAAGCTTTTGCGAATTATTTTAGTAGTCGGCTGTTGGCTGGCTCTGGTGGACGCGGCGCAGGCGCAGGGCCGGCTCACGGGCGTAGTGCAAGACTCGGCTACGCACCAGCCGCTGGCGTTTGCCAGCGTGTTTTTGGCCAATACTACGCTGGGCGCCACTACCACCGAGCAGGGGCAGTTTGAGTTTACCAAGGTGCCGGCGGGCACCTACGACGTGGTGGGCTCCTACGTGGGCTACCGCCTGGGCAAGCAGGTTGTGACCGTGGCCAACTCCAAAACGCCGCAGGAAGTAACGATACTACTCGGCTCGAACGGGCCGCAGCTGGACGAGGTAGTGGTGCAGGCCAGCGCCCACCGCGCGGAGGACTACCAGAAGTTTACCAGCCTCTTTTTGGGCGAAAGCACGTTTTCGCAGCAGTGCCAGATTACCAATCCCAAGGACATCGTGGTGTATACCAATGACTCGACCAAGGAGCTGACGGCTTCCGCCAAGAACTTTGTGCAGGTCGAAAACCAGGCCCTGGGCTACCGGCTCAAATACTTTGGTATGTTTTTCACCTATAACCCTGATACTGATTTTGTTGGCTTTAGTGGCCAGCCGGTGTTTGAGGAGATGACCCCGCGCGATGCTGCCCAACTGCGCCAGTGGCAAGCCAACCGGGCGGCGGCCTATACGGGCTCGTTTCGGCAGTTTTTGCGCAGCGTGTACAACAACCGCCTCAAGGCCGATGGCTTTTTGACCCAGCAGGTGCGCCTGGTGCCCAACCGGCGCTTTGAGCTCACCGACAGCCTGCGCCGCCGCTTGCAGCGCCGCCGGCCCGAGGGCAACTTCACGGCCGCCGAGCAGGATTCGCTCACCAAGTGGAATGACGCGGCCCCGGTGTCGGCCACGCTCTACCCCGTGCCCCGGCCCATCGACAGCGTGCGCTACGTGTCGCTCGATGGCCGCCACACCTACCTGCGCTTCACGCAGGAGCTGCAGGTGTGCCACTTCGGCGAGGCCCCCGACCCGCGCTACGACCAGCCCATGTCTACCATCGGGCCCGAGCCGCGCAAGGCGCCCTACCCGGCCAAGCGCCAGGTATCGCGCATTCGCCTGCAGGCCCGCGAGGCTGAGATTCAGCCCAATGGCTCGCTGCGCAACCCGGCGGCCGTGTCGACCGGCGAGTACTGGGGCTTTGAGAAAATCGGCGAGTTTTTGCCGTTTGACTACGACCCGGCGGCGGCCACAGCGGCTAAGGCGACCCAGTAAACAACTGGCCGTTGTGCTGGGGTTTCGAAAAAATGGGTGAACTTTTGCCCGTCCATTACCCGCCGTCCGGCCCTGCTTCCCACCCATGATAACCAAAACTGTCGCCAACGCCCAGGCCGCCCTCGCGGGCCTGGCCGACGGCATGACCCTGATGCTCGGGGGCTTCGGCCTCTGTGGCATCCCCGAAAATGCCATTCAGGAGCTGCTGCGCCTGGGCACGAAGGACCTGACCTGCATCTCGAACAACGCGGGCGTCGATGATTTTGGCATCGGCCTTTTGCTGCAAAAGCGGCAGGTGCGCAAAATGATTTCGAGCTACGTGGGCGAAAACGCCGAGTTTGAGCGGCAATTGCTGGCCGGCGAGCTGGAGGTAGAGCTCATTCCGCAGGGCACGCTGGCCGAGCGCTGCCGGGCGGGCGGCGCGGGTATCCCGGCCTTTTATACGCCGGCCGGCTACGGCACCGAGGTGGGCGAGGGCAAGGAAAGCCGCGAATTCAACGGCAAAATGTATTTGCTCGAAACCGGCCTTATCGCTGATTTTGCCTTCGTGAAGGCATGGAAGGGCGACACGGCCGGCAACCTTGTTTATAAGGGCACGGCCCGCAACTTCAACCCCATGATGGCCACGGCCGGCAAAATCACCGTGGCCGAGGTGGAGGAGTTGGTGCCCGCCGGTGCGCTCGACCCTAACCAGATTCACACGCCGGGGATATTCGTGCAGCGCATTTTTCAGGGGAAGGATTACGAGAAGCGTATTGAGCAGCGTACAGTTAGGTTGTGATTTTTTTCGCGCAAAGCTCGCGGAGTTTGGTGGCGTTTAACCTGGTGAGGCATGCACGAGAATGAGATTTCTGACCGCATTTTGGGAGCGGCTTTTAAGGTGCATACCGCGCTGGGGCCGGGGCTGCTCGAATCGGTGTATGAGGCTGTTTTGGCTTATGAGCTACGTAAGGACGGGCTGGCTGTGGAAACCCAAAAGCCCATTCCGGTCATTTACGACGATGTGCGGCTGGATTTAGGTTTTCGGCTCGACCTGCTGGTTGAAAACAAGGTGGTAGTCGAGCTAAAATCAGTTGAAACCCTGTTGCCGGTGCACCACAAGCAGCTTTTGTCCTACCTCAAACTAGCCAACTACAAGCTGGGCCTGCTCCTGAACTTTAATACCGCGCTATTCCGCAATCAACTATCCCGCCTGGTAAATAATCTGTAATCCAACTCTGCGTAACTCCGCGAACTCTGCGCGAAAAAATCTTATGCTAGACAAACACGGCATCGCCAAGCGCATTGCGCAAGAAGTACAGCACAACTCCTACGTCAACCTCGGCATTGGCATTCCGACGCTAGTAGCCAACTACTTACCAGCCGGCATCGACGTGGAGCTGCAATCCGAAAACGGGCTGCTCGGCATGGGCCCATTCCCGACCGAAAGCGAGGTAGACCCCGACCTCATCAACGCGGGCAAGCAAACGGTGACCACGCTGCCGGGCTCCTCGCTCTTCAGCTCGGCCGACTCGTTTGGCATGATTCGCGGCGAGCACGTGGACCTTACCATCCTGGGGGCGATGGAGGTGAGCGAGCGCGGCGACATCGCCAACTGGAAGATTCCGGGCAAGATGGTGAAGGGCATGGGCGGCGCGATGGACCTCGTGGCTTCGGCCAAAAACATCATCGTGGCTATGCAGCACGTGGCCCGCGACGGCTCTTCTAAGTTGTTGCCGGACTGCACGTTACCCATAACGGGCCTGCACTGCGTGAAGAAGATAGTAACCGAGCTGGCCGTGCTCGACGTGACGCCCGACGGCTTTGTGCTGCGCGAGCGCG
>CAXTFI010000016.1:0-37363 GCA_964243255.1 uncultured Hymenobacter sp.
GCCCGCCCGTATTCGGGGTGTAGCGCAGCCCGGTAGCGCGCGTCGTTCGGGACGACGAGGCCGTAGGTTCGAATCCTGCCACCCCGACTGATTTAGTGAAAAGCCGACTCTTTTTTATCGAAGGGTCGGCTTTTTTTAGGCGGCACCGCGTTCGCTTTCCTCTTCAAGAAGGGATACCGGCCTGACTACCTTCTGCTCACTAGCTGCGTAGCGGAATATCGCGTCCGTGATGCCTTTGTTCTGGTCCTGGGTCAGGTTGCCGTTGGCGTCGTACAGATATTCCCCCCCGAGCTTGACGCCTTGCTCCTGAAAGTCACCGGCCAGGCTGGCGGGTGCCCCATTGTAGCCCGTGGGGCGGGGCAGCTGATTATTAGCCACTTGGTCATCGACGGCTTGCAGGAGGTTGCCCTGGTAGGCGTAGGTGAAGGCATCGACCGCTCCGTACTGCTTGGCCTGGCGCGAGGTGGCGGCTTGTAGCAGGCCGCGGCGGCGCAGTGTGAGGATATTGCCGTTGTCGTCGTAGCTCACGAAGCTCAGGCGATAGTTGTCCTCCTCCGCTTTCCAGAGCCCGGCGCTGGGCGTGGGTGCTGTCGTGCGGGCCACGAAGTCGTCCTGCAGCAGGCGGTTGAGCGGGTCATAGACGTAGCCGTAGGCGCGCTGCACCCCGTCGCGCCCCCGCCAGGTCTGGCCCGTCAGGTTGCCATTGTACTGCTCGTAGCCTCTGGTGAAGCCCCGCTCGTAGTGCAGGCTCAGGTGGAAGAGGTCGTGCTGGGTGGGGTTGGGCGCGTACGGGTCGTTGAGGCTGGTGAGCCAGCCGCGGCTGTTGTAGGCGTAGTCCACGTCCTGCCGCAGCCGGCCCGTGGCCAGCGTCTTGCGCGTGACCTGCCCCAGCTCGTTGTACTGCACCGAGTCTAAGAGGGCGGAGCGCGCTTCGCCCGGCAGCTGCTGGCGGCTGCTCACGAGGCGGTTGCTATGGTCGTAGGTGAAAAACTCGGCCACTTGCAGCGGGCTCGCCAGGCTGGGGCCCTGATGGTGGGTAGCCACGCGCTGCACGACCTTGCCCGTGAAGTCCAGCTGGGTGGTGAGCAAGTCCAGGCCCTTGCGGGCGTTGGTGCGCTGCACCTGCACGGGGCGGGCCCGCGCGTCGTAGAAAGTGGTCGTGCTGAGCCACGCCGCCTGGGCAGGGTCGTTCTCGGCCCCTGCTGTACTTTTGTGCCGTATGGGGCACTACACCGACGCGCCGGACGATAATCTGCTTGGCCTCACCGATAAAGAGGCGCTCAATGAACAGGAAGCGCTCGGCGTCGCCACCGTAGAGCGGTATTTGCTCGAAGAGCTGGACTATCCGGTAACCCTCTCGGTGACACTCGTGCAGGAGCTGCATCGCCGCGCCTTTGGCCATTTGTATGACTGGGCCGGCCAGTGGCGCCAAACCGTCCCGAACGTGGGTGCTTACCTGCCGCCGCCCCCCGCGCGGGTGCCACAGCTGCTCTATGAGTTTGTGGATGAGCTGCGCCACCGCCAAGGCTTATTGCCCCCTACCCCACGGGCGGACCAGGTGGCCGGGCTGCTCGCGTATGCCCACCATCGACTCGTGGCGATTCACCCCTTTGTCAATGGCAATGGCCGCACGGCGCGGCTCTTCACCAACCTGCTCGCCTATAGCTATGGCTACCACGAGATAGTGCTTTACCAGCGCACGCCAGGCGAGGACCGCACCCACTACCTGCGAGCTATTCGGCAAGCAGACGACTACGACCTGCGCGGCTTGCAGCAGCTCATCAGTGCCCAGCTACGGCCACTGGGCTAGGGCCTTCTGGCCGGGGGGCAGTTTGCGCATACAGCGCTTCGAGGCGTTCCATCGGCACCGTTTGATTTTCCAGGGCCATCGAGGCATAGACTGACCGCAGCACTATGGCTTTGACCACGGTAGGGTCTTGCAGTTGACGATAGCGGTCACGTAGTTTCATCGGTGCGAAGATACTATTCAGCAACTGGCTGACTATAGAACATAACGCAAAGCTTCCTACCCTACCGGCGCAACTTGCTGCCAGGGCGGCAGTGGAGGTACAACCTTCGCCCCCAAGACTGGTCACGAGTTATGCTGCGTTAAACTCGCGCTAGTTTGGGCTATGCCCCGCCGGCGCGCAACTGGTAAAAGCCAGCGTTAAGCAGCTTCCGTTTACTGTGCCGTGGCGGCCGACTTAGGCCGCTAGCGCGTACAAGTATATTTGCCTCGGCAAATTCAGGTGGTTGTACAGGATGCCCGTGATGCCTTTATTCTTATCGGCCGTGAGGTTGCCGTTGGCATCATACAGGTACTCTCACCTCAGAGGCACGCCCGATTATTAGCTAAGGTAGTCTACTTCCCTCCTTTGCTCCATACCAAATCAAAGAAAGATTTATCTATTTTTAAAGCTAAAAAATCTTCCTGCTTCATAATTTCTTCAACTGATGGAATAGGTACCGTCCCCAATCCTTGGTTATTATTTACTGAGTCGAAATAATTAATTGTACCATCTAAGTACACTTCTATTTTTCTAACTTCAAACCTGTTGTTATCCACTTCCGAATAAATTTCTGTAGGATAAGATGGCGAGGCGTGAAGCCATTTCACTTTAATATACTCCATAGCTCACTTTGCTTTTGGTGTTACTCCTGATGACAATACTCTTCCGTTTATGTTTAATGGCTGATTACCGGGGACCACATAAACTCCTGGACGGCCTTGTACCGGATTAAGACCGCGTACATCTAACTCAATATAATGAGAAAACTTTTTGCCTTGGTATGGGACCCTTAAAAAATCATACGATAACTGACTCGGTGTTCTATCACCTGGTTTGATGTCACTCAGATATTGTCCCTCTCCATACCTAACGTCTTTAGGATTATTAGCACTCAATGATGGATTAAGAGTCTGCGTATTTAGAATACCCTGCTGCCCTGCTTCGTTAGTATAGTGAAATAAAGACTCTGGCGTTTGAGGGTTCTCAGTAGCAGTTGTTACAGCTGCTGCTTCAGTGGTAGTAGCTTCCTCTTCTGCCGTACTTCATAATACAGGCGCATCCATCAAGACCGCTTCCCCCATTAGCGATTCCATGCCTGGAGACACTTCCATCAGGCCCATTGAGCCTCGGTCAATCGAGCCCATTGTCTCCGACATCATTGCTCCGATGATGAACATCTGGACAGTAGATAACCCCTGAGTGCCTGCCTGGCTATCCGCCGGGGTCGCTTTAGCCGAAGGCGTGGCAGCTTCCTTATCGCGGCCTAGACCTTGCTGGGAGGAGAACAGGCTACCGGCCCAATTGGTAAACCGCGCCCAAAGCCCCTGCTCCGGAGGCTTGTTGTCGCCCTCACCCGGCCCCATGCCGTCGTGGTCCACGAACCGAATAGGGTTATCAAAGCCATAGTTATAGGGCGAGTGCCGCCGCATTAAGCCCGCTAGCGGGTCCACGCTGTGCCAGCGCCCTAGTTGGGCATCATAGAGTCGGGCTCCATAATCGGAGAGGTTTAACCCCAAGTCAGTTTGAAACTCCTGTCCGTTGTACTGATACTTGTTCAGGCCCTGAATACCAGGCGCAGCATAATCCAGCCCCGCCAGGCTCAGGCCCCAAGGGTCGTACTGCGTTTCCTGCACTTGCAGGCCGGGCCGGTGCTCGACTTGTACGTCATCAAAGAACACGTCCACGTCGCTTTGCGAGCCCACGTAAGCGGTCACATACCCATCCTGGGGCAGTACCAGTTGCAGACGCAAGGGCTCGTAGCCCCCGTTGGCGGCCTGCGTAAGCTGCTGCACTTGCTGGTCCACTAGGGCCGAGTCCTTATTGAAGACCGAGCAGGCGCAGGTAGCCCTGGGGCACGCCCCCCGAGAGCTGCGGGATGCCAGCCAGGCCCGCCCCTACCCCTACTTGCAGCAGCGGCAGGTCCTGGCGCCGGCGCCCATCCAGGCCGGCGGGCGGGGGGCTAGCCGGGTGCAGAAGATTAGTAATGAAGGAGGCCAGCGAGAAGAGCAAGCCGTGCTGCTGGGCCTGCGGGTAATAGCCGTAGGCGCTCACCGTCACCGTGTCGCCTTTCTGCACCCCGAGCTGCGTGAGCGGCCCGAGCGGCTGGGGGGTACTGCCGCCTGCGTTGAGCTTGGCGGCCCACCCGCCTGAGCGGGCGAGCCCCGTAGCCACGGCCACCGGGGGCGAGACGCTGAGCGAGTCGAACTGCTGGCTTTCGCGCTGGTGGGTAGCCGCGTCCTGTTCCAGCGTCGCGGTCAGGGTGCGCACCTGCCCGGCGCGATAGGCCAGACGCAGGTTGCCCAGGTGGTCCTTTATCGTAAACTCGCGCTGGTAGCTCACCGCCCCGCTCACGCCCGAAACGAAGCGCAGTACCCGGCCCTCGGCGTGGGGGAAGAAGCGCAGGCTGTCCTGCTCGTACTGATAGGGCCCTACGTAGTCGGTGCGCTGGGTGGGCTTGCCGGTCTGGTAGACCAGCTTGGCCACTTTCTGCCCGCTGGCCGCGTAGCGGAATACCACGCTGTCGCCTACCTGCCCGAAGTGAATCTGGCGGGGCAAATTCAGGTGGTTATACAGAATACCCGTAATACCTTTGTTCTTATCCTGGGTCAGGTTGCCGTTAGCATCGTACAAGTATTCTTCGCCCAGCTTGACGCCTTGCTCTTGGAAGTCGCCGGCCAACGAGGTCGGCGCGCCGTTATAATTCTTAGGCCGGGGCAGCTGATTGGTGCTTACCGCATCATCGACGGCGAGCAGGCGGTTGCCCTGGTAGGCGTAGGTGAGCGCGTCCACCGCCCCGTACTGCTTGGCTTGGTGGCTGGTGCCGGCTTGCAGCAGGCCCCGGCGGCGCAGGGTCAGGATGTTGCCGTTGTCATCATACGAGACGAACGAAAGGCGGTAATTGTCCTCCTCCGCTTTCCACAAGCCCGCCGTGGGCGTAACCGGGCTCGTCGCACTACGGGCCACGAAGTCGCCTTGCAGCAGGCGGTTCAGGGGGTCATAGACGTAGCCGTAGGCCCGCTGCACCCCGTCGCGGCCCCGTCAGGTTGCTGTTGTACTGCTCGTAGCCTTTGGTAAAGCCGCACTCGTAGTGCAGGCTCAGGTTGAAGAGGTCGGCTTGGTGGATTTGAAGGGTCGGTACTACGATTTGATAAGACCGTCTGCTTTTTGGTAATTAAGTGGTGCTTGAGCTGCTGGAGTTGAGCTGCTGGAGCTCGGTCACCGTCGCGCTTTGCAGCTCCACGTCGTCCAGCCCTTCCAGGATGAGGGCAGATTCCTCGCCATCGGCCGTGAGCAGGGCATAGAGCGCGTACTGGGCTTGGTAGAGGTAGCCTAACGCCTGGGGCCCGGCAGCGGCTGAAAAGGAAGGGCTCATAGGAACTAAATAATGAAAGCTGCTTACTGAGCACCATGTGCCTAGCCGACCGCATTTACTGCATTTCTACCTCTCCTCTTACGTTTATGTAATCACCACTTTGCATTTCAATGATTACCTCATCGCCTGAAATTTCTAAAGTGTTTACTTGAAAACTTTTCCCCCATTCGAAATTCCTGGATGCGCTTAACGAATTAAAGTTTCTAATCAATATCCGTTTTGAATCCTGATACAGGATAAGACTTATTGTAATAAGCCCTTCTTGCCATTGTACTTCAAGTTTGTCAAGAGTTGCATCGTGGACATCCTTTAATGATTCCATTAGTTCGTTTTTATAGGTAGATGGGCACCTGGAGATTCATTTGGCACAACTTTACTTGCCCCGTCAAGCCTTGCTCCTGCTGGATTGTTGACATGACCATGTGGTGGACTAGCGTTTGGATGACTAAGCATACGTTGTGTACCGGTCTGAGGGTCAACGTATGCACCTTTCCCATTCATTGGGTCAGGTCCTTTCGACTGTAAACCTAACTGTTTAGCCCGCGCGTCAATTTGAGCGGGCGTTCTACCGGAAACTTCGCCTGGTGTTATTTCAGCTGTTGGTCCTGCTTTTTGCGGTAAGAGTTTCTGGCCAACTGGCGGACACGAGACATTATGGACCAATATAGCATTCTGACCGACGAAGTAGGTGTGCAGCTCATCGACAGTGAAGTTGTACACCGTCACGTGCTCGGGCTGGCGGTCGATGCGGCGCAGCACGTGGCGCTGGCCGCTTTGGCTCACGAGCGAGTCGCCCACGCGCAAATGCTTGACCTTGACCCACTGCCCGCGCACGTAGAACGGGTGGTCGGAGGTGGTGCGCAGGGCCTCGCCCGTGGCCGTGTGCAGCACGTACACCGTGTCGCGCTCGTAGCGGAACAGCTGCGTCACCGGCCGTAGGGCCGTCTGGCGGGTGCGCTCGTTGTAGGCCCACACCGAGTCGCCTACCTGCACTTGCTCGATGGGTTTGCGGCCCAGGCGCGTGCTCACGCCCGTACCGGCGGTGAAGCAGCCGCAAGGAGTGTGTACACCTTTTGGTGCAGCACCTTCAAAAACTATACTTGCAATCATTGCGAATGCTCTGAAACTTACTTCAGCATGTTCCTGGCGGTTTAGTCCATGCCCTTCCAGTGTGCGGGCTGCACCTGGGTGAATAATGTTACTAGCCGCTGAGTATAGTGTATTTACAGCATCGTAAACATTACGCAACCCCTGGCCACCTAATTGCTCGCCTATTACAGAGCTATTGATAATATCAATATTATTTGATAATGTCTCAAACCTGTTAGGTTGATATGGCCGAATGGTAGCAGGAGGGTCACCCGGCTCACGGCCGTTGGCATCGGCATAGCGCACGGCATTGTCGTAGCTGAAGGAATACGGGGTCCAGCTCTCCTGCCCATTCTCTAACTCCGGGTCCACGGAATGCCAGCGCAGAATCTGGGGGTCGAGAAAGCGCCAGTCCTGGTGGTTCCACGCTAGGCCTAAATCAGCCTGAAACTCCTTGCCGTTGAAGCGGTAGTTGTTCAGGCCCCGGATGCCGGGTGAGGGCGGGGCCAGCCCGGCCAGCTCCAGGCCCGTGGGGTCGTACTGCGTTTCCTGCACTTGCAGGCCCGGCCGGTGCTCGACCTGCACATCATCAAAGAACACGTCCACGTCGCTTTGCGAGCCCACGTAAGCGGTCACATACCCATCCTGGGGCAGTACCAGTTGCAGACGCAAGGGCTCATAATTGCCTAGCGCGGCCTGCGTGAGCTGCTGGGTTTGCTGGCTGACCAGAGCCGAATCACGGTTGAAGACCAGCAGGCGCAAATAGCCCTGGGGCACCCCGCCACTGAGCTGCGGTATGGAGGCTAGCCCAGCCGCCACGCCCACTTGCAACAGGGGCAGGTCGGAGCGCTGGCGCCCGTCGGTGCCCGCCGGCGGGGCCTGGCCGGGGTGCAGGATGGCAGCCAGAAACGAGCCCAGCGAGAACCAGAAGCTGTGTTGCACCGGCTGCTGATACAAGCCAAAGGCCTGCACCGTCACCGTGTCGCCCTTTTGCACACCCAGCTGGGTCAGCGGGCCCAGCGGCTGCGGGGCGCTGCCCCCCGCGTTGAGGCGGGCGGCGTAGGCGCCCGAGCGGGCCAGCCCCGTCGCCACAGCCACGGGCGGGCTCACGCTGAGCGAGTCAAACTGCTGAGTTTCGCGCTTTTTCGTAGTCTCATCTTGTTCGAGCGTGGCGGTCAGGGTGCGCACCTGGCCCAGGCGGTAAGCCAGGCGCAGGTTGCCCAGATGGTCCTTAAGGGTGTACTCGCGCTGGTAGCTAACCGTGGGTTGGTTAGCCGCATCGTAGGAGACAAAGCGCAGCACGCGGCCTTCGGCGTGGGGGAAGAATTTAAGGCTGTCCTGCTCGTACTGGTAGGCGCCCAGGTAGTCGGTGCGCACTAGGGGCTTGCCGGTCTGGTAGACCAGCTTGGCTACTTTCTGCCCGGCGGCCGAGTAGCGAAAGACGATGCTGTCACCGACCTGGCCGAAGTGAATCTGGCGGGGCAGGTTCAGGTGGTTGTAGGCGATGTCCGTGATGCCCTTGTTCTGGTCCTGGGTCAGGTTGCCGTTGGCATCGTAGCGGTACTCCTCCCCTAGCTTCACTCCTTGCTCCTGGAAGTCACCGGCCAGGCTCGTGGGCGCGCCGTGGTAGCCCGTGGGGCGGGGCAGCTGGTTGCTGCTCACCGCATCATCGACCGACAGCAGGCGGTTGCCCTGGTAGGCGTAGCTGAGGGCATCCACCGCCCCGTACTGCTTGGCCTGGTGCGAGGTGGCCGCCTGCAGCAGGCCCCGACGACGTAGCGACTAATTTTTATGATTTATTGAGTCAGCTAATACCTGTAATGATGATTCAGAACATCTCTCACCAATTAAGGCTTTGTAATTTTTAGCGCAATTTATAGGTATTAATGGGTAGGTTACACTAGTATTACTGCAATGACGGAAAACGATGAATTTTGCTTCATGTCTTGAGCATACAGGTCTACTTGATTGAGTGCAAGCAAACATCTGGATATGAATTGGCCATTCAACTACTTCACTTAGTTCTGATTCTTGATTAAAATCTACATATGTTACAACACGGTGTTTGTTTACAAATAGAAGGCGTTTATATAAATTAGGCACCTCTTTTCCTTTCCATGGAAAACCGATGGTATAGCTTATATGCCGTTCGCTTTCCTCACCATTGAAATAATAAACGCTATCCCAGGCAAAACTAGCTAAACTGTCTAGATTTAGTATACGGTAGCCATGATTCATATTTTTTAATGGTGCCATTGTAGTACGAATCTTTGCTAGCAGCGCATCATTGCTGCGCATAGAGCTTGAGTATGAGCAACTTGACACTATTAATAGTACTACAAAAAACTTTTTCATCTAAATATTAAATTTATAGTGATGGGGATAGTAATGGTGCTAAGGGAAGAGGGTTTGGAGCATTCATACTTTGGCTAGCTTTATTAAAAACTGTATCTGTTAAAGAAGTAGGGGTTATTCTAACATTTGCAGTACCTGGAACAGGGGTGAACATGTATAATCTAGGAAGCTTACTATTAGTCCCCCTTAACGCAACTAAACTTAAATTTTGCAATTGACTTGCGCTGCTATTAGGATAATCGTTAGCTATTTTGCGACCACTTAGGTTATTAAGTTGATCCACAAAGGAATCAGCCATGTCTCCATCATTAGACATTATTGTTTGTCCTGTACTCATCAATTCTTGCATATTTTTGGCATATATCTGTAATACGCCAGCACTAGAACCTTCATGTGCATCTGTGGCTTGTTTAGCCATTGCCGTACCTATTACTCCACCAGCCATTGCTGATAAAATACTATGCCGTAGAGCGTTAGTAGTTGAGCCATCACCTGTAGGCTCTGGCAATTTAGCTGCTTCAGATTTTGCACGCGCTTCATTACCAACTAAGTAAGCTTGAGCTCCTGCAATTATGTGTTTTTTAGCAAACTCTTGTTCTTCAGGATGTCCTTTATTAATATAGTGACTTGCTATAGCACCTGCTACACTTTCTTTGATATCCTTTACTTTATTTTTAACTAGGTCATAAATCTCGCCTAATCCAGGAAGTTGACCATTAGCATCGGCATAGCGCACAGCATTATCATAGCTGAAGGAGTATGGGGTCCACGACTCCTGCCCGTTCTCCACCTCGGGGTCCCCGCTGTGCCAGCGCAGAATCTGGGGGTCGAAGAAGCGCCAATCCTGATGATTCCAGCTCAGGCCCAAATCAGCTTGGAATTCCTTGCCATTGAAGCGGTAGTTGTTCAGGCCCCGGATGCCGGGCGAGGGCGGGGCCAGCCCGGCCAGCTCCAGGCCGGTGGGGTCGTACTCGGTTTCTTGCACTTGCAGGCCCGGCCGGTGCTCGACGCTCACATCATCAAAGAGCACGTCCACGTCGCTCTCGTTGCCCACGTAGGCCGTCACGTAGCCATCCTGGGCCAGCAGTACGTTGATTCGCAAGGCTTGATAACCCGGCTGCGCATTCTGATTTGCTTGTACCTGCACCTGGGTAGTCTGGGCCTGCACCAGGGCCGAGTCCTTATCGAAGACCAGCACCCGCAAATAGCCTTTGGGCACGCCCCCGCTCAGTTGGGGAATCGACGAGAGCCCGGCAGCCACGCCTACTTGCAGCAGGGGCAGGTTCTTACGCTTGCTGGCCTCCAAACCGGGGGCCGGGGCCTGGGCGGGGTGGAAGAGGCCGGCCAGGAAGGAGCCCAGGGTGAAGAAGAAGCCGTGCTGCACGGGCTGGGCATAGTAGCCAAAGGCCGTGACCGTGACGGTGTCGCCTTTCTGAACCCCGAGCTGGGTGAGCGGGCCCAGGGGCTGCGGGGTGCTGCCCCCCGCGTTGAGCCGCGCCGCCCAGCCGCCGGAGCGGGCCAAGCCGGTGGCCTGCGCCACGGGCGGGCTCACGCTGAGCGAGTCGAACTGCTGGGTCTCGCGCTTCGCGTCGCCCGGTTCGAGGCCGGCGGTCAGGGTGCGTACCTGGCCCAGGCGATAGGCCAGGCGCAGATTGCCCAGGTGGTCCTTGACCGTAAACTCGCGCTGGTAGGACACGGCCCCACTCACGCCCGAGACGAAGCGCAGCACGCGGCCCTCGGCATGGGGGAAGAATTTGAGGCTGTCCTGCTCGTACTGGTAGGCACCCAAATAGTCGGTGCGCACTAGGGGCTTGCCGGTCTGGTAGACCAGCTTGGCCACCTTCTGGCCGGCAGCGGTGTAGCGGAAAACGATGCTATCCCCGACCTGGCCGAAATGGATTTGCCGGGGCAGGTTCAGGTGGTTGTAGGCGATGCCCGTGATGCCCTTGTTCTTGTCTTGGGTCAGGTTGCCATTGGCGTCATACAAGTACTCCTCCCCGAGCTTGACGCCCTGCTCCTGGAAGTCGCCGGCCAGGCTGGTAGGTGCCCCGTGGTAGCCCGTGGGGCGCGGCAGCTGGTTGCCCGTAATCAGGTCATCGACGGCCAGCAGGCGGTTGCCCTGGTAGGCGTAGGTGAAAGCAGCTATTGAACTTTGTCATTTGTTTACTACCTATATTCTTCCGTACTCTTGTAATAACGTTATGATTCAGAGAGCAGAAAAATATTAGTCGTTATTTACAATTGCTTTTAGTTGGAATAAAAATGAAACTTTTTCTAAATGGTTCCATTTTCTTGCTCATAAGATATTTAGGCATATGGAACACAACCTTTTGTTTAAGCATTTTTGACAATTCCTTTTCCTTTGAGAGCGAAATGTTTACATTATTTGAATCTGCTCTACTTATACGAATAATATTTCCTTTAGAATTTAGCCAACATTCGTATTTAATATACTTGTCTTTTGAATGACAAAGTTCATTCTTAGTGAATAAATAATTCACGCATTTAGATATCGATTTAGAATCTAATACTCTTATTTCGTCAGGGTCAGGGTAACCCCCTTGAGCAGGAATTTGATTAATACTTAATGAAGACAGGAAAGGGATAAGTAGAAATAAATTTTTCATCTTATTTGGGCTTATTAGTTGAACGTATAATTTCTAGGGCTGCATCTGGACCTGTATCAGTTCTAGGGCTATCGTAGCGATTGTGCACCCCTAATACTCGGTTTTGTTTAGCGAAGTATTCACGAAAGTTATCTACCGCCTTCAGATATTGCTGTTTTTGTGCGGGAGTTAAGTTCTGAACATTTAGTGGTAAGAGCAGTGCAAATTGAACAAGCTGTTCTGAACCTGGCATTGTAGCCCCTCCATTACCTTCAACATTAAAAGATGCAAATGCCTTCAAAAATCTGGGCTCTGCCTCCATGTTAGACCCAAGCTTATCCATTTTTGCTTTGCCATAGTACAAATTCTGAAAGCCATGAAAAAATTCTTCAGCAGTAGCATCTAACTGCTTCGCATCATTGAGACTAGCAAACTTAATTGAACCGCCATGCTCTGAGCTCGCATCAGGCGAGAATTGTCCTGGAGTTTTCAGATTCTTATCAATACCAAGCGTAAATTTTGCCTCAGAAGCAGCAAGTTTCTTATACAAAGTATTAAATACTTTGTCATTTTTCCTTAAATTAGAGAGAACTCCTTGCAATTCTTTACGGTCACTCTTGTTTAAGCCCGACCAGTCAAAATACCTTCCATCTATCTCTTTGTATAGTAAAGGACTATTTCTTACAAAGGAATACGGGCTATAATTCTCATAAAGCTGAGCTAGTTGGTCAACACAATTCCATTTTCCAAGCTGATTGTCGTATAAGCGCCATCCAAAATCTTGAAATGATACACTTAAGTCACTTACTTTTTCTTTGTCACCAAATTGATAGTTATTCAACCGAAGACTGCCTGGTGAACTGTAATCTACACCTGCCAAGCTTAGTCCCCATGGGTCATACTGGTTTTCCTGCACTTGCAGGCCTTGACGGTGCTCAATTTGCACGTCATCAAAGTACACATCTACGTCACTCTGTGAGCCTACGTAGGTCGTGACGTAGCCATCCTGAGGTAGCACGAGTTGCAGGCGCAAAGGCTCGTAGCTGCCCCGCGCGGCCTGGGTGAGTTGCTGGGTTTGCTGGCTGACCAGGGCTGAGTCGCGGTTGAAGACCAGCAGGCGCAAGTAGCCCTGAGGCACGCCGCCCGATAGCTGCGGCACGGAGGCCAGGCCGGCGGCCACGCCCACTTGCAGCAGAGGTAGGTTCTTGCGCTTGCTGGCCTCCAAACCGGGGGCCGGCGCCTGGGCGGGGTGGAAGAGGCCGGCCAGGAAGGAGCCCAGGGTAAAGAAGAAGCCGTGCTGCACGGGCTGGGCGTAGTAGCCAAAGGCCGTGACCGTGACGGTGTCGCCCTTTTGCACCCCGAGCTGGGTGAGCGGGCCCAGCGGCTGCGGAGTGCTGCCCCCCGCGTTAAGGCGGGCGGCCCAGCTGCCGGCCCCATGGGAATACGGGGTCTGCACGGCTACGGGCGCGCTCACGCTGAGCGAGTCGAATTGCTGGCTTTCCCGGTCATGGGTCGTTTTATCCTGTTCGAGCGTGGCAGTCAGGGTGCGTACCTGGCCCAGGCGGTAAGCCAGGCGCAGGTTGCCCAAGTGGTCCTTGAGCGTGTACTCGCGCTGGTAGCTGACCGTGGGCTGGTTAGCGGCATCATAGTGCACGAAGCGCAGCACGCGGCCCTCGGCGTGGGGGAAGAATTGGAGGCTGTCCTGCTCGTACTGGTAGGGACCCAGGTAGTCGGTGCGTTGCAGCGGTTTGCCGGTCTGGTAGACCAGCTTGGCCACCTTCTGCCCGGCGGCCGAGTAGCGGAAGACGAGGCTGTCGCCGACCTGACCGAAGTGTATTTGCCTGGGCAAATTCAGGTGGTTATAGGCGATGCCCGTGATGCCCTTGTTCTTGTCCTGGGTCAGGTTGCCATTGGCGTCATACAAGTACTCCTCCCCGAGCTTGACACCCTGCTCCTGGAAGTCGCCGGCTAGGCTGGTAGGCGCGCCGTGGTAGCCCGTGGGGCGGGGCAGCTGGTTGGTGCTGACCGCATCATCGACCGCCAGCAGGCGGTTGCCGGCGTAGGCGTAGCTCAGGTTGTCGACCGCCCCGTACTGCTTGGCTTGGTGGGAGGTAGCCGCCTGCAGCAGGCCGTGGCGGCGCAACGTGAGAATATTACCGTTGTCGTCGTAGCTCACGAAGCTCAGGCGGTAGTTGTCTTCCTCCGCTTTCCACAGGCCCGCCGTGGGCGTGGCGGGCGTGGTGGTCTGGCGGGCCACGAAGTCGCCTTGCAGCAGGCGGTTCAGGGGGTCGTAAACGTAGCCGTAGGCCCGCTGCACCCCGTCTCTCCCCCGCCAGGTCTGGCCCGTCAGGTTGCCGTTGTACTGCTCGTAGCCGTGGGTGAAGCCCCGCTCGTAGTGCAGGCTTAGGTTAAACAAGTCCTCGCCGTTGGGCTGGTAGGGGTCGTTGAGGCTCGTGAGCCAGCCGCGGATGTTGTAGGCGTAATCGACGCTTTGAGCCAGCCGACCCGTGCCGATGGAATCGGTCAGCAGCTGGCCCAGCTCATTGTAGCTGCGCCGGCTCAGGCGGGTGGGGTGGGCTTCGCCGGGCAGCAGTTGGCTGCTGGTGAGCAACCGGCCGGTGTGGTCGTAGGTGAAGACTTCCTGCACCACCAGGGGCACGAAGTCGGGGCCGCGGTGCACAGCCACGCTCTGCACCACCTTGCCCGTGAAGTCGAGCTGGGTGGTGAGCAGGTCCTGCCGGTTGCGGGCGTTAACACTCTGCACCTGCACGGGGCGGGCCCGCTCGTCGTAGAAAGTGGTGGTCGTCAGCCAGGGGGCGTAGTTGCCATCGTCCTCGGCCACGCCCAGTACGCGGGTCTGGGTCTGGGTCACCAGCCCGGTGGTGCGCAGCGCGTCGGCCACGGGGGGCGTGCCGTTGGTTTGGGCAAAGGGCCAGTCGTAGTTGGCGTCGTAGGCCACGTCGGCCGTGCTGGCGGCGTCGTTGTCGAAGTTGTAGTCGTCGTAGCGGGTCACGCGCAGCACCTGGCCGGGGCCGAAGCCCTGCTGACCAAGCTTGGGGAAGGCCTGGTCGGTGGTGTAGAACTGGGGGTAGGTGCCCGCGTCGGCCGTGCGCTGCTCGTACTGGTGCACCGTGGCCGTATCGGCCGTGGCCAGGGCTTGCAGCGTGAGCTGCCCGGCCGTGTCGGCGCGGGTGACCAGGCCACTGAGCACGGCCCGGCCCAGGGCGTCGTACTTGCTCCAGCTCCACTCGCGGCGGGTGCGCTGCTGCGCGTCCTGGCTGAGCACGGGGCGGTCGAGCTGGTCGTAGACCACCAGCGTTTCGCCCTGCTGGCCCGGCACCTGCTTGGCAATCTGGCGACCCCGCCCGTCGTAGCGGTAGTGAAACAGGTAGGGCGCGGCGGCGGGTGGTAAGGTGGCCGGCGCGTCGCCCAGGGCCAGCACCCGCTTGGTGGCTTCGGGCTGGAGCACGAAGCGCAGGCGCTGGAAGTCGTCGTAGGCATAGGCCGTGCGCAGCCAGCGGCTTTGCCGGCTGCTGCCACTCCCGGCGTGGGCACTTTCCACTTGCTTGCAAACTACCTGGCCCAGCTTGTCTTTCCATTCCAGGGCTTGATTACCTTGCTCGTCGGTGGTTTGCACGCCCCACAGCTCCCCGTCCGGGTAGTAGCCCTGGTAGCCGGGGTCGAGGCTCCGCGGGTCGTAGCCGGGCTGAAAGCGCGGCACCGAGTCCGGGGCGGCGTTGGGGCGCTCCAGGCGCTGCACCACGTGGCTAGTCGCCACCACCTGGCTGTTGGTCAGCTGCCAGGCCTCACCGGGCGCGCCCTGGGCCAACACCCGGTTCAGGGGTGAAGCCTCAAACAGGGTTTCGCTGTAGGCTGCGCCGGTGCGCTTTCAGGGCTGGGTCGCGCATCGCCTGCTTGGCATATACGTTCGCCTCCCGCATCCGCTGCCGGTTCTGCGCCAGCTGGGGCGAAGCCGATTTGCGTCGCTTTTTGGTTTCGCCCAGCGAGACGATGGTCTGCTTGCCTACCTCCCGCACCACGAAGGGCCCCACCTTACCTCGCAGGTCATTAAGCAGCGAGTTTGCCTTCACGCGGGCCATAAGGAGACTGCTCTGCCGGCTGCCACTCCCGGCTCCGTTGCCGGGCAGCTGGACCAAGGCGAAGAGCACAAAGATAACTGCTGCCTGCACCGTGCTTGGCTCTTTCAACAGGGCAATTGCAAATTTACTGCTTGGCTGTCGGCTTCTCTTTCCCTAGCCTCGCGCTTACGGCGAGTTAACGATGCCCCAGCCCGCCCGTATTCGGGGTGTAGCGCAGCCCGGTAGCGCGCGTCGTTCGGGACGACGAGGCCGTAGGTTCGCATCCTGCCACCCCGACTGATGTGGTAAAAAGGCTAGCCCTTCTTTTGTAAGAAGCGCTGGCCTTTTTACTTTTCATACTACCCGTACAGGGCTTGGCTGCTCACTTCACCCCTACCCGCAGCTCATCCGTTTCATTGGGCCCAAACTGCTCTAAGTAGAACGGCTGTTTGGTAAGCTTCTGGGCTTTGATGCCCTGCTCGGCGGCGGCGTAGAGCTTGCCCGGCGACAGCAGGAAGCTCACGCCCTGCACGCGGGCGGCCAGCACGCGGCGGCCGGCCGGCACCACGCGGTAGCGCCAGCCGGCGGGCAGCCGGGCGGCTGTGTCGGGCACGAGCAGGCCCACGAAGGCCCGCACCGAATCGTGGGCGGTTTCGGGGTCATTGTAGTAGAGGTTGGCCAGCGGCTGGGCGGGGTTGGCATCCTGCCGGGCCTTGGCGGCGCGAAACAGCTCACCGAAGCGGCTGTCATCGACCTTGCCGTGGAAAGGCTGGCCGGCCAGCAGCACCGGCGCGGCGGTGGTTTCGAGGGCTACCGTGGGGCTGCGCAAGCCGCCCAGGTAGGCATAGGTGCCCAAGCCAAGGACGGTGAGCAGGAGCACGAGGGGCAAGAAGAAACGCATGTTTTCAATGAGCAGTTAACAATGAGCAATTAGTGTTTGACTATCAAAGCGTTGCTACTCATTACCAAGTGGCAATTGCTCACTGCTCATTGTTAACTGCTCACTGCCTTTATACTGCATGAGGTAGAGCTGGGCGTAGTAGCCGCCGAGGCGCAGCAGCTCATCGTGGGTGCCGGTTTCCTTGATTTCGCCGCGGTCGAGCACGATGATGCGGTCGGCTTTCTGGATGGTGCTGAGGCGGTGGGCAATGACGAGCGCCGTGCGGCCTTCCATGAGCTTGTCGATGGCACCCTGTATCATCTCTTCGGTTTCGGAATCGACGGAGGAGGTGGCCTCGTCGAGCACAATCACGCGGGGCTCGTACACCAGGGCGCGCACGAAGCTAATGAGCTGGCGCTGACCCACGGAGAGCGTGGCGCCGCGCTCCATCACGGGGTAGTCGAGGCCGCCGGGCAGGCGCTCGATAAAGCGCTGGGCCCCCACGAGGGCGGCCGCTTCCCAGATTTTGGCGTCGCTGATGTCGGGGTTGCCGAGCGTGATGTTGGCCCGGATGGAGCCGGCAAACAGGAACACGTCTTGCAGCACCACGCCAATCTGGCGGCGCAGCTGGCTCAGGTCGTACTCGCGCAGGTCGGTGCCATCAACCTTGATGCTGCCCTGCTGAATGTCGTAGAAACGACTCAACAGGTTGATAATACTCGTTTTACCCGCGCCGGTGGCCCCCACGAAAGCTACCGTTTGGCCGGGCTGCACGTGGAAGCTGATGTCGCGAAGCACCCACTCGGGCGCGCTGGCCGGGCCGTCTTCCTGCTGGTTAGCTTCGCTGGCCTGGCGGTCGGCGGCATCGTCCTGCCGGTTGTAGGCAAACCACACGTGGTCGAACTCGACCTCGCCTTGCAGCTGCGGCACGGCCAGGGTGCCGGAGGTGGATATTAAGTCCTTGCTATCGAGCAGCTTAAGTAGGCGCTCGGTGCTCACCAGGCCTAGCTGCAGGGTGTTGAAACGGTCGGCTATCTGGCGTATCGGCCTGAAAAACAGCGCATTATACATAATGAACGCAATGAGTGCGCCCTTCGTGATGCTGCCCTCAATCTGGCCCTGGGCGGCGTACCACACCAGCAAACCCACGCCGATGGCGCCCAGTACCTCGGCCACCGGAAAGTATATGCTGTAGTAGAGCACCGACTTGATATTGGCCTTGGTATGCTCCTGGTTGATGGCCTTGAACTTGCGGTATTCGCGGTCCTCGTTGTTGAAAATCTGCACCACGTTCATGCCCGTGAGGTGCTCCTGCACGAAGGAGTTGAGCTTAGCCACGGCGTTGCGCACTTCCTGAAAGCTGCCTTTCACCTTCTCCTTGAACACGTAGGTGCTGAACAGCAGCGGCGGAATAACCGACAGGCTAATGAGCGCCAGCTGCCAGTTGGTCCAGAACATGAAAATCATGAGGAACACGATTTGCAGCAAATCGCCGACCATGGCGGCGAGGCCCTCGCTGAACACGTCGGCCAGCGTTTCCACGTCCGAGATGTTGCGCGTGACCAGCACGCCGATGGGCGTGCGGTCGAAGAAGCTAAGCTTGAGGCTGAGCAGGTGCCGGAAGAGGTCGGTGCGGATATCGCGCACAATGTACTGGCCCAGCCAGCCGCCGTAGTAGGTTTGGAGGTAGCTCACCAGCGTGTGCACCAGCAGCAAACCCAGCAGCCACAGCGTGGAGCGGTTGAGGCCGGCCCAGTCGTTGTTGGTAATGTCCACGTCCACCATGCGCTGAATGAGCGCGGGGCGCACCGTGCCCAGCACGGCCGTGGCCACCGTGAGCACGATGAGGCCAATAAACGTGCCCCGGTAGGGCGTAACGTAGGCGAGCAGGCGGCGCAGCACCAGCCAGTCGAAGACCTGGCCGGTTTTGGTAGCAGAAGTTGGGTCCATAAGCAGTAGCTGGTAACAAAGGTCGGGCGGGGAAAGTCTAATTGACCGCGCCGCGGCCCCTGTTGCTTTCTTACTACGCCACTGAAAATCCGTCGCACACCCACACTCAGCCATCGCACTTAATGAACTGTTTTGTGCTACCCAATTAACACGCGTGAACTAAACAAGCTTTTTTGTACCTTAATCAGGCTCAATCTGGCAACGCAATTTCCGGCACTATTTCCTTCGGATACTCTACCTTACTCAGATACAGGCCTTTAGCGGGCGCCGCGGTGCTGGCGGCAATGCGCTGCTGCCGAAACAGGATTTGCTGGAAGGCCAGCGGCGTGAGCTTGCCCCGGCCCACATCGAGCAGCGTGCCCACCACCAGCCGCACCATGCCCCGCACAAAGCGGTTGGCCCGAATGCGAAATACCAGCCCGCCCGGCACCTCGTGCCAGCCCGCCGCGTAGAGGCAGCAGATGTAGTGCGTTTCGGCCCCCTTCACCTTGGAAAAGGCCGTGAAATCAAACTGCCCCACGATGAAAGCGGCGGCCTCGTTCATGGCCACCACGTCGGGGGCGCGGTCGAGGTACAGCACCTGGTCGCGCCGGAAGGGGTCGGGGTGCAGACTCACGACGTACTCGTAGGTGCGGGCCTCGGCCGAGAAGCGGGCGTTGGCCCGCTCATCGACCTCGTGAATGCGAAACACCTGCACGTCGGGCGGCAGGGCGCGGTTGAGGCGGTAGCGCAGCAGGTCGAAGGTCATTTCGGGCGGAAATTCGGCTTCAAAATGGGCCACCTGGTGGCTGGCGTGCACGCCGGCATCGGTGCGCCCGCTGCCCTGCGTGCGAATGGGCTGGCGCAGCACCCGGCTCAGGGCCGTGTTGAGGGCTTCCTGCACGGTGGGCACGCCGGGCTGCACCTGCCAGCCGCTGTAAGCCGTGCCATCGTAGGCAAGGTGAATGAAATAACGCATGGGCCGCAAAAGTACCGTCGCCGCGCCGCCGGCTGCTGGCTAGAGGAGCCCACGGCACCTGCACCGCGGGCAGCTTGCGCTCCACTCGGTGCAGTATGCCTCGGTATGCCCGCCCACCAAAAGCCCCCGCTATTTAAGGTAGGGGGGCTAATGCATAGCTCAGAAGGGCGGGAAAAAAGGGATGGGTAGCGCGGGGCTACCAGGGCAGTAGGGGCCGCTGCCGGGCTTTAGCCATTAGCTCGGCCTTGGAGTTTACGTGCAGCTTGCGGTACACCTGCCGGATGTGCGAGCGCACGGTGTCGATGCTCAGGTGCAGGCGGTCGGCGATGAGCTTGTAGCTCAATCCATCCTCAATGCCGCGCACGATGTCGTGCTCGCGGGCGGTGAGGCTATCGGCCGGGGCCGCCGGGCGCGGGGCAAAGTACCGCGTGATGTGCCGGGCTACGCTCGGGCTCATGGGCGAGCCGCCGGCCGCCACTTGCAGCAGGTGCTCCTTGAGCAGGGGCAGCGGCGTGGTTTTTTCGAGGTAGCCGATGGCCCCCGCGCGCAACGCCTCAAACACGCGCTCGGCATCGGTATACACGCTCAGCATCAGCACCTCGACCTGGGGCAGCACTTGCCGCAGCACGGCCAGCCCCTCAATGCCCGAGCGGCCGGGCAAGCCAATGTCGGAGAGCACGAGCGTGGGCAGCACCGACAGGGTGGGCAGCCTGGCCATAAACTCCTCGTGCGAAGCCGCGCTCAGCACGCAGTCAAACTCAGGCTGCGCGCTCAGGTATTGGCAGAGCGCGTCGCGGATGGCCGCCTGGTCTTCAATGATGCCGAGAGTAATCACCCAGCAAAGGTCGGCGCACCCAGCCTACGGCGGTATAGCATAAAGATGTGAATTTGTGCCTGGTATAGCGGCGCACCGGCAGGCGCACCACCACGCGGGTGCCCGGCGCGGCCGCAGCACAGGTAACGCTCCCGCCCACGGCCTGGGCGCGCATTTGCATATTGGGCAGGCCCTGGCCGCCGGCGCGGCCCGCCAGCGGCAGGCCCAGGCCATCGTCGTGCACCAGCAGCTCCAGCTGCTGGCCCAGCAGGCGCACGCCCACACGCACCTGCCGGGCCTGGGCGTGCTTCACCACGTTGTGCAGCGCCTCTTTGTAGATGTAGTACAGGGCCTGGCGCACCGCCAGCGGCAGCGGCACGGCGGCCACGGCCGGCTCGGCGCTGAAGTCCAGCTCCAGGCCGGCGGCGGGCAGCACCTCGTAGGCATGGTCGCGCAGGCGGTCGAGCAGGCTGGCGGCCGAGTCGTAGCGGGCGTCAATGCTCCACACAGCATCGCTCATCTGGCGGGCGGCGCGGCGGCTGGCCTCCGCCATCTGGTCGAGGTAGCCCTGCTGCTGGGCCGGGGTGTAGCGGCCTTCGCGCAACAGCGTGCTTTGCATCGAAATCTGGGTGAGCATACTGCCCACTTCGTCGTGCAGGTCGGCGGCGATGCGGGTGCGCAGGGCATTCTGGCGGCGGGTTTCGCGGCGGCGGTAGCGCCACAGCAGGCCGGCGCTGGCGGCCAGCACCAGCCCCGCCAGCCCGATAAGCGCTGCCACGCTTTGGCGGTAGCGCAGGCGCTCCAGCTCCTGCTGCTGGGTTTGGAGGTGGGCCTGCTGGGTAAGCAGCCGAATCTGAATCTGCTGCTGGCTGCGGGCGTAGCTCAGCTGCAAGGCCGCCGCCCGGCGCCGGGTGGCCTCGCTGGTGAGGCTATCGGCGTAGTCGCCGGTGAGGCGCTGGTAGTGGTAGGCAGCGGGCCACTGCCCCAGCTGGGCGCAGGCCTGGGCCAGCACCTGGGCCGCATCGTGGGCCTCCTGCCTGAGGCCGCGGCTGCGGTTGGCCTCCAGGCTAAGGCTGGCGTGGCGGTGCGCACTGTCGGGCCGCTCCGTGGCTAAGTAAATGGTTGCCAGCAACAAATGCGCCCGCGCCACCTGCCCACTGGTGCCGGTGCGCTGCGCCCGCCCCAGCAGCACCACGGCCGCCGCCTGAGCCGGACCATACCCCCCCTGGCGGGCCGTCATCTCAGCCAGGTTTAACTCGCTGGGCAGCATGCCTTTATCATTATACAACGGCCGGTAGCTGGCGGCGGCCTGCGCGTAGTAGTGGCCCGCCAGGCTCCAGCGCCCCTGCTCCCGGTTGAGGTCGCCCAGGCCACTGTACGCATGGCCGGTCCCGATGGGGTCGTGCAGCCGGTTGGCCAGCCGCAGGGCCTGCTCCAGGTGCTGGCGGGCACTGGCATACTCCCCGAGCGCCGTATTGGTCAGGCCCAGCTGCGTATGCTGAAAAAGCTGGCCCTTGAAATCCTGGCGGGCCTGGGCTTGAGCAAGGCCAATAAGGCTGGTAGCCAGCGCCTGCCCGTAGTTGCCCTGCTCGTGGTAGATGCGCGCCAGGTTATAAAGGCCCCGCGTCTTGTTAAACCCATCGCCGAGCCGGGTGGCCGTCTGGATAGCCCGCTGCGTGTAGTACAGGGCCGAATCGTACCCATTGCTGGCCCGGTAAGCATACCCCAGGCCAAACTGCGCGTTGGCCAGCCCTTTGCCATAATGCAACTGCTGCGCCAGCTTTAGAGATGGCCAAAACAACTGAATGGCCTGGGCCACGTCGTTGGTGCGCAAAGCAAACCCCAGGGCGTACAGCCGGTTTACGCGGGCCGTATCGGGCCGGGTATCCACTTGCAGCAAGTGGCGCAGACTGTCCTGCCTGCGTAGCTCCCGAAGGTCAAGCTGGTGCGGCTGAGCTGGCGCCCCCAGCGCCAGTAGGCTCAGGGGCACCAGCAGCCAGATGGCCCGGCCGCACGCTTCCCAAACCGTTGCTAGTACTGCCACCATGCGACGCAGCACGGGCTAATAAATTGCTGCGTACGAAGGTAGTTAGCCGGCCGGGCGCTGGGTAAGCAAGCCCCAATAACTTACAAAAAAAGGACGCCGCAACCAACGGGTCACGGCGTCCTTTTTTACAAGTAATCAGCTTTTTAGCGGGTAGCAGCCAAAGCCTCGGCACCACCCACAATTTCGAGAATCTCGGTGGTAATGGCCGCCTGGCGCGTCCGGTTATACGTCAGTTTCAGGGCTTTAAGCAGCTCACCGGCGTTTTCGGTGGCTTTATCCATGGCTGTCATGCGGGCGCCGTGCTCCGAGGCATTGCTTTCCAGCACGGCCTTATACAGCTGAATCTTCAGGCTCTGCGGAATCAGTGTCTGGATAATCTCTTCCTTGCTTGGCTCAAAAATGTAATCGACGCTGGCACTCGGGGCGCTGGCGCTAGGCGTGCCAGCCGGCACCTCGGTAGGTAGCAAAGGCAGCAACTGCTGCGTGTTGATGACCTGCGTGGCTACGTTCTTGAACTCGTTGTACACCATCACCACCTGGTCGTAGCTGCCCTCTACAAAGCCGCGCATGGCTTCCTCAGCCGCCACGCGCACCGTATCGAACGAAAGCTGGGCAAACACGTGCGTGTAGTCGCCTACCAGCCTGGTGCCGCGCCGGGCGTAGTAGTCGTTTGCCTTCTTGCCAATAGCCAGCATCGTAATGTTGTCTTTGGGCAGATTGGCATAACGCTCTGCTATCAAGGCATTTACGCCTTTAAATACGTTGGCGTTAAACGCTCCCGCCAGCCCCCGGTCGGAGGTAATAGCAATGATGAGCACCCGGCGCACGTCGCGTGCCTGGCCGTATTCGCTCACCACCTCATCGGTAGTGGTGCGGGTCAGGTTGGCCAGGATGGTAGTGAGCCGCTGGGCATAGGGGCGCATCCGAATGATGTTGTCCTGGGCCCGGCGCAGCTTGGCCGCCGCCACCATTTTCATGGCTTTGGTAATCTGCTGCGTGCTCGAAACCGATTGGATGCGCGAGCGAACTTCTTTTAGAGAGGCCATTTTTCTGGAAATTAAGAATGAGGAATGAAGAATGAGGAATTATCCGATTGGTAATTCTTCACTCTTCATTCCTCATGCCTCATTAATAATTACGCGGCGTAGCCGGCGGCTACATCCTTAGCCGTCTGACGCAGGGCACCTGTCACGGAGTCGTCCAGCTTACCAGCCTTCAGGGCCTTGAGGGCCTCGGGGTGGCGGGCATTGAGTACCTGGCGGAACTCTATTTCAAACTCCCGCACGCGGTTCACGGGCACGGTGTCGAGCAGGCCGTTGGTAGCGGCGTAGATGATGGCTACCTGGTCCTCCACCTTCACGGGCGAAAACTGGGGCTGCTTGAGAATCTCCAGGTTGCGGCGGCCGCGCTCAATGGTGAGCTTGGTCGAGGCATCGAGGTCGGAGCCAAACTTGGCAAACGCTTCCAATTCGCGGAACTGGGCCTGGTCAAGCTTCAGCGTACCAGCCACCTTTTTCATGCTCTTAATCTGAGCATTACCACCTACGCGGCTCACTGAGATACCCACGTTGATAGCAGGGCGCACGCCGGAGTTGAAGAGGTTGGTTTCTAGGAAAATCTGGCCATCCGTAATCGAGATTACGTTGGTCGGGATGTAGGCCGACACGTCACCCGCCTGCGTTTCGATGAGCGGCAAAGCCGTAAGCGAACCGCCACCTTTTACCAGCGGCTTCAGGCTTTCGGGCAGGTCGTTCATGTTCTTGGCAATCTCGTCCGAGGCGTTAATTTTAGCGGCACGCTCCAAAAGGCGGCTGTGCAGGTAAAATACGTCGCCGGGGTACGCCTCGCGGCCGGGCGGGCGGCGCAACAGCAGCGACACCTCACGGTAAGCCACGGCTTGCTTCGACAAGTCATCGTACACCACGAGCGCCGGGCGACCCGTATCGCGGAAGTATTCGCCGATGGCGGCACCCGTGAAGGGCGCGTAGAACTGCATCGGAGCAGGGTCCGAGGCCGAGGCCGAAACAACCACCGTGTAGTCCATGGCACCGCCCTTGGTGAGGGCCTGCACCACCTGCGCTACCGTCGAAGCCTTCTGGCCGATGGCCACGTAGATGCAAAATACGGGCTCGCCGCGGTCATAAAACTCGCGCTGGTTCAGGATGGCGTCGAGCGCTACGGTCGACTTGCCGGTCTGGCGGTCGCCGATAATCAGCTCGCGCTGGCCCCGGCCAATCGGAATCATGGCGTCGATGGCCTTGATGCCCGTTTGCAGCGGCTCGGTCACTGGCTGGCGGAAGATTACGCCCGGAGCTTTGCGCTCCAGGGGCATCTCGTAGGTCTGGCCCACGATGGGGCCGCGGCCGTCGATGGGCTGGCCCAGCGTGTTTACCACGCGGCCCACAATACCCTCACCCACTTGGATGGCGGCAATTTTGTTGGTGCGGCGCACGGTGGCGCCCTCTTTGATGTCGCCGTAGTCGCCGAGCATTACGGCCCCTACGTTGTCTTCTTCGAGGTTGAGCACCAGCGCTTGCAGGCCGTTTTCGAACTCAATCAGCTCGCCCGACTGGGCATGCGACAGTCCGTAGATGCGGGCTACGCCGTCGCCAACCTGCAGCACCGTGCCGACTTCTTCCAGCTCGGCGGCCGATTTGAAATTGGACAGCTGCTGCCGCAGGATAGCGGATACTTCGTCCGGGCGTACTTCTGCCATGATAGAAATTAATTTAAGCTAGGTTGGAAAGTAGTGTCGGTCAGGGAGGTGCGCAAGCGGCGCAGGTTGCCCTTAACCGAGTCATCAATTTGCTGGTCGCCGACGCGCAGCACGAAGCCGCCAATCAGTGAGGCATCCACTTTTTCGGTAAGCGAAACATCGGTCAAACCCGTTTGCTGCTTCACCATTTTCTCGATTTCGGCGCGGGTAGCCGGGGTGAGCGGCAAGGCCGACGTCACTTCTGCCACCTGCACCCCCATCAGGGCATTATACTGCACCAAAAACTCAGTGCCAATATGCTCTAATGCCGACTCGCGGTTTTTGCTGGTCAGAATCTGAAAGAAGCGCATCAGCATATCCGACACCTTGCCCTGAAAAATAGCAGTGAGAATGCTGAGCTTCTTGTCGTGCTTCACAATCGGGTTGCGTAGCAGCAGGCGCAGGTCGCGGCTGCCGGCCATGGTGTTGGCCAGCAGGTCCATGTCCTGCTTGGTGGTTGCCAGGGTGCCCATTTCCTGCGCCAAATCCAGCAAGGACTTGGCATAGCGGGCAGCTACTCGTTGGTCGGCCATTTTTTTAATGATTAGTGATTAATGGTTAATGATTAATACTGCTATTTGAAGCACGAATTGGCTAGTACAAATAACTTATTATTAATCGCTTAACGTCAATCATTAATTAAGCTTAACGTCTTTCAGGTATTCGTCAACTAATTGCTGCTGGGCAGTAGGGTCCGTCAGCTCGCGGCGCAGGATGCGCTCAGCGATGTCGACGCTCAACTGAGCAGCGGTGTTTTTAACCTCGGCCAGGGCCTGATTTTTCTCCTGCTGGATGGCTTCGCGGGCCTGCTGGGTAATGCGGTTGGCTTCGTCGGAGGCCGTGGTTTTGGCCTGCTCCACAAACTGGGCTGCCATTGTCTGGCCTTCCTTCAGCATTTGGTCGCGCTCGTGGCGAGCGTCGGCCAATAGCTTTTCGTTGCCGGCTTTCAGGCTTTGCATTTCCAGCTTGGCTTGCTCAGCCATTTTCAAGGCCTGGTCAATACTGTCTTCGCGCTCTTTCAGCGAGTTCAGAATAGGCTTCCAGGCGAACTTAGCCAGCAAAAGCAGCAGGATAAGAAAGATAAGGGTTTGCCAAAAAAGCAAACCAAATTCGGGGGTGATAAGCGACATGGTAACGGCAATTATCGGGGTGGCAGCACCGCCAGCAGGCGGCGCCAATAAACATCCGGCGGCGGCAGGTAAGCCGAACACACTGGCTTGGTTGCCCTTAGCAACTAAGCCAGCGTTTCAGCCGAACGAAAACCCGGCACGACCGGCCCCCAAAAGGAAGCCGGCCGGCCGGGCTATACCGACGCGATTACTGCAATTTCAGGGCGATGAGCAAGCAGACTACCACTGCGAACAAAGCTGCACCTTCAACCAGCGCGGCCACGATGAGCATGGCAGTCTGAATTTTGCCCGAAGCCTCCGGCTGACGGCCGATGGCTTCCATAGCGCTACCGCCGATGCGGCCAATACCCAGGCCAGCGCCCAAGATAGCCAGACCAGCGCCGATGCCGGCACCCATTACAGCGAGACCAACCGAATTAACAACTTGCAGCAACAACGAAAGAAGCATGGTAAAAAAGAAATGTGTGTAGGAAAAAACTTGGAAGAAAAAACAACCGGACCAGCCGTTGACCGGCGGCCTGGCTAAAGGATTAATGCGCCGCTACTACGTCGGGCTTATTGAAATCTGCGAGGTTGGAACCACCCTGGCGCTGGTCGGCGGTGCCGAAGTTTTCGTCGTGGCCGTGGTTTTCTTCGTGGTGATGCTCTTCGAGGGCGCCGCCGATGTACATGGCCGTGAGCAGCGTGAAAATGTAGGCTTGCAGCACCGACACCAACAGCTCCAACACGCTGATAAACAAGCCGAAGGGCACCGAGAGGAAGCCAGTAAGGGCCGAGCGGAAAATGAAGATGAGGCTAATGAAGCTCAGGATAATGATGTGGCCGGCCGTGATGTTGGCAAACAGACGCACCATGAGGGAGAACGGCTTGGTAATCACGCCAATCAGCTCCACCGGAATCATGATGATGCGCAGCGGCAGCGGCACGCCGGGAGTCCAGAAAATGTGCTCCCAGTAATACTTGTTGCTGCTGAACAGTGTGACAATCAGCGTCAATACGGCCAGCATCATGGTTACGGCGATGTTGCCGGTGAGGTTGGCCGCACCGGGCGTGAGGCCCAGCAGGTTATTAAACCAAATAAAGAAGAACACCGTGAGCAGGTAGGGCATGTAGCGCTCGTACTTGGGGCCGATGCTCTTTTTGGCCACCTCATCGCGGATGAAGATGACGAACGGCTCCAGGAAGCCCTGTAGGCCCGAGGGGGCTTGACCGGCCCGGCGATTATAGGACCTAGCTACGGAGGTGAATACCAACAGCAGTACCAGACTGCTCACTGCCAAAGCAGCCACGTTCTTGGTAATGGAGAAGTCATAGACTTTGCTGCCATCCAGGGCCGTCAGCTTTTCGTCGACCAGCTTGTAGTTGCCGTAGGTTTCGCCTTCGGCTACGTGCTTGGAGGAGAACACCGCCAGGCCCTGGCCGGGCTGGTAGGCGATGATGGGCAGGTAAGTGACAAAATTGCCGTTATCGGTGCTGAACCAGTGCCACTCGTGGGAGTCGGCGACGTGGTGCAAAATAACTTCGCCGGGGTTGAAGGCTTCCTCCTTTTTACCCGCCTGGGTGGGTTCGGCCGCAAAGCCGGCGAACGTGAACAAGCAAAGAAAGAGAGTGAGTAAGCGCTTCATTAATATTGAGTAAAATCCAGACCCGCAGGCAAATCAGTCTTTTTTCGGGAGTGGCTCCTCTGAAAACGGGCGCAAGTTACTAAAAATAGCCCAGATTTCAAAGCCAGCGCACGCAAAATAGCCAATGAAGAAGGCTGCCAGGAACGTGAGCAACGCGTGATTTTCGACCAAGCCACCCCGAAAAAAGTATAGCAGCACCATGCCCACGCCCAGCACCAGCCGCAGGCCCACGCCCCCAAAATAGGCGGCCAGGAAGTTGTCGGGTGAGCGCCGGGTGGCCCGCGCCGTGAACCAGTAGGTGAGCAGCGTAAGCCCTAATAGCACTGCCAATACGGCCGGGGCTAAGGGGTGCACCACGGCGGTTCCAAACCCCGCCCGCAGCCCAAACAGCACCGCGAAACTGGCCAGTGCGAAGGCCGCGAAATGAGTGAGAAAACGAGCGTTCATAAAAGAATGGGCCAGGCCGGAAGGCAAAGGTCGGCACAAAGTGGCCGATACCAAAGCAAAAGCCCCGCCGGCCAGCGCCAGCGGGGCTCCATGAAGCCTGGCTGAAGTACTACAAAGCTACAACGAGCGGTACTCAAACCGGACGCGCCCCACGCCGCCGTTGGTGCTTGCTCGCAGGGCCAGGATGCGCAGGAGCATAACCTCACCAGTGCCGCGCAGGCGCACGGCGTACACGTCGCCCACGGCCGGGGCGCCAAGGTCAGCGGTGGCCGTGTTCTGGTAAAGCAGCGTGCCGATGGCGTTGGCCGTGGCCGTGGCGTAGGGGTTAGCAGTGAGCTGGGCGTTGGTCAGCTTATAGTAGCGCGTGGTGTTGGTGGTGTTCAGGGTGAGGTTGCCGGTGCTGGCTAAGCCGCTTACTTGCAGGTCTTTAGCTGTGGCGGGGCTGGCGGCGGGCTCGTTGAGGCCGGTTACCAGGTTGAAGGCCAGCGAGTCGGTGGTGACGCCCCCGCCAAAGCTCAGGCGGCCCTGGCGCGTGGTGCGGAAAGGCGTGGTGGCTCCCACGGCCAGCAAGGGCGTGCTGAGCGTGGCAACCGTGCTTTGGGCGAAGGCCGTGAACACGAACGTGGCTCCGCCGCCCGCCGCCGCGCCGCTGGGCACGCGCACGTCAATGGTGCGCTTGTTTTCGATGCCGGCCGTGGGCGCGCGAACGACGCCCTGGCGCAACAGCGGCCCCGTGCTGCCCACGCGGGCGTAGTACACGAGGCTGTCCACGCTCTTAAACAGGTTGGCCGCCGGCCCGGTGGCGGTCGAGATGCCGCCCGCGTTCAGCGTGAGGGCGTAGCCGATGAGGTCGCCCTCACTCTGGGCGGTGGCGCTGAGGCCGTTGCGGTAGGTAGCGGCGGGGCTGCCCAGGGCCAGCGTGGGCGAGTTGGCCACCTGGTAGGTAAAGCGCCGCAGCCGCGCGCCGCCGTTGCCAAAGCCGAGGGTGATATCGACGCGCACCAGCGTGCCGGTGGGGTACTTGGTGGGCACCACGTAGGGCACGCTTTGCACCGTGAGGCCGGTAGTGGCATTGATGGGCAGGCCGCTGGCAATGGGCAAGCTGCTTACCTGCGCCGAATCGGTGGCGGTGGCCTGAAACACCGTGATGGTGCTCGGGTTATCGCCGGCGTTGTAGCCCACGCCCACCGGAATGGTTTCGCCGGGCGCGTACTTGGTGGCCAGGGCCGTGTTGGTTACGAGCACCGCGTAGCCGCCGGCCGGCTGGGGGGCATAGTAGGCAGGGAGGTCTTTCTTGCAGCCCGCCAGCGCTAGCATGGTCAGCAGGGACCCCACCAGGCTTTTAGTTAAAACTTTCATAAACAAGCAATTGCTAAAGGTGAGGCAGCCCTACTGCATGTCAAACCACAGCGGCTTGGTGAGGTAGTCGTCGTTGGTGCTGGCCCCGGCGTCGCTGAAGAGCTTGGCCACGGCGCCGGGGTTGTAGAGCACCTCGGTGGCCCCCGGCAGCATGCGGCGCGGGTAGCGGCGCAGGGGGTCGGCCTGGCCCGCCACGGTGGCGTTCACGGTGCGGGTGGGGTACACGAAGTTGACGTAGAGGCTGGGGCTGTAGTCGAGGCGGCGCATGTCGGTCCACGACTCGGGGTTGAGGAACAGGGCGATGTATTTCTGCTCCATGATGCTGCGCAGCGTGAGGGCCGTCTCATTCTGGGGCACGGCGGCCGAGGCGAGGTAGGCGGCAATCTGGGCCGGCGAGATGGTGGGGAAGGTGACGGCGGGCAGGGCGTTGCTGCCGCCCCCGCCGATTTTGGTCATGTGCGCCCGAATGCCGTCGCGCAGGGCCCGCAGGGCGCGGGTTTTATCGCCGGCCCGGAAGGCGGCTTCGGCCTCGATGAACTTCAGCTCGTGGTAGGTAATGACTTCGAAATAGCCCAGGTCGCGGGCGTACCAGCCACCGTAGAAGTCGGTGAGCGTGGAGCCGGGCGTGAGGTTGACGGTAGTAGTAGTACCCGCGCCGGGGTCGGCCCCGGTGCTGGTGGTGGGCGCCATAATGCCGAAGCGCGGGTCCGTTACGCCCGCAAATGTGCTGCCATTCAAGTACTTAATGAAGTTGGTGGAGTACGTGGCTCCGCCGAAGTTGGAGCGCGTGGGCCCAAAAATGCTGGTGGTGCCGCTGAGCGGGGCCACGGCTACCTGGTAGTTAATCTGGGCATCGTCGGCGCTGGAGGTGAAAGCTTTATCGCACAGCGCCAGCACGGCGGCGGGGTCGTAGCTGGCCTTTTTGGTAAGATGCTGCGCCTGGCGCGCCTTGAGGGCGTAGGACAGGCGCAGCCACTTAGCCGGGTCGCCTTTATACAGAATGTCGCCGCTTTCGCTGGGCGTGAGGCTATAGAGGGGGCGAAAGTTGGCGCTCGCGGGCTTGGCCATTTCTACCGCGCCCTCGTCGCAGAGCTGGTTGATAACGGCGTATATCGACTGCTGCGAATCGTACTTGGGCGTGTAGTTGGCCCCGCCCTGGTAGGCCTCGGTGTAGGGCACGTCGCCGAGCATGTCGGTGACGTGGGCCAGGATGAGGGCCTGCATAATCTTGCCCGCCCCCACGTAGTACACGGAGCCCTCGGCCTGGGCCGTTTGCACCATGCCCGGAATATTGCCGCCCGACTGGAAGTAGGAGTAGTTGAACGTGTTGGTGCTCTGCGCGTTGGTGAGGTAGTACTGGTCGTTGCCCAGGCTATTGACCGTGCGGCTCACTACGTTTTGCGTGAAGTAGGGCGTGCGCAGGGCCGTGAACATCTGCGTCTGAATGCCATTGGAGATGATGTTGGGCAGCAGGTAGTTGGGCGTCGAAACCACCGGGTTGTTCGGGTTGGTGTTCACGTCGAGGTACTTCTCGCAGGAGGTCAGCGCCGCGGAGGCGCTGAGCAAGCTGAGAAAGAGGAGGTGTTTTTTCATATTTGGTAAGACTTTGGGGAGAATAGCAGAATAAAAAGGAACGTCATGCTGAACGCAGTGAAGCATCTCGCTTCCAGCACTAATTCAATCGTTCAACGATGCGAGCGAGATGCTTCACTGCGTTCAGCATGACGTTCCTTTTTGTTTTCAGCCCTCCTGCATTATTAAAAATTGACCCGCACGCCCATGTCCACGCCGCGGGTGGCGGGGATGTTGCCGTAGTCGATGCCGCCCGAGCCGCCGCCGCGCACGCCCGCGCCGGCCGAAGCCGTTTCGGGGTCGGCCCCGCTGTACTTGGTCAGCAGCACGAGGTTGCGGCCGGTCACGTTCACTTCCACGCCCTTGAGGAAGGAGCTGGGGCCGCCCAGCCAGCGCTGGGGCAGGGCGTAGCTGAGGGCCACGTAGCGCAGGCGGGCCCACGAGCCATCCTCAATAAAGGCCTTGCCCACCCGCGCCAGCACGTTGGTGTAGTAGGCCTGGGTTAGCTCCACGGGGCGGGTGTTGGGCACGTAAGTGGTAGCGCCGCTGGCGTCCTTCTGGGCCACCACGCCATCAAACACCACGGTCTGGTAGCGGTCGAGGGTGCGGGTAGAGGTACCCACACCAGTCTGGTACCAATCGTTGCCGTTCACCACTACGCCACCCACCCGGAAGTCGAACAGCGAGGTCAACGACAACCCCTTGAATGTCAGGGTACTGGTAAGCTGCGTAGTGAAGCGCGGGGCGCGGTTGCCGGCGTACACAAAGTTGGCATTGGCCGAGGGGTAGCCGGTGGCCCCCACGATTACCTGCCCGAAAGCCGGCGATGCGGGGTCAGTCACGCGGGTGAAATCGCTGGCCGCGATGCCCGAAATGGGGTGGCCGGGAAAGGCCCCGCCCTCGTGCACGTCGGTCACAAACGCATCGGACTGGTACACCACGGTGAGCGGTGAGGGCAGGCTTTCCACGTTGTTGGTATTGTGGTAGAAGTTGGCGCCCACGTCCCAGGTAAAGCCGGTGGTGGTGCGCACGAGCGTGCCGTTGAGGCTGATTTCCTGGCCCTCATTCGTCACTACCCCACCGTTAATGTATTGCAGGATGAAGCCCGTGGCCTGGCTCACGCGCGGCGCAATGAGCTGGTCCACGGTGCGCGAGCGGTAGTAGTTGAGGTCCAGGGTGAGGCGGTTTTTGAGGAATTGCAGGTTCACGCCGGCCTCGTAGGTGCGGGTGCGCTCGGGCTTGAGCAGGGGGTTGGAGCCGAAGAAGTCGTTGCGAAAGCCGCCGCCGATGTAGGTATTGGTGGTGAGCGGGGCCAGCACGCGGTAGGGGCCCGTGTCGCGGCCCACCTCGGCCACCGAGGCGCGCAGCTTGCCGTAGTTCAGCACCGGGTTTTGGTCCAGGCCCAGCACTTTGGTAAACTCGTAGCCCACCGCGGCCGAGCCGTAGAGAAAGCCTTTGCCAAAAATCTTGCCTTCGTCGGGCCGGGGCAGGGTCGAAGACTGGTCGTAGCGCGCCTGCAGCTCGATGATGAGCTGGTCGAGCACCGTGGCCGACACCCGCGCAAAGTTGCCGATGAGGTGGCGCGTCTGGTCGCGCTGCAACGCATTGCGGTTCACCGTGTTATTGAGGCCGATGAAGTCGGGATTCTGGAAAATAAGGCCGATGTAGTCCACCGCCTCGTCCTTGTTTTCCTCAATGGTGTTGCCCAGCAGCAGCGTGCCGCGCAGCTTATCCTGAAAAAAGCTGCGGTTGTAAGTGGCTAGCGTAGTGGCCGTTAGCAGCTTGGCTTGGTCCACGGTTTGGGCCAGGCCGCCAAACTGGTTGCCCACCTGCGAGGTGCCCACCGCCCGCACCGACTGGCTGCGGGTGGTGTACACGTCGGTGCCAATATTGTGACTTAGCGTGAGGCCGGTAATGGGCGAAAACGAGAGCTGCACGTTGCCCACGAAGCGGTTGGTGCGGTCGCTCTGCGGGTTTTTGTCCACCGTCCAGTAGGGGTTGTCGGCGTCGGTGTCGGTGCCCGCGCCCAGGGGCAGCAAGCGGCGGCGCGAGCCGTCGGGGTTGAGGTAGTTGCGGGCGTCGTCGTTGCGCGGCCAGTTGAGCAAGCTCAGCAAAAAGCCGCCCGAGCTGCCAAACAACCCCGGCCCCTGCAACGGCCGCACCGCGCCCGAGGTGAGGTACTGCGCCGAGCCCGTCACGCTGAGCTTGGGCGAAATCTGGGCCGTGCCCGAGATGCGTACCGTCGTCTTATCGTACTGGCTTTCAGGCGTTACCCCATTCTGCTTGAGGTTAGAGCCCGACGCAAAAAAGGTGGCCTTGTCGGAGCCGCCCGACATCGTGACGAAGTTCTGGAAGGTATTGCCCTGCTGAAAGAAGTTGCCCAGGTTGTCATAAATCGGCTGACCGGGCGCGAAGCGCGCCCCGAACGAGGCGCGCGTGGTGGCGTCAAACACGCCGTTGGAGCCCTGGCCGTACTGGTCCTGCACCTTGGGCAGGCGGTTGACCTCATCCACCGAGTACTGGCTGCGAAAGTTGAGCTGGGTGCGGCCCGCCGCGCCTTTTTTGGTGGTGATGACGACCGCGCCGTTGGCGGCGCGCAGGCCGTAAAGCGCGGCGGCGGCCGGCCCCTTCAGCACCGTCATGGAGGCGATGTCCTCGGGGTTGAGGTCGCCGGCGCGGTTGGCGGCGCCCACCGAGCGGCCCAGCAGGCCGTTGAAGGCCGAGCCGCCGCCCGGCGCGGTGCTTTCCTGAAAGGATGAGTTGTCCATTATCATCCCGTCGATGACGAACAGCGGCTGGTTGTCGCCGTCGAGCGAGGTGCCGCCCCGAATCACGATGCTGGCCCCCTCCCCCGCCCCGCCGCCCGAGGACGTGATGTTGACGCCCGCCACCTTGCCCTGCAACGCATTGACAATGTTGGTCTGGCGCGAGTCGATGATGTCCTTGCTGGTCACTTCCTGCACGGCCGTCACGAGGTCGCGCCGGTCCTGCTTGATGCCGTAGGCCAGCACCACCACCTCATCGAGGTTGCGGTTGCTGGCGGTGAGGGTAATGTCGAGCGGGCCGCCGTCGGCGCGGCGCTCCACGGGCTCGTAGCCCACAAAGCTGAACACCAGCGTGGCCCCGGCCGGCACGCCCGTGAGGGTGTAGCGCCCGTCGGCACTAGTGGAGGTGCCGTTGCTGGAGCCCTTCACAATCACGTTCACGCCCGGCAGCGGGCTGCGGTCGGTGGCCTGCCGCACCACCCCCGTAACGGGGCCGGTGGCGGCGGCCGCGGCCGGGGCAGTTTGGGCCCGGCCGGGCGCGGGCAGGCCCAGCGCCGGCAGCAAAGCCACGGGTAGCCAGTAGATTTTTCTCATAGAAAACAGTAAAAAGAACGGGAAGGGAAAGGCCGCAACTGCCCGCACCGCGCACACGCTTCGGCCGGAATAGCACAAATGCAACTATCTACTAAACAAGCAGTTGCAAAACTTCGAAAAGCTCACTCACGAGTAAGCTGGCGCTAAAGGTGCACAAAATTCAGGAAATACCCAGCAAACCTTCATCGTATTGCCTGCTGGCTTGGCAGCGGCTAGGGCTGGGCGCTCTCAATAACCAGCTGGAGCAGCGCCGCGCGCACGCCCAGCTCGCCCAGCTTGTTGTTGCGGCGCGTGGGGTTCACGCGGTTGGTGAGCAAAATCACGAACAAATCCAGGTCGGGCTCGACCCAGAAGTAGGTACCCGTGAAGCCCGTGTGGCCGTAGCTGCGCGGGCTGGCGCTGGGGGCCGCATTGAGGGCCGGGTGGCGCGGGTCGGGCTTGTCGAAGCCCAGCGCCCGGCGGTTGCCGGGGCAATACTGGCAGCTGGTGTACTCGGCTATCGTCTCCGCCTGAAGGAGTTGCTGCCCGCCGTAGCGACCCTGCCACAGGTAGAGCTGCACCAGCTTGGCTAGGTCATTGGCGTGGCCAAAGAGGCCGGCGTGGCCACTCACGCCGCCTAGCAAGGCCGCGCCTTCGTCGTGCACCGTGCCCTGCACCAGCTGGCGGCGAAATACGGAGTCGTACTCAGTCGGCGCGATGCGCCACGCCGGAAAGCGGTGCCGGGGGTTGAAGCCCAGCGTAGTAGCCCCCAGCGGCCGGTAGAGCTGCTCGGCTAAAAACTGGTCAAGCGGCTTGCCACTAGCCTGTTGCACGTAGTAGGGGTACAGCATAAACGATAAGTCGGAATACACGTAGCCCGGCTGGGCATTGAGCGGCGAGGCCCCGATGCCTTGGTAGAGGCGCGCCGGCAGCGCGCGGCTGCCCCAGATGCCAGCCGCCACGGGCAGCGGAAACCGCGCCGACGAATCGGGCCGAAAAAACTGCGGCGGCAAGCGGCCGTCGGCCGTCAGGTAGTCTTTCCAGAAAGGAATAAACGCCTGAAGGCGAGCCTGATGCGTGAGCACGTCGCGCAGGCGCAGGTTCTGCTTGTCGGTGCCCTTTAAGAAATCAAACAGCGCCCCCAGCGTGAAATCGGGGCCAAACTTACCCTGGTCCTGCAAGCGCATGAGGGCGGGCAGGGCGGCCGTTACTTTGGTAAGAGAAGCGAAGTCGTAGAGGGTGCCGTTGGTAACGGGCACCGATGGGCCGGCCGCCTGCAGCACGCCGTAGCTGCGGCGCAGCGCCACCACGCCGTGCCGCACCACCAGCACCTGCGCCCCTGGAAAAGCGCTAGCATCCAGGGCTTTGCGCAATAGCGAATCGACCAGCACAGGCAGGTTGGCGCGCAGGCCGGCCGCGGCCGGGGTGGCGTAGCTCAGGCGCAGGCCACCGGCCGTGGGCTGGCCCGCTTCCAGGCCAGTGCCGGCCACCGTGGCGGGCGCGAGCCGCCCGGCGGCGCCCATGCCCCCAAAAATCACCTGCACCGCCTGGTTGCACGCCTGGCCAGTGGGCCGTTTCACCAGTAGCACGGCGGCGGCCTGGTGCAACTCGGGTAGCATGGCCAGCGCGGTGCTATCAAACAGCAAGACTACCAGCTTCTTACGTAGCGCCAGCGCCTTTTGCAGCGCGGCTCGGTTGCCGGCTGCCGCTTCGGGCAGCGCCAGCAGCAGCAGGTTGCGGGTGCGCAGCTGGGCAAAGTCCGCGGGGCGGGGGCCGACCACCAGAGTGGATGGCGCGTAATCGGTAACGTCCTGGTGCAGGTGCGCGGTAAAATCAAGCGGGTCAAGCACTTCGGCGCCAACCAGGGGCCGCACCTTCACCGTGGCCAGCCGCAGTGTGTCGAGGCGCTGCAAGGGCAGCAGGTGGTTTTCGTTGCGCAGCACCACCACGTTGGGCGTGGTGAGGGCCGGGCTAGCGGGCCGCGGCGACTGGGCCCGGCCAGCCACCGCGGCGAGCAACCCCGCCAGCAGCAGGCAACACCTAATAACAACGGGCTGAGGAAGCAAATACCGGCGCATACGCCCGCAAGGTATTGCGCCTCAGCCCGTAGCTGGCGAAGCTCACTACAACTCAGGCGGCCGGGAAGTTGGCGGCCAGCCAGGCCACGGCCCCGTCGAGGTCGGCCTGAATCAGGTTGTGGCCGGCGGGCATGTCGCGGCGCGTGAGGGCGTAGCCGGCTTGCGTGAGCAGCGCGGCGTAGGCATCGGTGGCGGCGGGGCGCACGGTGGGGTCTTGCTGGCCGGGCGCAAAAAACACCGGCACCGGGCGCGGCGCGGCAAAAGCCGGCACCTGCTGCACCAGCGGCTGCATGGGCCGCCACAGCACGGCCCCCGCCAGCAGGCCGGGGTGCAGCATGAGCAGGCTGCCCGTGATGTTGGCCCCGTTGGAGTAGCCCACGGCAATGAGCTTGGCCGCGTCAAAGCCCTCTTTTTCCGCTACTTTACCCAGAAAATCGGCTAGCTCGTGGGTACGAAAAACCACGTCGGGCTCATCGAACACGCCCAGGCCCAGGCGGCGAAAAAAGCGGGGCATGCCGCCCTCCTGCACGTTGCCGCGCAGGCTGAGCACGTTCAGGCCGGAGCCAAAGCGGGCGGCCAGGGGCAGCAGGTCGCGCTCGTCGCCGCCGGTGCCGTGCAGCAGCAGCAATGTGGCCCGCGCCGGCGTGGGCGCGGGCTGGTAGGTGTAGGTCAGGGGTTGGAAAGTGCTCATTGGCAGGTGTAGGGTAAGCGTTGGCTTGCCTTTGCGTGAAAGACCTGGTTGCTGGCAGGCTAAAGCTTACCCTACCATTATTTCAATACGGGCAGGTGGGCTTCGATAGCGGCGCGCTTGCTCTCGTGCTGGGGCGGCAGCATGAGGTGAGTCCCCAGCTCGGCCAGCGGCTCATCGACCATAAAGCCGGGGTTATCGGTGGCTACTT
>CAXTFI010000017.1:0-37248 GCA_964243255.1 uncultured Hymenobacter sp.
TCGTGGACTACGCCCACACGCCCGACGCGCTCGAAAACGTGCTCCAAACCCTGCACCAGACGCGCCGCCCCGAGCAGCGCATTATCACGGTGGTGGGCTGCGGCGGCAACCGCGACGCGGCCAAGCGCCCCATCATGGCGCGGCTGGCCGCCCAGCTCTCCGACCAGGTTATCCTGACTTCGGATAATCCGCGCGACGAGGACCCGCTCGACATTCTGCGCCAGATGCAGGCCGGTATTCTGCCGCCCGCCGATGCCCACGCCCAGCTCATTGCCGACCGCCGCCAGGCCATCCGGGCCGCCGTGGCCCTGGCCCGCCCCGGCGATATGGTGCTGGTAGCCGGCAAAGGCCACGAAACTTACCAGGAAATCAAAGGCGTAAAATCACCCTTCGACGACCGGGAAGAATTGCGCAACGCGCTTTTAGGAATTAAGAATTTGGAGTGAAGAATTTGGAATTGAAGCTGAGGTAGCGCCAGTCATAATTCCAAATTCTTCATTCTCCATTCCAAATTAAGAAATGCTTTACTACCTCTTTCGCTATCTGCACGAGCACTTTCACATCCCCGGCACGGGCGTGTTCCAGTACACGACTTTTCGGGCCGGGCTCTCGGTGATTGTGTCGCTGCTCATCGCCCAGATTTTTGGCGGCCGGCTCATTAAGGTGCTGCAAAAAAAGCAGGTGGGCGAAAGCATCCGCGACCTGGGCCTGCAGGGGCAGCTCGACAAAAAAGGTACGCCCACGATGGGCGGACTCATCATTTTGCTGGCCATTCTGGTGCCGGTGCTGCTCTTTGCCCGGCTGCGCAATATCTACATCATTCTCATGCTGCTGAGCACAGTGTGGCTGGGGCTGATTGGCTTTTTGGATGACTACATCAAGGTTTTTCGCAAAAACAAGGAGGGCCTGAGCGGCCGCTTCAAGATTTTGGGCCAGGTGGGCCTGGGCATTACGGTGGGGTGGGTGCTGTTTTTCAGCGATGAAATCACCATCCGCCAGTACGTATTGCCCAATGGCACGCTCTCGGAAATCGATGCCAGCAAGGTGTACCGCGACGTGCACCTGATGATTACCACCGTGCCCTTCCTGAAAAATAACGAGCTGAACTACGGCGACTTATTTGCCACGGCGGGCGATATGTTCAATGGGCTGTACAGCATTCTCTACATCCCCATTGTCATATTTCTGGTCACGGCCATCAGTAACGGCGCCAACCTCACCGACGGCCTCGACGGGCTGGCGGCCGGCACGTCGGCCATTATCGGGGTTACGCTGGCCATTTTTGCCTTTGTGAGCGGTAATGCGCTACTAGCTGATTACCTGGATGTTATGTTCATTCCCGATTCTGGTGAGCTGGTTATTTTTTGTACGGCTTTTGTGGGGGCTTGCGTGGGGTTTTTGTGGTATAACTCCTACCCGGCGCAGGTATTTATGGGCGATACCGGCTCGCTGGCGCTGGGGGGCATCATCACGGTGCTGGCCCTCATTGTGCGCAAGGAAATCCTCATTCCTATTCTGTGCGGCGTGTTCATCATCGAAAACCTGTCGGTGGTAGTGCAGGTGAGCTGGTTTAAATACACCAAGCGCAAGTATGGCGAAGGCCGGCGGCTGCTGCGTATGTCGCCGCTGCACCACCATTATCAGAAGCTAGGCTACCACGAATCTAAAATTGTTTCCCGCTTCTGGATTGTAAGTATTATGCTGGCAATCATTACGTTGGTTACTTTAAAATTACGCTAGCGATGTGCGGTAAGCTTTAGCTTGCCGTTGCTCGAAATATTGATATTGCCGCAAACACGGCAAGCTAAAGCTTACCGCACAATCACGCATGAATATCGTCATCCTCGGAGCAGCGGAAAGCGGTGTAGGCGCCGCCCTGCTAGCGCAAGCGAAAGGCCACGCCGTGTTCGTCTCCGACCGCGGCCCCATTCAGCCCGCTTACAAGGCCAAGCTCACGGAGGCCGGCATTGAGTTTGAAGAAAACCAGCATTCGCTGCCCCGTATCCTGCAAGCCGATGAGGTAATAAAAAGCCCTGGCATACCCGAGAAAGCACTGGTTATCAAGGAGCTGCGCGAAAAAAATATCCCGATTATCTCCGAAATTGAGTTTGCCAGCCGCCACACCGAAGCGCGCTTTATGGCCATCACGGGCACCAACGGCAAAACCACTACTACGCTGCTCACCTACCACCTGCTGAAGGAAGCCGGCCTACGCGTGGGGCTGGCTGGCAACATTGGCTACTCGCTGGCCGAGCAGGTTATGGAAGATAAATTTGAGTATTACGTGCTGGAGCTGAGCAGTTTTCAACTCGATGATATTCAAGAGTTTCACCCCTGGATTGCGCTGCTGCTCAATATCACGCCCGACCACCTCGACCGCTACGAGTATTCGCTGGAAAAATACGCCGCCGCCAAGCTGCGCATTGCCGAAAACCTGGCCACCGACGACTACCTGATTTATAACGCCGACGACGAAAATATTAGTCGCTTTTTGACCACGGCATTTATGACGGCGTTTACGCTGCCTTTCAGCCTGCACCACCGGCCCGATTACCACCTGGCGGGGTACTACGAAGACCACTGTACGCTGCGCGTGCACCTGCCTATTGAGGACCGACACCCCGACAAAGTGAGCATCGAAAACTCGCCGCTTATCGGCCAGCACAACCAGCAGAACATGGCGGCCGCTATCCTGGCCGCGCGCGTAGCTGGTGTCTCGCCCGCCCAGATTGAGGCGGCGCTCACCACCTTTCAAAACGCCGACCACCGCCTGCAGCTCGTGCGGGAGCTCAACGAGGTGCAGTTTATCGACGACAGCAAGGCTACCAACGTGGAAGCAGCTTGGTACGCGCTTGATGGTATTAAACGGCCCATCGTCTGGATTGCCGGCGGCACCGACAAGGGCAACGACTACGCCACCATTGAGCCCCTGGCCGAGCAAAAAGTGAAGGCCCTGGTGTGCCTCGGCGTGGATAATGCCAAGCTGCGCGCCGCGTTCGACTCCAAAGTGCCGCACGTGGAAGAAACCCAGAGCATGGTAGAGGCCGTGCGCCGCGCCGCCGCCCTGGCCGCCCCCGGCGACGTGGTGCTGCTCTCGCCCTGCTGCGCCAGCTTCGACCTGTTCAAGAACTACGAGGACCGCGGCCGTCAATTTGCCGCCGCCGTGCAAGCCCTAGCGCCGTCCGAATCAGCGAAATCAAACTAACCAGCAACTAGTCAGCGATTTGTGCAAGCTCCCAAACGCCTCACCTGCGAGCAAGCCCTAACGCCATCCGACTCAGCGAAATCAAATTAATCAGCGATAATCTGCGATTTATGGAAGCTCCTCACCGCCTCACCTGGCTCCAGCGCAACCTCAAAGGCGACCCTATTCTGTGGGCCATCGTCATCCTGTTTTCGCTCATCAGCATTGCCGTGGTGTATTCAGCCACCGGCACGCTGGCGTATCGCAACGAGCTGCACGGCCGCACCGGCTCGGTCGAGATGATTGTGCTCAAGCACAGCAGCTTAATATTCGTGGGCCTGGGGCTGATGTGGCTGGCGCACCGCATCGACTACCGGCACTACTCGCGGCTGTCGCTCTACGCGCTGCTCCTTTCCGTGCCGCTGCTGCTGTTTACCTACCTGCTGGGTGGCGAAACGAACGGAGCCTCGCGCTGGCTCACCATCCCGGTTATCAACCAAACCTTCCAGCCTTCTGACTTAGCCAAGCTGGCGCTTATCTCGCACCTGGCCAGCATGTTGAGTCGCCGCCAGCAGCATTTGCACGACTTCAAAAGCACGCTTTTGCCCGTAATGCTCTGGGTAGGTGTTATTTGCGGGCTGATTGTGCTGTCGAATGCTTCCACGGCGCTGCTGCTGTTTCTTACCTGCTTGCTGCTCATGTTTATCGGCCGCGTGCCGATGCGGCAAATGCTGGTGATGGTAGTAATTGGCGTGGTACTGGGCGGAACCGGGCTGGCGGTGGGGCAGCGCCTGGGCACAGTGGTATCGCGCATTACCAACTTCACCGATAAAACCAAGAAAATTGCCTTTCAGTCGGAGCACGCCTACATCGCCATCGCCACGGGCGGCCTCACCGGCAAAGGCCCCGGCAAAAGCACCGAGCGCAACATCATGCCGCACCCGTATTCCGACTTTATCTACGCCATTATTATTGAAGAATACGGCATGATTGGCGGGCTGGTCGTGCTCTTTCTCTACCTCGCTTTTCTCTATCGAGGGCTCAAAACCGTGATGAACAGCCAGGGCGCATTCGGCGGGCTGCTCTCGGCGGGCCTGTGCTTTAGCCTGGTATTGCAGGCGATGGTGAATATGGGCGTGGCCGTGGGGCTGGGCCCGGTAACCGGCCTGCCCCTGCCCATGCTAAGCATGGGCGGTACGTCCTTGATATTCACCGGGTTAAGCGTAGGCATAGTATTGGCCGTGAGCCGGGGCGAGCGCGAAACCCGCCCCATGGCCGGCGAACCCGCCGACACGCCCCGCATCCCCAGCAAGCGGGCGCAGTACGCGTGATATTAGGGCTGCAGGCTATTCGCCTTTAGCCGTTTAGTTAATTCAATTTGAACAAAAAGCTAACGGCTAATAGCTAGCCGCTAACAGCTCAAAAACCATGAAATTCATTATCTCCGGCGGCGGCACAGGCGGGCACATTTTCCCGGCGGTGGCAATTGCGAATGAAATTCGGCGGCGGCAGCCCGACGCTGAAATTTTATTCGTAGGCGCCAACGGCCGCATGGAGATGACGCGCGTGCCCGAAGCCGGCTATAAAATTGTGGGTCTTGATATTACCGGCTTGCAGCGCCGCCTCACACCGCAAAATCTTCTATTTCCGGTGCGGGTATTTCGCTCGGTGCGCCGGGCCGGCAAATTAATTGAGCAATTCCACCCCGATGCCGTGGTGGGGGTGGGTGGCTATGCCTCGGCCCCGGTGCTGCTGGCCGCTACGTCGCGCGGTATTGCCAGCCTTATTCAGGAGCAAAATTCCTACGCCGGCCTGGTCAATAAATTACTGGCCCGCCGCGTGGGCAAAATATGCGTGGCCTACGAGGGCATGGACAATTTTTTTCCAGCCGATAAAATCGTGCTCACCGGCAACCCCGTGCGCACCGAAATTGCCCACGGCGACCGCGCCGAAGCCCTGCGATTTTTCAACCTCGACCCCGCTAAAAAAACCTTGCTCGTAGTGGGCGGCAGCCTCGGCGCGCGCACCCTCAACCTGGCCACCGCCGCCGCCCTGCCCCGCCTGCGGGCGGCCGGCGTGCAGCTGCTTTGGCAAACCGGCAAGCTCTATTTCTCCGAGGCCCAGCAGCAGGCCGCACCCTACGCCGCCGACCACCTCCAGGCCCTGGAGTTTATTCAGCGCATGGACCTGGCCTACGCCGCCGCCGATGTGGTAATTAGCCGGGCCGGAGCGCTCTCAGTATCAGAGCTTTGCCTCACTGGCAAGGCGAGCGTGCTGGTGCCCTCGCCCAACGTGGCCGAGGACCACCAAACTAAAAACGCCCTGGCCCTGGTGGGCAAAGGCGCGGCCGTGCTCATCACCGATGCCCACGCGCCCGAGCGCCTCTACGATGAAACCCTGCGCCTGCTCGCCGACCCCGAGCGCCAGCAGCAGCTCAGCGAGCGCGTGCGCGAGCTGGCCCGCCCCAACGCCACCACCGACATCGTGGACGAATTATTCGGTATGCTAAAAAAATAAAGTTTAATAAAGACGGTCATGCAGACCGCAGGGAAGCAGCTCGCTCGCATCGTTCGAGTAATTGCAATAAAACGAGCGAGCTGCTTCCCTGCGGTCTGCATGACGTTCGGAACCAAAAAAATGCAGCAATTCCCGTACATATTTTTCCTCGGTATCGGCGGCATTGGCATGTCGGCGCTGGCGCGCTGGTTTCGGGCCAATGGCCACCAGGTGAGCGGCTACGACAAAACCGAAACCCCGCTAACCCAAGCCTTGCAGGCCGAAGGTATTGCGGTGCATTACGCCGACGCGGTGGAAAATATTCCGCTGGAAATCAGAGATAATAAAGCCCAAACCCTGGTGGTGCTCACGCCCGCCATTCCGGCCAATAGTCTCGAATGGGCGTGGCTGCGCGCGCAGGGCTACGACATTCGCAAGCGCAGCCAGGTGCTGGGCGTGCTCACCCAGGGCCGGCCCACTATTGCGGTGGCCGGCACCCACGGCAAAACCACCACCAGCAGCATGGTAGCGCACTTGCTGCACCACACCGGCCTCGATGCGGGCGCGTTTTTGGGCGGTATTGCCGTGAATTTAGGCTCGAATTTATTGCTGCCAAAAAGCCCCACCGCGCCCGTGGTAGTGGAGGCCGACGAATACGACCGCAGCTTTCTCACGCTGTACCCCGACGTGGCCATCGTCACGAGCACCGACGCCGACCACCTCGATATTTACGGCGAGCAAAGCGCGCTGGTAGATTCGTTTTGCCAGTTTGTGAGCCAAATTAAGCCCGGCGGCACGCTGCTGCTCAACCACACTGCCGATGCCCGCGTGGCCGCGGCCGTGCCGCCCGGCACGCGGGTGCTGCGCTACGGCCTCACGGCTGCCCAGGGCCCCGATTTATTCGCCGCCAATATTACCACCGAAGGCCACCGGTTTCACTTCGATTTGCACGGGCCGCAGGGTGCGGCGCCGGGGCTGGCGCTGGCCGTGCCGGGTTTTCACAACGTAGAAAACATGCTGGCCGCCGCGGTGGCCGCGCAATTATTTGGCGTGGCCGCCGCGCAACTGCCTGAGGCCGTGGCGGCCTACCAGGGCGTAAAAAGACGTTTCGAATTTATCGTAACCGGCCCCAATAAAGTGTACGTAGACGACTACGCGCATCACCCCCGCGAGATTGAGGCCTTTCTGCGCTCACTGCGGGCGCTGTACCCAAATAAAAAAATCCGCGCCATTTTTCAGCCCCATTTATTTACCCGCACGCGCGATTTTGCGGATGGCTTTTCGCAAAGCCTGAGCCTGGCCGACGAAGTAGTGTTGCTGGATATTTATCCGGCGCGCGAGTTACCCCTGCCGGGCGTTACGGCCACAATGCTACTATCGAATATTACTTCAGTAGCTAAATCATTGCAAACCAAGGCACAAGTATTGGAAAATACTAAAAATAACCCTACTTTTGACATATTGGCAACCGTGGGTGCCGGCGATATTGACACGCTGGTTCCGCAGCTAAAAAAAATCCTGACTGAATAAGAATTTCCCCTAATTCTTTTCAAAAAGAACCCCGCCACCCCGCCACTAATTCCCTCCTGATTTAAGCCCTGAAAGCGCCATCCCGCGCCGCCAGAATCTGCGAAATCAGCCTAATCTGCGAAAATCTGCGATTCATGAATACCTCCGTCCGCAATTTGCTTGTCGCGCTCGCCTGCCTGCTGGGGCTAGGGGGCATGGCCACGTTTGCGGCTCTGCGGCAGGCCCACCGCCCGGTGCAGAATATTGCGGTGAACGTGGCCAACGACGCCGATAATTATTTCATCAGCGAGCGCGGCGTTACGGCGCTGCTCACCAACGGCGGCAAGGAGCCGGTAATTGGCACCGTGCCCGCGGGCCCGCGCCTGCGCGAGCTGGAAAACCGCCTTAAGGCGCACCCGTTCGTGCGCGACGCCCAGGTGTACCGCGACCTCGCGGGCACGCTGCACGCCGACATTCACCAGAACCGCCCCATTGCCCGCCTCGTGCACCCCGACGACCGCCTCGATGCCTACATCGATGCTGCGGGCAAGCGTCTGCCCCTTTCGCCGCTATACACGGCGCGGGTAGCTACGGTGAGCCGGGCGGGTGGCGGCACGCTGCCCACCAGTTTTTTTCAGGATAGCACCAGCCGGGGCTACCTCGATTTTCTGCGGTTTGTGGACGAGCATCCCTTCTGGCGCGCCCAGGTGGCCGAGGTGTTTGTGGAGCCCGGCGGTAAGCTCAGCTTTACGCAGCAGGTTGGTGACCAGCGCATCGAGTTTGGCGCGCCGGACAATATTTCGGAGAAATTCGCCAAATTAATGGTATTTTACCGACAAATACCCTCGGTGCTGGGCTGGGATACGTACCACCGCGTCAACGTAGAATACCAAAACCAAATAATTTGCGAGTAGTAACTACTTGGCAATCATAAATCTATTTTTCCCGCGTATTGCTAACTAGTTTAGCCACTGCTCTTTCACTGCCTACCTCCTCCCTATGCAACAAGATAAAATCGTCGTCGGTCTCGACATTGGCACCACGAAAATCTGCGCCTTGGTGGGCCGTAAAAACGAGTATGGCAAACTCGAAATTCTGGGCATGGGCAAGGCAGTGTCGGAGGGGGTGCAGCGCGGCATCGTGCTCAACATCGACAAAACCGTGGACGCCATCAAGCGCGCCATTCGGCAGGCGGAGGAGCAGTCGGGCATCGACATTGGGGTGGTGAACGTGGGCATTGCCGGGCAGCACATCAAGTCGCTGCAGCACAATGGCTCCATCACGCGGCCCAGCGGCGACAACGAGATTACCCAGGACGACGTGAACCGCCTCACGGCGGATATGTACCGGCTGGTGACCCCGCCCGGCTCGCAGATTATCCACGTCATGCCGCAGGACTATAAGGTTGACTTTGAGGGCGGCGTAACCGACCCCATCGGCATGGCGGGCGTGCGGCTGGAAGGCAACTTCCACATTATCACGGCGCAAAGCGCGGCTATCAACAACATTAATAAGTGCGTCACTAAGGCGGGGCTGGCCATTGCCGACCTCATTCTGGAGCCGCTGGCGTCGAGCGTATCGGTGCTGAGCGAGGAAGAGAAGGAAGCCGGCGTAGCCCTCATCGACATTGGCGGCGGCACCACCGACCTGGCGGTATTTAAGGATGGCATTATCCGCCACGCGGCGGTGCTGCCGTTTGGCGGCAACATCATCACCCAGGACATCAAGCAGGGCTGCAACGTGACGCCCAACCAGGCCGAGCAGCTGAAGGTGAAGTTTGGCAAAGCCATTGCCGAGGAGGCCAGCGACTACGAAATCGTGAGCATTCCGGGCCTGCCCAACCGCCCACCTAAGGAGGTGTCGCTCAAGAACTTGGCCTATATCATCGAGGCCCGCATGTCGGAGATTATCGAGCTGGTGTACGCCGAAATCTACCGCATGGGCCTGCAAGACCAGCTCTCGGCCGGCATTGTGCTGACCGGCGGCGGCTCGCAGCTCCAAAACCTGGAGCAGCTCACCGAATACCTCACGGGCCTCGACACGCGCATTGGCTACCCCAACCAGCACCTAGGCAAAAGCAAGATTGAGGCCGTGAAGTCGCCGATGCACGCTACCGGCGTGGGCCTCGTGCTGGCCGGCTATCAGGCTCAGGATGAGCGCATTGCCCGCCCCGGCTACGGTGAAGAAGAGATATCAGCCTACAACTACCAGCCCGTGGCCCCGGCGGCGGCACCCATCGTACCCAGCTTCGCGCCGGCTCCGGCCCCGGTGGCCCCCGCTGCGGCCGCCCCCGAGCCCCCCAAACCGCCCAAAGAGCAGAAGGGACTCAAGTTTCTGGGTGATATCACCCGCAAGCTGAAGGGGATTCTGATTGACGATTTTGACGATAAGCAATATTAAACTCAATTAGGAATGAGGAATGAGGAATTAAGAATTAAGTGTGGCGCGCGCTTTCTTAGTTTTTAATTCCTCATTCCTCATTCCTCATTCCTAATTGACATTATGGATTTTACCTTCGACATTCCTACCCAAAGCCGCTCCATCATTAAGGTGATTGGGGTGGGGGGCGGGGGCTCCAACGCCGTGAAGCACATGCACAAGCAGGGCATCAAGGACGTGGAGTTTATTATCTGCAACACCGACCGGCAGGCGCTAGAAAGCTCCACGGTGCCCAATAAGCTCCAGATTGGGGTGGACCTGACCGAGGGCCTGGGGGCGGGTGCCAAGCCCGAGCGCGGCCGCCAGGCGGCGCTCGAAAGCCGCGAGCAAATTCGCGAGCTGCTGAGCAACGGCACCAAAATGCTGTTTATCACGGCCGGCATGGGCGGGGGCACGGGCACGGGCGCAGCCCCGGTTATTGCCCAGGTGGCCCAGGAGCTGAATATTCTGACGGTGGGCATTGTGACGGCGCCTTTCCTGTTTGAGGGCAAGAAGAAGCGCGAGCAGGCCGAGCAGGGCATCAAGGAGCTAAGCGAGCACTGCGACACGGTGCTGGTGATTCTCAACGATAAGCTGCGCCAGCTCTACGGCAACCTTACCATGGGCCTGGCCTTCGCCAAGGCCGATACGGTACTGACCACGGCCGCCAAGTCGATTGCCGAGATTATCACGGTGACCAGCGACGTGAACGTGGACTTCGAGGACGTGAAAACGGTGATGAAGGACTCGGGCGCAGCCGTAATGGGCAGCTCGATTACGGAGGGTGAAAACCGCGCCCGCCGCGCCGCCGAAGAGGCCCTGAACTCGCCGCTGCTCAACAACACCGACATTCAGGGCGCGCAGAAGATTCTGCTCAGCATCATGTCGGGCGACCAGGCCGAGCTGGAGATGGACGAGCTATCGGAAATCACGGAATACATCCAGGGCAAGGCCGGCGAGGACGCCGAGATGATTTTTGGCCATGGCACCGACGATACGTTGGGCCAGAGCATTCGGGTGACGGTAATTGCCACCGGCTTTGCCCGCGAGGCCCATACCATCTCCACCAACAACCGGCCCGCGGAAACCACGCCTGAGCCGGTAGGAGCGGCTCCACTGGCGGAGGTGGCCTACGAAAACCGGCCCGCGTCGGCGGCCCCGGTGGTGCCAAAGTTCACAACGCCCGAGCCCGCTCGCGTTACCTACGAGCTAAACGGCCCTACCACGCCCAACGCCCAAACCGGCTTGTCGGGCGCGCCCATTACCGCCCCCGGCGACCCCGTGCTGCTAACGGGCCAGGGACCAGGGCAGCCGCAACCGGGCCAGCCCGCCGCGCCGCGCCCGCGTCCGGCCATTTTGGAGGCGCAGGCTGAGGAGCGCCGCCGCCGCTTGCAGCAGCTCAGCCAAACCCAGGGTCTTTCACCGGAGGCTACCACGCACCTCGACACGCCCGCCTACCTGCGCCGGGGCCAGAAGCTGGAGCCCGTGACGCCAAGCAGCGCCCAAAACATCTCGCGCTTCAACCTGAGTGATGACAATGAGCTGCTGGGCGACAACCGCTTTTTGCACGATAACGTGGACTAGCAGCACCAGCTAGCTAGGTATAAGAAAGGCCCGCCCGGTATATCCGGGCGGGCCTTTCTTATTGATAATCAATAAGTTAAGCCTTCATTACGCGCTGCATTTTATTGAAGCCGCGGCCCTGCAGGCGCACCAGGTAGATGCCGGGTGGCAGGTGGGCAGTGTAGCGCTCCAGCGCGGCTTGCAGCGCGGCCGGCGAGCCCGTGACGCGCAGCAGCGGCCCACCCTTCAGCAAGTAGAATTCCAGGGTGAGCAGCGGCGTGCCGGCGGGAATGAAGCTGGCGAGGCGAAAAGCGGCCGCGCTGGGGTGCACCCACAGTCGGTTGGCCCCGGTGCCGGTTGAAGAAGTAGCAATGCCCAAAAAGCGCACGCCGATGAGCACCGGGTCGTGGTCAGAGGAGCGGAAGGGGCTGGTAGTAGCCGTAGCCTCGCCGGCCTGGTCGTACTCCAGAAAGCCGGGCTCGAAGGAGTTGATGTGCCACTTCTGCACGTCGAGAAAGCCCACCATGTCGGGCGTTACGATGCAGTGGTCGAGCGAGCCGGTGAGGCCTTTGAACACGAACGACGCGCTGGTGGGCGGTGTCACGGCCACCAGCCCATCGGCGCGCAAAATGTCGATGGGGTCTTCTTCGTAGTTGGCGTTATAATCGCCGATGCACACGATGTGATTATTCCCGGTGGGGAACATCATGCCGTGGAGAAACTGCAGCAAGGCGTGGGCCTCCACGCGGCGGCGGTCGTTGGAGCCGCCCTGGCCATCATTTTGGTCGGCGTTGATGCCGGTGCCGCTGGCTTTCGACTTGAAGTGGTTGACTACCAGCGCCAAGGTATCGGGGCGGGTGTGGCGCCGGGTGGTGAAAACCTGGGCCAGCGGGGGCCGCTCAAACACGCCCGTGGCGGTTGCCACGTGAACCGGGCCCAGCAGGGCCACCATCGCCGGCTTATAGATAATGGCGCAGTGAATAGCGTCGGTATTGTTGGGCTGCTGGCTGGCTCCGCCATCATTCACGAAGGTATAGGTGCCGCTGCCCATGGCGCTGTTCAAGCCATTTACCAGGTCCTGGATGGCCGAGTTGGGGCCGGTGCCGTCATTTTCGACCTCCATCAGGCCCACTACGTCGGCATCTAATTGCACGAGGGCGGCGATAACTTTGGCCCGCTGGCGGGCAAAATCGGCCGCCGTTTTGGCCCCGCGCGGCGTCGGAAAGCCGCCGCCCTGGCCGTCGCCATTAAAGTAGTTGAGCACGTTGAAGCTGGCCAGCTTCACGTCGAGCGCGCCAAACCGGGGCACCGCGGGCCGCTCTACTTTAAACACCGGCGCGTCGGCCCCCGGCAGGGGCTGCACGCGCCACTTGCCAAAGCCGTAGCCCAGCACGCCGCGCAGCTGGGCAATGGTGCCCCCTATGCGCATGGTGCCCAGCGCGGGGTCGAGGTAGGGCGTGGGCGTGGGGTTGGTGGCCCCGCTGCCATCGTCGAGAATGATAGAGCGGGCGGCGTTGGCTTCTTCGTAGGCCCGGATGGCGGGCAGGTTGCTACCGCCCGCGCTGCGGGTGCCGGTGGCGGGGTTATCGTTGGGGTCGATAAACTGGGTAGGTTGGTAGAGCGCGCCACCCGCGGCAAGCTGCAGCTCGCCGCGCTGCTTGAGGCTATACACCTCGGCCACGGTGAGCGGCGAGCCAAACTGCACCCGCATGCCCTCGTAGCGCTCCAGTGTGGCATCGGTAAAGGGACCCCCCAGCGGGGTAAAAGCCGGTAGCTCGGCGTTGCTGGCGAGCACCGTCACGGTGGGACTAAGCAGCACGGCCTGGTCGAAGGAGGGCTGCATGGGGCTTTCTATCACCGTGCCCATCAGGCGTACCTTGTCGCCCAGGTGCACCGTAGCGTCGGCCTGCATCACAAACAGCGCATCGGACGTGGCCGGGTCGCCATCGGAAGCGGCGGCGGGCTCCTGCACGTAGAAGCCCGCTGGTTTCAGACCCGGATACACGCCCGTTACCACGGCTTCAATGGTATACATGCCCGGCATTGCCATCGTCCCTGAGCCCTGAATAGTACCGATGTGCGTGATAGGAGGGTCGGCCAGCGGCGCGGCGGCCTGCTGGTAGGTTGCTGCCGGGGCTTGGTTTGTTAATAGCAGAGTCGCAGCAAGAGCCGTATAGAAAAAGCGCATGAGGACGAGAAAGAAATGAACGGGAGAACGAGATGGCAAATATGCCATTTTTTAGAAGTAAAATACCACATACTAACGTTGGCGCGAAAGATACGGTTTTCATCTCTGCTCGTAGCAACCCGATTATTTCAACTTAACCAACAATAGCCACTCGCTACCAAACTAGCTGTTGAGCTGACTGTTAGCCCGGCTTAGCCCTGGTTCCTCCCTTAAAACGGACTCGAAAACCGCTTGTCGGCGATGAAAGTCGAGTCGGTGAGCGTTTTCAAAAAGGAGAGCACCTGGCGCTTTTCGGTGGCCGTGAGGTCCATGTGGGTGCCGAAGGGCGGGTTGTTGAGGCCCTGGATAAGGTTGTTGTCGAGGCCGGGGCTGTTCATCTGCACGTGGTCGGAGTAGTGGTCGAGCACTTCTTCCAGGGTTTTGAAGCGGCCGTCGTGCATGTAGGGGGCCGTGAGGGCAATGTTGCGCAGGGTGGGGGCGATGAACTTGCCCTGGTCCACGGCCAGCTTAGTGATGCCGCCCCGACCGGGGTCGGCGAAGGTGAGGTCGAGGCCGTTGTTGAAAAACTTGCCTTCGTAATTCGACGACATCAGCGGCTGGGTGTGGCAGTGAAAGCACTCGGCCCCGCGCACCACGCCCGGCGCAATGTGGGTGGTGTAGAGCTGCAGGCCCGTTACCTCATCGGCCGTAAGGCCCTGGCGGGTGGCCATGTACTTATCGTAGCGCGAACTGCCCGAGATGAGCGTGCGCTCAAACTGTGCCAGCGCCTTGAGGGTCAGTTCGTTGGTAATCGTCTTGGTGCCAAAGGCCGCCAGGAAAAGCGCCGGGTAGGTGCTGGTAGCCTGCAGCTTGGCCACGCCCACCGTGAGCGGCTGGTGCAACTCGATGGTGTTTTCAATGGGCTTCAGCGCCTGGGTTTCGAGGGTGGTGAAGGCGCCATCCCAGGTGAGCTGGGTGCTCCAGAGCACGTTAGTCAGCGACATGGTGCCGCGGGGGTTGGCCAGGCCATCGACGCCCACGGCCAGCGCGCGGCCATCGGTGAAGGCCTTGCTTTGCTGGTGGCACGAGCCGCAGGCCATGGTGCCGGTGCTGGACAGCGCCTTTTCGTAGAACAGCATGCGGCCCAGCGCCACGCCCTCGTTGGTGAGCGGGTTATCGGCCGGGATGACGGGCGTGGGAAAGCCCGCCGGCACCGTCAGCGCGTAGGGCGTGGGGGCGGCCGGCGTAGGCGTGGGGTCCACGGCCGGCGTATTGTCTTTGCTGCAACTGCCCAGGCCCAGCAGCGCCGCAGCTGCCAGTAGCAAGAATGCTCGTAAATGGGTAGTATGCAGAGACATAGCGAGTTTGAAGCAAAATTAGCGACGCAATAAGGTAGTGGCAGCCACAACGCGCACCGGGGCCGGCTTGGTTTCCGGGTTGGGGGCCGCCAGGCGCTTATCGGTCAGAAATTGCGCATCAGTCAGGGTATTCAGAAAAGCCACTAAGTCAGCTTGTTGGCGCGGCGTGAGCGCCAGGCCCAGGCGGCCGCCCGGCTGGCGCAGCAGCGGGTCGAGGGTGCGGGAGGCCACCACGCCGTGGGCGTAGTGGGCCAGCACCTGCGGCAGGGTAGCCAGGCGCCCATCGTGCATATAGGGCGCGGTGCGGGCCACGTTGCGCAGGCTGGGCACGGCAAAGCGGCCGGCATCGGCGGGCCGCAGCGTGACGTGCGCCCGCCCCGAATCGAGGGGAAATGCCGCATCTAACCCGTTGTTGCGGAAGGAGTTATCGGTAAACAGCTCGCCCACGTGGCAGCCGCCGCACTTGGCCACGAACAGCGCCCGGCCGCGCAGCTCGGGCGCCGTGAGGGTGCCGCCCGCCTCGTGGCGGATGTACTGGTCGTAGCGCGAGTTGGCCGACGTGAGCGCCGCCGTGAACTGCGCCAGCGCCCGCAAAAACTGCGGCGTATCGATGGTGCCCGGCCCGTAGATGGCCGCGAAGCGCTGGCGGTAGCTGGGGTCGGCGTTGAGCCTGGCCAGGGCGGTGGCCAGCGGCGTGTTCATCTCGGCGGGGCTGGTAAGCGGGGCCAGGGCCTGCAACTCGAGGCCGTGCACGCCGCCATCGGCCATGAAGCTGGAGCGCCAGCGCAGGTTTTGCAGGGCGGGGGCGTTGCGCGGGCTGCGGCGCCCGCCCACGCCCAGGGCCAGCGCCCGGCCGTCGGTGAAGGCCCGGCGTTGCTGGTGGCACGAGCCGCACGACACGGTGCCGCTGCTCGACAGGTGCGGGTCGTAAAACAGGGCCCGGCCCAACTCAAAGGTGGCGCGGTCGGGCTGGTTTTTGGCCAGCGCGTAGGTCATGGCCGGGAAGTTGGCGGGCTGCGCCGCGCCCGGCACGGCCGGGGGCCGTGCTAGGCCGTAACCGCCCGCGCCAAGCGCGGCCGCCAGCCCAAGCAGCCCCCAGGGCCCTGCCAATTTCAACCGCCCGGTGCGCACGCCGGAGGCTAGTTTACTTGTGCTTTGGTGACGGTAAACATGCCCGCGCCGTAGTTTTTGGCTACCTGCATGGCTTCAGCGCCGGGCATCATGCCGTTAGAAAACGTGCTGAGCGTGATGTGGTTGACCCCATCAAACATTTTTAGCACGTCGGCATTGACAAAGAGCGTAGCGGCGTGCGTGCCGCTCACGGTCAGCACATTGCTGCCCAGCGCGGGCGTGGCCGTCACGATGGCGTTATAGGGGTCGGTGTAGCCGCCGATGTGACAGGTGAGCGCCCGCGCGGGGCTGGCCGAGGTCACGGTGCCCTCCATTTTCATAAAGATGTGGCCGGTGGCCCAGGCCCAGTACATGTTGTTGGCGGGGTTGAGGGAGCCGGTCAGCGAAAGCGGGTCGGCCTGGGTGGTGGCCGCATCCACGCCCACCACAAAGCTCACGCCGGTGTAGGTGCCGGCCGGCACGCCCGCCACGGCCAGGTGCTGGGTGGCGGGCTGAGCCTGGTCAACGAGGAAATACGTGTTGGGCGCGGCGTACACGGTGCCGTCGCTTTTCGTGAATTTCAGGTTGGAAACGTAGTACTTGAGCGTGCTGACACTGAACGTTTCGCCGGCTGGCGTGGCGTAGGTGGTGCCGTCGAGGGCCAGGGCCTTGGTGCCCACCACGTTGCTGATTTGCAAGTCGACCTCGCCGGGCATGGTCGATGCCGTATCGCTGTCTTTTTTGCAGCCGATGAAAACGGCCGTCGAAGCGGCCAGCAACAGGCCGCAAAGGGTAGTAAACGAACGGGTTCTCATCGCAATAAAAGAAGAAAATGCCAAGGAAGGGGTGCGTAAGGAAGGCTGCCGCCAGCACACGCAAGGCCGCCGAAAAGTTCGGCCAGGCCGCGCCGTTTGGGTACCTGCGCGGTGCTGGTTAAAGGTAGCAGATTTACAGACACTAAGCTAACGCCGAAAGTTGTGGGACGCGTGAAGAACTGGCCCGGTAGCCGGGGCAAGGGCCAGATAATCGGCAGTTGCCCGTACTTTTGCCGCCGGTCACCTTCTTCACTTGCCGTTGAAATCCTGTTTCGCCTATTTGCTCGCAGCCCTGGTGCTGCTGCAAACCTTCAGCCGCGAGCTGTTGGTGGTGGATTTTGCGATGAACCAGGCCACCATCACGGCGCGCTTCTGCGTGAATAAAACCCGGCCCGCGCTGCACTGCGACGGCAAGTGCTACTTTGCCAAGCAGCTCAAAAAGCAGGAGGAGCGCGAAAGCAAGTCGGCCAACCCGCTCAAGGAGCGGCTGGAGATGCTGCCCGCTGCCTTCGACGCCTGGCAGCCGCGGGCCGCCCGCCCCACCCCGCCGGTAGCGCGGCGCTACGGCCACTTGGTGCCCGGCACCTACGCCGCGCCGCTGGGCGCGGTTTTTCACCCGCCGTTAGGCTAAAACCACCCTTCGATTGGGGAGTTGCCGGCCGCGCGGCCCGGAGTGCCTTTTGGTGGGCGCTCGGGCGCGCTAGGCCTTGCCCCTGGGTTTGTTTTTAGCTTGATTATCAAGGGGATGAAGTCTATTTTTATGACTACCGGGCTAGCCCTGGCTAGCCTGAGTTGCGCCGTGGCGCAGCAGGCGCCGCAGCGCGGCACCGTGCTCGATGCGCAGTCGCAGCAGCCGCTGCCGGGCGTGACCATCGTGGTGCCCGGCACCAGCACGGCCACCACTACCGATGCCAACGGCCGCTTTGGGCTGGCCCTGCCCGCCGGTGCGCGTGAGCTAACTATCACATTCATTGGGTATAATGCCCAGCAGCTGCGCGTGCCCGCCACGGGCCAGCCCCTCACGGTGCGGCTCGAAGCCGCGCCCGTCAACCTGCAGGGCGTGGTGGTTTCGGCCAGCCGCGAGCAGGAAAAGCGCACCGAAACGCCGGCCGCCATTAGTCAGGTGTCGCCGCAACTTATTGCCGACACCAAGGCCACGGCGCCGTATCAATTGCTTAATAAGGTGGCCGGCGTGTACATGGTCGACCTGGGCGCCGAGCAGCACATGATGGCTATCCGCCAGCCGATTACGACCAACGCGGTGTACCTCTACCTGGAAGATGGCCTGCCGATTCGGCCCATCGGCATCTTCAACCACAACGCGCTCTACGAGATAAACCAGGCCGGCGTGCGCAGCATCGAGGTGGTGAAGGGCCCGGCCTCGTCGCTCTACGGCTCCAATGCCATCGGCGGGGCGGTGAACTTCCTGACTCAGAAACCGACGCCGCTGCCCACGGCGGGCGCGTCGGTACAGGGCGATGGCTTTGGCTACCGCCGGCTCGATGCCAGCGCCAGCGGCACGGTGGGCAAGCTGGGCGTGTTTGTGGGCGGTTACCTGGCCCGCCAACGCGGTGGCTGGCAAGACTATACCGACTTTGACAAGCGCTCGGGCACGGCGCGGCTCGACTACGCCTTTACGGCTCAAACCCGCCTTATTGCCTCCGGCACCTACAACTACCTCAACACCCAAACGCCGGGCAGCCTCGACAGCGCGCACTTCTACAGCCGCCGCTACCAGAGCAACAACCGCTTCACCAACCGCGAGGTGACGGCCGTGCGCGGCAGCCTGCGCCTGGAGCACGACTGGAGCCCGAGCCAGCAAACGGCCCTCACCGCCTTTACCCGCTACAACTCGACCGGGCAGCTGCCGAGCTATTACATCGGTGATGTGTATGACCCCACCACCCGCAAGTATGCGTACTCGGCCGGGCAGGTTAATAACCAGTCTTTTCACAGCTACGGGGCGCTGGCGCAGCACCGCGCCGACCTGGGCTTTCTGAACTCGCGGCTGATTGTGGGCGGGTACTTCGACTACAGCCCGAGCACGTATTTCGCGCGTTACCTCGACATTCAGAAGGACGTAGCTAATAACTACTACACCGGCTACACCGATACCGGCCGCTTCCTCGACAACTACAACATTAACTTGTACAACGCGGCGGCCTACGCCCAGTATGAGGTGCAGGCTACCAAAGCGTTGCGCCTGGTGGGCGGCCTGCGCTACGACCGGGTGCAGTACCAATTTGCCAACAACCTGAGCGGCAGCCAGACCACCAAAAAGGCGGCTCAGAACAACGTGTACAACCTGGTGGCGCCCAAGCTGGGGCTGACTTACGCGCTGGGCGAAAATCGGGGGCTGTACGCCAATTTCAGCACCGGCTTCGAGCCGCCCGAAACCAGCAGCCTCTACAGCTCGCGGCAGCGGGCCGAGCTGACGCAGGCCAATTTCAACAACTACGAAGCCGGGGGCTGGCTGGCGCTGCTCGACCGCAAGGTGTATATCGACCTGAGCTTGTACCAGATGGATGGCCGCAACGAGATTATCAGCGTGGGGCTTAATGACAACACCAACAACACGCAGTATGTGAACGCGGGCGCCACCCGCCACCGCGGCATCGAGTATTCGCTGACGTACGCGCCGGTGTCGGAGGTAAACTTTCGCTTCAGCGGCACTAATGCCCGGCATACCTTCCTGACCTACACCGAGTTTGTGCAAAAGCAGGACAGGGACTACTCGGGCAACCGCATGAGCAATGCCCCCGATTGGATTGCCAACGGCGAGGTGTTTTACAAGCCGCGCTTCGTGCCCGGCGCCCGCCTGGGCCTGGAGTGGCAGCACATCGGCTCCTACTTCACCAACACGGCCAACACGAAGACCTACGCGGGCTACGACCTCTTCAACCTGCGCCTGGGCTACCGCTTGCCGCAACCTAGCCTGCGCGGCCTCGAAGTATGGGTTAATGTAGTGAATATCAGCAATAAGCTGTATGCCGTGAATGCCACCACTACGCAGTACGGCACCACCTATTCGGCGGCCGCGCCGCGCACCGTCACGCTGGGCCTGGGCTACACGTTTGCCGCCAAGGCGAAAGAATAACCTGTCGCGTGTCGCCCTCCGCGGGTAACCCCACCCCCGGCCCCTTCCTTTTTGGGAGAGGGGAGCCTAGCGATTTACAGTAGCGCCGCCGTAGCTCCCCTCTCCCGAAGGGGAGGGGCCGGGGGTGGGGTTACCCGCGGAGGGCGATGTACATAAACCTGCAAACAAGTCTGATTTATATGTCTATCAACCAACTAGACCCGCCCCGCGTGGTAGCGCCCGCGCCAGCCGCTGCGCCCCTGCGGCGCTTCGTGGGCCGCACCATGTACCGCTGGCACCGCACGCTGGGCCTCATCACGCTGCTGCCCGTGGTGATGTGGACGCTCAGCGGCCTCTCGCACCCGCTGATGTCCAACTGGTTGCGGCCGGCCATTGCCCACGAAACCGTGCCCGCGCCGCCGCTCACGGCTGCCGCGCTGGCCGTGCCGCTGGCCCAGGTGCTCGCCCAGAATCACCTGGCGGCCATCCAGAACCTGCGCGTGGTGCAGTACCAGCACCAGCCGGTGTACCAAATCACCGATTTTCGGGGGCGGCTGCGCTACTTCGCGGCCGCCACGGGCCAGGAAATCCGCGCTGGCGACCGTGCCTATGCCGAGGAGGTGGCCCGCTACCTGCTCGCCGACTCGACCAGCGCCGTAGCCAGCGCCGAGCGCCTGACGCGCTACACCAGTGATTACAAGTTTATTAACCGCCTGCTGCCGGTTTGGAAAATCACCTTTGCCCGGCCCGATGGCATGGCCGTGTACATCGAAACCGGACAGAGCCGCCTGGGTACGTTCAACAACCACGCCCGCGCCCGCTTCCTGTGGGCGTTCGGGATGCTGCACAACTGGGATTTTCTCGATGCGCTGCCCCGGCCGCTGCACCTAAGCATCATGCTGGTTTTCACTACCGTTATCTGGCTGTCGGCGTTGAGTGGGTTGGTGATTTATGGCTTCGTGCGGAAGAAGCTGCGCCAGCCGCGCTCGGCCCAGGACCAGGTGGGCTGGCTGCGCCGCCGCCACCGCACGCTGGGGCTGTGGGTGGCCTTCGTCACGTTCACCTTCGCGCTCAGCGCCTCGTATCATCTACTTCAGAAGTTTACGCCCGACCGCCGCGACGCCGTGGCGCGCGTCAGTGCCTTTGCCGCCAGCGAGCTGACCTGGCCGCTGCCGCCGCTGGTGGCCGGCTCCGCGCCCGTGCAGCGGGTGTCGCTGGCGCGGGTGGGTGGCCAGCCCTACTACCGATTGGTAGGTAAAGGTGCTGATGGCCAGCCAGTAGTGCACTACCGTAGCACCCGCGACGGCCAGGAATTACCCAACGGCGAGTTCAGCTATGCCCGTGAGCTGGGCCAGGAATTTATGCTGGCGCTCAATGGCCAGCCCGCCACGGCCAGCGCCACCGGCGCGGCCGAAGATGGCGCCTTGCCCGACTGCTGCACCGCGCCGGCCCTCACGGCCGAAACCACTACCGCCATCGGCGCGCCCGGCGCTAGCCCTGGCGGCACTGCGCCGGAGCAGGCCAACCTAAGTAGCCCCGAGTTGGTGACCAAGTTTGCCGGCGAGTACGGCTTTGTTAATAAGCGCCTGCCGGTGGTGAAGCTGACTTTTGCCGGCGCGGGCCACCCGGCCCTGTACGTGGAGCCGGCCACCGGCCGCCTGGCCGCCCTCGTCACCGACGGCGACCGGCGCGAAGGCCTGTCGTTTGCCGTGCTACACAAGTTTTTCCTGATGGACTGGGCCGGTAAAAACGTGCGCGACGCCGTGGCCATGCTCTCGGCGCTGGGCGTGCTGGCCGTCACGCTTTATGGCTTCACGTTGCTGCTGCGCACCAGGAAGTAAAGCGTTAAAGGGCAAGGAAGAAGAACGTCATGCTGACGGCAGGAAGCATCCCGCTTGAATCGTTGGGTTAGTAATCCAACGGCGCGAGCGAGATGCTTCCCTGCGTTCAGCATGACGTTCTTTTTTGCTCCCTGCTCCCTGCAACTACCAGTTCAGCAGCAACTCGGCTTGCTCGCGTAGCACCTGGCGCAGCAGTGGGTCGGTAATCTGGCCTTCTTTGGAAAGGTGCTGGTTGATGTTGGGCAGGCGCACGCGTTGGGGCAACACGTTGCTACCCAGGTAGAACAGGATATCGGTGAGGTGGCTCAGGGCCAGCAGGCCGCCCTGGCCGCCGCTGCTTAAGCTTACCAAGGCCGCTTTTTTGCCCCGCAGGCCGCCGGGGTAAGGCAGGGCGTCGATAAAGACTTTGAGCGCGCCGGGGATGGAGCAGTTGTACTCCGGCGCGAAGATGACGACCCGCTCCGAGTGGTCGAGCGGGGCCACAAACTGGTTGAAATCAGCGTCTTTGCCGGCGTTGTGGTAGAGCGCGGCGTTGAGAAAATCGGCCGGCAGGTCCACCAAATCCAGGAACTGGTAGGCAGCCCCCAGCTCATCGAGCAGGCTGGCATAAAATTCGGCCACGCGCCGGGTGCGCGAATGGGGGCGGCTGGTGCCGACGAGCAGGGTAATCAATTTTTAATGGTTAGTGAGTAATGGTCAGTTATTTATAGTTGGCGAAGACGTGTACTTAATGGCTTGCTTGCGTGCCGAGATGCGGCCGGCCGTGCAGTCTCTGCCAACCCTTACTCCTTAACCACTAACTATTACTCATTGATTAATACAGCCCGCGCAGCCAGCCGCCGTCCACGGCCGTGGAGGTGCCGGTGATGTAGCTGGCCCGCTCAGAGCACAGAAACGCGGCGAGCGCCGCAAACTCGCGGGGCTCGCCCAGGCGGCGCATGGGTATCTCGCTGGTCCAGCGCTCGGTAGCCTGCTCAGCTGTAATGCCCTCGCGGGTAGCGGCGGCGCTGGCCAGGTGCTCCACGCGCTCGGTGCGGGTGTAGCCGGGCAAGATGTTGTTGACCGTGATGCCGCTGGCCGCCACCTCCGTGGCCAGCGTGCGGGCCATGCCCGTAACGGCCGCCCGCAGGCTGTTGGACAGCAGCAGGCCCGCCACGGGCTGCTTCACGCTGATGGACGTGATGTTGAGGATGCGGCCCCAGCCGCGGGCCTGCATACCGGGCAGCACGGCGCGCGTCAGCTCCACTACGCTGGTGAGCAGCAGGCGGGTAGCGGCTTCCCAGGCGGCGGCATCGTGCTGGGCAAAGGTGCCGGCGGGCGGCCCGCCCGCGTTGGTCACCAGGATGTCGACCTGCCCAAACCCGGCCAGGGCGGCCTGCACCAGTCGGGCCACGTCGGCGGGCTGGGCCACGTCGGCGGCTACGCCCAGCACCCGCGCGCCGGTGGCCGCCCGAATGGCGGCACAGGTGGCCTGCAGGGTTTCGTCGGTGCGGGCGCACAGCACCAGGTGGGCGCCTTCGGCGGCCAGCTCTTCGGCCACGGCGCGGCCCAGGCCTTTGCTGGCGGCCGTTACCAGGGCTACTTTTCTGGTTAGTCCAAGGTCCATTAGTTGATTGTGAATGAGTGAGTTGCGAATGAGTGAATGAGCGAGATGGGAAGTTGTGAATGAGTGAGTTATAAATCATTCACTCATTCACAACTCACTCATTCACCAGCTCACTTCCGCAGGTAGCTGTCGCTGCCGTCGAGCCAGTCCTGGCGGGGTGGGCTGAAAACGTCCACGTCGAGCGTGTCTTCCAGCGCTTCGGCTTTGTGGGGCAGGTGCGAGGGGATGGTTAGCACGTCGCCGGCCCGCACAATTACCTCCTGGCTTTCGTCTTCACCGAGGTGGAAACGCAGCGCGCCTTCTAAGATGTAGGTAATCTGCTCGTTATGATGCGAATGCTTGGGCACCAGCGCGCCTTTTTTGAGGTACACGTGGGCCAGCATCATCTGGTTGCCGGTGATGAGGCGGCGCGCAATCGTGTCGGAAAGCTCTTCCTTGGGCATGTCGTCCCAGCGGTAAAGGGTGGCAGGCGGAATCTGGTCCATGAGCAGTGAGTGGTGAGCGATGGAGTGGTGAGCAATAGCAACGGGAGGCAAAGAACGTCATGCAGACCGCAGGGAAGCATCTTGCGTGGGGTAGTAACTCAATCATTTAACGGTTTTGATTAGTATCCCGAGCGAGATGCTTCCCTGCGGTCTGCATGACGTTCTTTTGCTCACTGCTCACTGCTCACTGCTCCACCACTATACCGTACTTGTCGAGCAAGCCTGGCAGGCCGGCCAGCGCAAAGCGGGCGCCGGTCAGCGTGTTGGTTTCGGGGTCGAGGCTGAAGCTGGTGGCCGTGGTAAAATCGGCCCCTGCCAGCACGGTATTGTGGAAGTTAGTGCGCGTGAGGTCGCAGCCCTCAAAGGCCGCGTTGCGGAGGTCGGCGTTGGTAAAATCGACTTCGTCGAGGCTGCACTGTTCGAAGCGGGTGCCCGCCATTTTCTTGCCCCCGAAGGAGGCGTAGCGCAGCTGGCACCCCTCAAAGTGCACCCCAAACAGCATGTCCTGGCACGCGCCAAAGGCCACGCCTAGTAGCTTGCAATCGGCGAAAGCCACGTTTTGCAGGGCCGTGCCGCTGAGCTTGGTGGTGGTGAGGTTGCAGCGCTCAAACAGGCAGTCCTCAAAGCGCAGGCCGGCCAGGCTGGCCGCGCTAAAATCGCACTGCACAAAGCGAAACTGCTCAAAATCAGGGCCCAGCGCCAGCAGGTGGGGCGCGTCGAGGCCGGTGAGCACGTTGGCGGCCGGGAAATAATCGGGCTTGCGCAGGGCAGCGGGCTTGCGGCGGGGCTTCATAAGCCGCAAAGTAAACGGCGCGGCGGCCTAACCCAAGGCGGTAATTCGCAGTTTAAGGCAGGTTGCCCCGGCTTCGCCCCACCCACCGGCATATTTCGGTTGGGCAGAAGCCGGGCGCTTTGCCTGCGCGCCATGCCCGCTGTTTCCCGCACTATTTATTTCAAAAACAGCATTGGCTGCATTTGGGAAGAGCCCCAGGCCTACCTGCGGCTCGACTACTACCCCGGCCCCCGCGAAGAGGTCCAGTTTAGGGCGCTGCTCACCCACGTGCGGCAAGCCATGCACCGCCGCGGCTGGAGCCGGCTGCTCATCAACCAGCAGCAAATGAGCGCCTTCACGGCCACGGAAGAAAGCTGGATGACCAACGAATGGCTGCCCCAGGCCGTGCACGAAAATGGCTACCGCTACGGGGCCATCATAGTGGCGCACGACGTATTTGCCCGGCTTGCCATGAACAGCCTGCTTTTGACCAGCCGCAAGCTTGGCCACTTGTATCGCAATTTTGAGGTTGAAACCGAGGCAGTGAGCTGGCTGCTGAGTGTAGCGTAAGTAGATGTAGCACAAGCTAATGTGTCGTAAGCTTTAGCTTGCGCGCGAGCGTAGCGAGCATCGTCGTTCGCGCCGCCCGGTTCCGCCTGCTCGCTGCGCTCGCGCACAAGCTAAAGCTTATGCTACACTCGCTACACCTGGCCGGCCAACAAATCCTCAAACGTCTGCCGGCGGCGAATGAGGCGCGGGGCGGCGTCGCCGTCGAGCAGCACCTCGGCGGGGCGCAGGCGCGAGTTGAACGAGCTGCTCATCTCAAAGCCATAAGCCCCGGCGTTGTGAAAGGTAAGCACGTCACCCTCACGCACTTCGGGCAGCAGGCGGTCCCAGGCAAAGGTGTCGGTTTCGCAAATGTTGCCCACCACCGTGTAGAGGCGCTCGGGCCCGCTGGGGCGCGAAAGGTTGCTGATGTGGTGGTAGGCGTCGTACATCATGGGTCGGATGAGGTGGTTGAAGCCCGAGTTGACGCCCGCAAACACCGTGGCCGTGGTGTGCTTCACCGTCGACACCTCGACCAACAAAAAACCCGCCTCGCTCACCAGGTATTTGCCGGGCTCAAACCAGGCTTCGAGCGGCCGGCCGTATTCCTGCTCAAACTCGGCGAAAGCGGCCGCCACCTGCTGGCCCAGGCTGGCTACGTCGGTTTCGGGGTCGCCGGGCTTGTAGGGCACCTTAAAGCCCGAGCCCAGGTCCAGAAACTCCAGCTGCGGGAAGCGCCGGGCGGCGTCGAACAAAATTTCGAGGGCCCGCAGGAATACCCCTACGTCCTTGATTTCGGAGCCCGTGTGCATGTGCAGGCCGCGCACGTGCAGGCCGGTGCCTTTCACCACGCGCTCGAGGTGGCGCAGCTGGTGAATGCTGACGCCAAACTTGCTGTCGATGTGGCCGGTCGAGATTTTGTAGTTGCCGCCCGCCTCAATGTGGGGGTTCAGGCGCACGCACACCGGGTAGCTGCCGCCGTAGGTGGCCCCAAACTGCTCGAGCAGCGACAAGTTGTCGATGTTGAGGTTCACGCCCAGCTCCTTGGCCTCTACCAACTCGCTGAACGCCACGCTATTGGGGGTAAAGAGGATATTCTCCGGCTGAAAGCCCACGTGCAAACCCAGGCGCACTTCGTTGATGCTCACGCAGTCGAGGCCCGCGCCTTCGGCCAGCAGCACCTGCAGAATGGCCACGTTGGTAAGCGCCTTGCAGGCGTAGAAAAACCGCGTGGGGTGCCCGCTAAAGGCCGAGGTAAGCTTCTGATACTGGGCCCGAATGGTATCGGCCTGGTACACGTAGAGCGGGGTGCCAAACTGCGCGGCGGCGGCCAGCAGGGCAGAGGTTGGAAGTGCAGACATAAGTACCCGCAAAAATACGCCCGCTGATGGGCTAGTAGCGCGAACTTTGTAGTTCGCGTCCCCTACGCCAGCAGAACGGCCCTACCCGGCGCGGGAACGCGAGCTACAAAGTTCGCGCTACTACCTCACTACCAATGTCTCAAAACCTGCCCGAAGTCTGGCTGCGCGGCCCGCTGCCCGGCGTGCCGCCGCTGCTGCAGCCCGTGGCCCACGCCCTGCTGCAAGCCCGCGAAGAAGTGCGCGAAATCGTGGCCGCCTTCCCGGCCGAGCGGCTGACTGCCCGCCCGCTGGGTTTGGCCTCGGTGGGCTTTCACCTGCGCCACCTGGCGGGCGTGCTCGACCGCACCTTCACCTATGCCCGCGGCGCGGCCCTCAGCGAAGCCCAGCTAGCTTACCTGGCCGCCGAGGGCCAGCCGCCCACCCACCCCGGTGCCGCGCAGGAGCTGGCGCAACTATTTAGCCAGCAAGTAGATAAGGCCTTGGCCCAATTAGCAGCAACGCCCGAAAGCAGCCTGCCCGAGTGGCGCGGCGTAGGCCGGGCGCAGCTGCCGAGCACCGTTATCGGCCTGCTGGTGCACGCCGCCGAGCATACTACCCGCCACGTGGGCCAGCTGCTGGTAACGGCAAGGGTAGTTGGCAGTGAGTGGTGAGTGGTGAGTGGCGAGTGGCGAGTGGTGGTGAGTGGTGAGTGAAAGAACGTCATGCTGAGCTTGCCGAAGCATCTCGCTCGCATCATTGAAATAATAATCCAACGACTCACGCGAGATGCTTCGGCAAGCTCAGCATGACGTTCTTTCACTCACCACTCACTACTCACCACTCACCACTCACCACTCACCACTCACCACTCACCACGCACCACGCACCACTCCCTACTTCCGTGGCTTGGCGCGCTCGTATTGCACGGGCCAGGCTACGTCGGCGCCCAGCTCGTGGGCGGCGCGCAGCGGGAAGTAGGGGTCGCGCAGCTCTTCGCGGGCCAGCAGCACGAGGTCGGCCTGGCCGCTGGCCACGATTTGCTCGGCTTCGGCGGGTGTGGTGATGAGGCCCACGGCGCCGGTGGGCAGGCCGGCTTCGCGCCTGATGCGCTCGGCAAACCCGACCTGATAGCCGGGGCCAAGCGGAATCTTGGCGTTGGCCACGTTGCCGCCTGTCGAGCAGTCGATGAGGTCCACGCCGTGGTCGCGCAACAGCGTGCTGAGCTGCACCGACTCGTCGGCCGTCCAGCCGCCCGCGGTCCAGTCGGTGGCCGAGAGGCGCACCAGCAGCGGCAAGTCGTCGGGCAGCACCTGGCGCACGGCGGCCACCACTTCGAGCAGTAGCCGGCTGCGGTTTTCGAATGAGCCCCCGTAGGCATCGGTGCGCTGGTTGCTGAGCGGCGACAGAAACTCGTGCAGCAGGTAGCCGTGGGCCGCGTGCAGCTCAATCACCTTAAAGCCAGCCGCTAGCGAGCGCTCGGTGGCGCTACGGAAGTCGGCAATTACCTTCTTAATGCCGGCCGCGTCGAGCGCCACGGGCATCGGATAATCGGCTGAAAACGGGAGGGCGCTGGGCGCTACTACCGGCCAGCCGCCCGCGGCCTCGGGCACTGCGCCGTGGCCTTTGCCGTGCCAGCTGGTGTAGGTGCTGGCTTTGCGGCCGGCGTGGGCCAGCTGCACGCCCGGCACGCTGCCCTGGGCTTCAATAAACTGATTGATACGCCGCTGAAAATCAATGTGTTCGTCTTTCCAAATGCCCAGGTCTTCGGGCGTGATGCGGCCCTCGGCCGATACGGCGGTGGCTTCCTGGATGAGCAGGCTGGCCCCGCCCACGGCGCGGCTGCCCAGGTGCACCAGGTGCCAGTCATTGGCAAAGCCATCGACGGCGCTGTACTGGCACATGGGCGAAACAACAATGCGGTTTTTGAGCGTGAGGCCGCGCAGGGTAAGCGGCTCGAAAAGTGCAGACATGGGCTAATGGGTAATGAGCAATGGCTAAGAATGATGGCTGCTTATTGCTTGTTTAGCAAACAGTTGGCTAATAAATTGCGTAGTTAGCCGCCAGGAGCCAGCCCCTGCTAAACCAGCCGATTCGGCGGAGGTTATCACCGCCGGGTTTATTCACCGGCCGGGCAACGGTAAGGGGGGCTTGGTACGTAAAGACACCTCGCAACGTCTTTTCAGCCAATTAGTCCCGCTATGTTTCAGGAGCATTCCACTGCCGATACCCTCGACCGCATGGCGGTCGAAACCACCACCGATACCGCCTGCGATGCCTCGCGCCGCCAGTTTATCAACCACGCCGGGCGCGGCCTGCTGGCCGCTGGCCTCGCCACCGCCCTGCCGCTGGCTGCCGCCGAAGCGGCCGACTTGGGCGGCTTCGACACGCCGCCCATCACAGGGCCGCTCGATATCAAGCTGCCGCCCCTCGAAGCGCCCACCGACCCCAAGGCCGGCCCCTTCCCGAACCCCGATGCCCCCGACCAGCGCGTGGGCTTTGCCATTGTGGGCCTGGGCCACCTCACGCTGGCCGAGATTTTGCCCGCTTTTGGCCAGTGCAAGCACGCCAAGCCCGTGGCCCTGGTGAGCGGCGACGCCGACAAAATGGCCAAAGCCGCCAAGCAATACGGCATCAAGGCCAGCAGCTGCTACTCGTACCAGACCTACGATAAGCTCAAGGATAACCCCGAGGTAGAGGTGATTTACATTGTGTTGCCCAATGCGCAGCACCACGAGTTCACGCTGCGCGGTGCGAAGGCTGGCAAGCATATCCTCTGCGAAAAGCCGATGGCTAACTCGGTGAAGGAATGCGAAGAAATGATTGCGGCCTGCCAGAAAGCCGGCAAAAAGCTCATGATTGCGTATCGTATTCAGTACGAGCCGCTTAACCGGGAGGCCATGAAGATGGTGCGCGCCAAAACCTACGGCGCGACCAAGCTCATCCAAATGATGAACTGCCAAAACCAGGCCCACGACCAGCAGTGGCGCCATAAAAAAGCCCTGGCCGGCGGCGGCTCGCTGCCCGATGTGGGGTTGTATTGCCTCAACACCACGCGCTTTTTGCTAGGGGAGGAGCCGACCGAGGTGAGCGCCCAGATTTACAGTACGCCCGGCGACGACCGGTTTAAGGAAATCGAAGAGAATGTGAGCTTTACGCTGCGCTTCCCCAGCGGCGTTATCTCGCAGTGCATGACGGGCTACGGCTCGTTCAATGCCAAGAGCTACGCTGTGCACGCCGAAACCGGCACCATCAAAATGGACCCGGCTTTCACCTACAAAGGCCTCAAGCAGGAGCTGAAGCATGCCCCCAACGGCAAGCAGGTGACTGAGCAGCCCGACAACCCGCACAAGCAGCAGTTTGCCCTCGAAATGGACCACATGGCCGAGTGCGTGCGCGGCAATAAAACGCCCTACACGCCCGGCGAAGAAGGCCTGCAAGACCAGCGCATTATGGAAGCTATCTACCAATCGGCCAAGGAGAACCGCCCGGTGAAGCTAACCGTCGGCGTGGGCAAAACGGACGCTTTCCGCGGCACGCCGCCTACCGAGGAGCCGGCCAGCTAGTCAATTACCAGCCACCAGTTATCAGTTATCAAGCAAGAGGTTTGAACACGAAGCGGCTGGTTTTGGCAGGCTGGTAACTGATGCTTGATAACTGCTAATTGTTTCCTACCTTGCCACCCAATTCCAGCAATACCATGTTCACCGCCCGCTATTTTTTTGGCTTCTATTATTTTACGCCGCCCGCGTAGAACGAGTCGCCATGTAGCTAAGCCACTGAAAGTTAGCAGCGCCACTCGTTCCACGGGTGGCGCTTTTTTTGTGTTTTTGCGCGGCCTGTGAGCCGCCCACAGCAACTCCTAATTCATAACTCCTAATTCCTAATTAAAATGCACGTCGCTATCCAGGGTTTTCGGGGCAGTTTTCACGAAGTAGCGGCCCGCCAGTATTTCGGCGCGGCCCCGGCGCTGAATTTCTGCGCCACCTTTGGTGAGGTGGTGGCCCAGGTGGCCGATGGCCGCGCCGAGGCGGCTCTTATGGCAATGGAGAACTCGCTGGCCGGCAGCATCTTACCTAACTATTTGCTGCTGGAGCGGGCGGCCCTCACCATTACCGGCGAGGTGTACTTGCCCATTCACCAGCACCTGCTGGTGCTGCCGGGCACCACCCTGGCCGAGGTGCGGGCCGTGCACTCGCACCCCATGGCCCTGCGCCAGTGTGGCGATTTTTTGAGCCAACACCCACATTGGCAAGTAGTTGAAACGGAAGACACCGGCCTGAGCGCCCAGCTGCTGGCCGAGCGCCGCCCGCCCGGCGTGGCCGTGGTGGCCGGCGCCCAGGCCGCCGCGGCCTTTGGCCTGCACATTTTGGCGCCCGCCATCAACGACGACCCCAGCAACTACACCCGCTTTCTGGTGCTGGAGCGCGCCGCCGAGGCGCAGCCGGTAGCCCAGCCCGATAAGGCGTCGCTGTACTTCTACACCTCACACGCGCCGGGGATGCTGGCGCGGGTACTCACGCTGGTAGCCGCCCACGGCCTGAATTTGAGTAAGTTACAGTCGTGCCCGCGCCCCAGCCAGCCCTGGCACTATGGCTTCCACGCCGACGTAGAATTTGACGCGCCCGCCCAGCTGGCGGCGCTGCTGGCCGAGCTGCCCGCCGTGACGGAGGAGCTGCGCGTGCTGGGTGCGTACCAGCGCGGCAGCATGGTTTTTGGGCAGGAAGAAACCCTAAAAGAGCGTCCTGCTCATCTAGCGTCCGCTTGCTGAAGCAGCTCGCTCGCAGCAGTAGCTCATTTGGTGGATACCCGAGCGGTGCGAGCGAGCTGCTTTGGCAAGCGGATGCTAGATGAGCAGGACGTTCTGATAAATGTTAAATGTTAATTGTTAAATGATTATCACCACCGCCAGCCGCCTGGCCCACACCGGCGAATACTACTTTTCGCGCAAGCTGCGCGAGCTGGCCGCCCTCAACGCGGCCGGGGCCAATATTATCAGCCTGGGCATCGGCAGCCCCGATTTGCCGCCGCACCCGAGCGTGGTGGCGGCCCTGGCGGCCACCGCCGCCCAGCCCACGGCCCATGGCTACCAGAGCTACCAGGGCACGCCGGCCCTGCGCCAGGCCATGGCTGGCTTCTACCAAAAAAGCTACGGCGTAACGCTCGACTCGGCCACGGAGGTCCTGCCCCTGGCTGGCTCTAAGGAGGGGTTGATGCACATCGGCATGGCGTTTCTGGAAGCCGGCGACGCGGTGCTCATCCCCAACCCCGGCTACCCCACCTACCGCGCGGTGGCCGAAATCTGCGGGGCCGAGGTGCGCGAGTACGACCTGACGGCCGCCACCGGCTGGCTGCCCGACCTGGAAGCCTTGGCGCAGAGTGACTTGCGCGGCGTGAAGATGATGCTGGTCAACTACCCGCACATGCCCACCGGCACGCCGGCCAGCCCCGAGTTTTTGCAAAAGCTGGTCGAGTTCGCCACCACGCACGGCATTATGCTGGTGCACGACAACCCCTACGGCTTCGTGCTGAACGAGACGCCGCCCACAAGCCTGCTCAGCATTGCGGGCGCACGGGAAGTGGCGCTGGAGCTCAACTCGCTGAGTAAGAGCCACAACCTAGCCGGCTGGCGCGTGGGTATGCTGGTGGGCCGCGCCGACTGGCTGGCCGAGGTGCTGCGCTTCAAAAGCAACATGGATTCGGGGATGTTCCTGGGCATTCAGCAGGCGGCCGTGGCGGCGCTGGCGCTGGGCGCTGAGTGGTTTGCGGAGCTAAACGCTACCTACCGCGCCCGCCGCGCGCTGGTGCACGAGCTGCTGGCTGCGCTCGGCTGCGTGGCCGCGCCGGGCCAAACGGGCCTGTTCCTTTGGGCCGCCGTGCCGCCGCCCTACGCCGATGGCTACGCCCTGAGCGACGCGGTGCTGGCCGAGGCACGCGTGTTTCTCACGCCCGGCGGCATCTTTGGCAGCAATGGTAACGGCTACATTCGCGCCAGCCTCTGCCAGCCCGCAAGTGTGCTACGCGAGGCGCTGGAGAGAGTTATGAGTCTAAAAGCACGTCATGCTGAGCTTGCCGAAGCATCTCGCGTGCAGCACTAACTCCGGCATCAGCAACGAGGCGAGCGAGATGCTTCCCTGCGGTCTGCATGACGTTCTTCTATCAAGTTTAACTCCACATGACTATCACCATTATCGGCCTGGGCCTCATTGGCGGCTCGCTGGCGCTCAGCCTGCGGCAGCACGGCCTGGCCGACCGGCTTATCGGCCTGGAAGCCAACCCTGCCTACGCCCGCCGGGCGCTGGAGCTGGGCCTGGTCGATGAAATCGGCCCTGGCCTGGCGGCGGCCGTGGCCCCGGCGGGCCTGGTTATCGTGGCCGTGCCCATGGATGCCATGCTGGCTGTGCTTCCACAAGTGCTTGATTTATTGACTGATAAGCAGCTGGTTATCGACGTGGGCTCGACCAAGGGCAGCTTGCTGACGGCCGTGGCCGGGCACCCGCGCCGGGGCCGTTTCGTGGCGGTGCACCCCATGGCCGGCACCGAATACTCGGGGCCCGAGGCGGCGGTGCGGGGCTTGTTTGAGGGTAAAACGCTGGTGGTCTGCGATGCCGAAGCCAGCGACCCCGATGCCGTAGCCACGGTGGAAGCGCTGTTCCAGGCCCTGCCGATGCGGGTGCTGCACCTCGGCGCGGCCGACCACGACCTGCACACAGCCTACGTCTCGCACATCTCGCACCTCACGTCTTTCGCCTTGGCCCTCACGGTGTTAGCGAAAGAGCAGCGCGGCGAGCAGCGCATTTTTGACCTGGCGGGCGGCGGCTTTGCCTCCACCGTGCGGCTGGCCAAAAGCGCGCCGGCCACCTGGGTGCCCATCTTCCGCCAAAACCGGCTCAATGTGCTCGATGTGCTCGACGAGCACCTGATGCAGCTGCATAAGCTGCGCGAGTTGCTCGCCAGCGAAGACTACGCCGGGCTCACGCAGCAGCTGGAGCACGCCAACGAGATACGCAAGATTATTCCTTAACAAGGCTTAAAAAGAACGTCATGCTGAACGCAGGGAAGCATCTCGCTCGCTTCTACCGCCTAACTGAACGATGCGAGCGAGATGCTTCCCTGCGGTCTGCATGACGTTTCCTTATTAATCATTAACCATTAGACATTAACCATTTACTTTCCCATGTTCAACGACCTGTTCAACCGCAAACCCGAGGATAAGCCCTTCCTCATCGCTGGCCCGTGCTCGGCCGAAACTGAGGAGCAAGTGCTCGAAACCTGCCAGCGTCTGGCCGCCACCGGCAAGGTGCAGGCCCTGCGCGCCGGCATCTGGAAGCCCCGCACCAAGCCCGGCGGCTTTGAGGGCGTGGGGGCCAAGGGCCTGCCCTGGCTCAAGAAAGCCAGCGCGCTCACTGGCCTGCCCGTGGCCGTGGAAGTAGCTACTGCTAAGCACGTGGAAGACTGCCTGGCCTTCGGCGTAGACCTGGTGTGGGTGGGCGCGCGCACCACCGGCAACCCGTTTTCGGTGCAGGAAATCGCCAATGCCCTGCGCGGCGTTGATATTCCGGTGCTGGTGAAAAACCCCATTCACCCCGAGCTGGAGCTGTGGATAGGGGCCATCGAGCGGCTGCAAAAGGCTGGCTTGCAGCAAGTTGGTATGATTCACCGGGGCTTTTCGAGCTACGGCAACACCGACTTTCGCAACGCGCCGATGTGGCACCTGCCCATCGAGATGAAGCGCCGCCTGCCCGAGCTGCCCATCCTCAACGACCCCAGCCACATTTGCGGGCGGCGCGATACGCTGTTTGGCGTGGCCCAGCAGGCGCTGGACCTCGACTTCGACGGAACGATGATTGAGAGCCACATCGACCCCGACAACGCCTGGAGCGATGCCAAGCAGCAAATCACGCCCGAGGTGCTGGGCCAGCTCATCACCGACCTCGTGTGGCGCCACGAAACCACTGATAAACAAGAGTTTCTGACGGCGCTGGCCGGTCTGCGCCAGCAAATCAACAACCTCGACGCGGAGATAATCCAGCTGCTGGGCCGCCGCATGGCCGTGGCCGAGCAAATTGGTCAGTACAAAAAGGACAACGACATCACCATCCTGCAAACCGCCCGCCTCAACGAGATTATGGAGCGCAGCAAGCGCCAGGGTACTCAGGTGGGCCTGACGGAGGATTTTGTGGAGAAGTACATGGAAGCCGTTCACCTGGAGTCGGTTATGCGCCAGGAGCGGGTGATGCAGGGGTAGGATGTACCGGGTAAGCGGCGGGGCCTGCTGAAATAAAAAGAACGTCATGCTGACGACAGGAAGCATCTTGGCCGCTTCATCCGCGTCGTTCCGCGACCCGACCAAGATGCTTCCTGTCGTCAGCATGACGTTCTTTTACCAACCAGATTAACTTGATATCTCTTGCGCTTCTTATGAAAAAAACTACTCTCTTTGCGCTGCTGGCCGCGCTTTTAGTGGCGGCCAGCGCCCAGGCCCAGCGCCTGCCCAAGGCGCAGCACGAGCTGCTGGCCACGCCCACTACCGTAGCCTGGGGCTACTACTCGGCTGATGCTCAGCCAGTAATGCGCATCAAGTCGGGCGAAACGGTGCAGGTGCATACCCTGCTCACGTCGAGCCCCACGCGGCTCGAAGGGGCAGGCGTGGCCCCGGCGCAGGTAGAGCAGTCGCTGCGCGATATCTACGACAAAGTGACCAATAAGGGGCCGGGTGGGCACATCCTCACCGGGCCCATTTTTGTGGAAGGCGCTGAGCCAGGCGACGTGCTGGAGGTGCGCATCAAGGCCATTGAATTGGCCATCCCGTACGCCTACAATGGCTTTGGGCCGAAAAGCGGGTTTATCCCGGAGGACTTTGGCTACGCCAAGATGAAGATTATTCCGCTTGATAAGAAGCGCATGGTGGCTGGTTTTGGGCCGGGCATTGAGCTGCCGCTGCACCCGTTTTTTGGCAGCATGGGCGTGGCCCCGCCGCCCGCGATGGGCCGCGTAAACAGCGCGCCGCCCGGCATCCACGGCGGCAACCTGGACAACAAAGACCTGGTGGTGGGCACCACGCTCTACCTGCCGGTGCACGTGCCGGGCGCGCTCTTCTTCGTGGGCGACGGCCACGCCGGGCAGGGCAACGGCGAGGTAGACATCACCGCCCTGGAAACGTCGCTGACGGGCAACCTGGAGTTTATCGTGCACAAAGACATGCACTTAACCGTGCCCCGCGCCGAAAGCCCGACCCACTACATCAGCATGGGCCTCCACGAAGACCTGACGCTGGCCGGCCAGCAGGCCGTGCGCGAAATGATAGCCTTCCTGATGAAAACCAAAGGCCTGAGCCATGACGATGCCTACATGCTGTGCAGCGTGGCCGGCGACCTCAACGTGACGCAGGTGGTAGATGGCACGCGGGGCGCGCACATGCTGCTGCCCAAAAGCATTTTCAAGAAGTAACCTACGCTTTAGCGTGCGAGCGAGTGCAACGAGCATGGTCGCGGCTGGGTCGTCTGGCGCGGTTCCGCCTGCTCGCTGGCGCTCGCTCGCACGCTAAAGCGTACGCTACTTTAAAAACCTGCCGATGTTCTCATTTAAAAACTTCGCATCGGCGGGGTTGCTGGCGGCGCCGGCGGTGTGGCCCCACAGCGACGGGATGGGCAGCAGCGTGACGCCCGGAATGAACCCGGCCTCGTAGCGCGCATCGCCCACCGGGAAGTACAAATCCGTTTCGGAAGGCATATACAAAACGGGCACCTTGATGCTGCGCAAGGCTTTTTCGACGTCGCCGCCCATGCCGGGCGTGGTGCCCACGTTGTGGTATTCCCAGGTGCGCATTTGGGCGATGAGGTCGTTGGCATCGGCCCCCGGAATGAAGTGGGTGCGGTAGTTATTCAGCACTTGCTCGAAGGTAACGCCGGGCTTCTCTTCCGAGCGCCACAGCTCTTTGCGCCACCACTCCTGCGAAAACAGCCAGCCCGTCCAAACGGTGGCGAAGGCCTCAATGCCTTTGGTGGGCGGCGCGGTGTAGTCGCCGTTGGCGAAGGCCGCGTCGGCGGTGAGGGCGGCAATCTGGCCTTCGAGGCGCACCACGCCGTGCGGGTAGTTTTTGGCCGTGCCCGAAGTAGCCACCATGCGGTCGGCAAAGGTGGGGTAGCTCACGGCCCACTGAAACGCCTGCTGCGCGCCCATCGAAAAGCCGATGAGGGCGCGCAAGTGCGTTATTTTTAGCTCTTTAGTGAGCAGCTCGTGCACGGCCGCTACGTTGTCGCGAATGGTCAGCACGGGGAAGCGCGGCCCGTGAAACGGCTCGGGCGTGTTGCTGGGCGACGACGAGCGGCCATTGCCAAACAACTCGGTGGTGACCAAAAATAACTGCGTAGTATCCAGGCACTTGCCGGGGCCAATGAGCCACTCGTAGCCCCGGTGCCCGGCCATATAGTGCGAGGGCAGCAGCACGGCATTGTCGCGGCGGGCATTAAGGTGGCCGTAGGTGCCGTAGCCGACCAGCGCCTTGGGTAAGACGGTGCCGCCCTCGGTTTTGAAATTAGTGAGGGTGAAAAAGTGGTGTGGCACCTTAGCTTCGGCCGGCTTGGTTTGGGCCTGGGCGGCGAAGGTGGCGAGTAGGAGGACGAGTAGAAGATGGCGCATAAGGGGAAGTAAGGTGAGGATGTAGCGTACGCTTTAGCGTGCGAGCGAGCGCCAGCGAGCATGGTTGGCTGGGGGCATCAAGGCGGCGCGGTGCCGCCTGCTCGCTGCGCTCGCTCGCACGCTGAAGCGTACGCTACAAGGCCAGAATCTGCTTTAGCTCGGTAGGGCTCACCGTGAGCAAGCCCACCTTGGGCAGGCGCTCGGTCAGCACGCGCCAGTTGGGCTCCTGCTGAAAAATGGGTTTGAGCAGGGCCAGCGCGGCGGGCACCTGCTGCTTGTTGGCCAGCGTGATGGCGTGCCAGTACTTCATTTCCAGGTTTTGGG
>CAXTFI010000018.1:0-36619 GCA_964243255.1 uncultured Hymenobacter sp.
CGGTGAAGGTGACCATCAACGAGTACATCGAAATCAGCAAAATTTACAGCACCCCCAAGAGCAAACAATTCGTAAACGGGGTGCTCGATAAGCTGGCCCAGGACCTGGCCGCCAGCGGCGATATTCGCAAATCGGGCCGCGGCCTGCTGGATAACCAGTAGTTTTTAATGATTAATGGTTAGTGGTTAATGGTTAATGATTACTTATCGTTTGCCAAGCCCTAATCAGTAGTCATTAATCATTAACCATTAATCATTAACCATTCAAAAAATGGCTAGCAAAACAACCACCGGACTGCTGTGCTTCACGGGCGGTGCCCTTGCCGGGGCCGCCATTAGCTTGCTGTATGCCCCCGAAACCGGCCGCGAAACCCGCTCCTGGCTCAGCTACCAGCTGGAAAAATACCGCTCGGTACTCGCCGACCTCACCGAAAGCCTCGTGACGGGCCGCGACAACGCGCCCTCCTCGGCCAAGAGCGAAGGCCAGCGCGTTATTCAGGACGCCAAAAGCAAGGCCGAGCAGCTGCTCGGCGACGTGGACCAGCTCATCAGCCAAATTAATTCGCGCCGGGCCCTGTAAGTGAGTAAATGAGTAAGTGAGTAATGGCATTTTACTCATTTACTCACTTACAGCTTACTCATCTACTCATTTACTCACTTACTGACAAAATGCACCTCGTAACCCTCACGCCTGGCGACGGTATTGGCCCGGAAATCACCCGCGCCGTCCTGGATATTTTTGCCGCTGCCCAGGTGCCGGTTCAATGGGAAGAGCACAACGCCGGAATCACCACGCTGGAAAGCGAGGGTGCCCTGCTGCCCCAGTCGCTGTTCGATTCGCTGGAGCGCACCCGCGTGGGCCTTAAAGGGCCCATTACTACGCCCGTGGGCAAGGGCTTTCGCAGCGTGAATATTACGCTGCGCCAGAAGTACGACCTCTACCAGAACGTGCGCCCGGCCAAAACGACGGAAGGCATCAACACGCCCTTTAAAGGCATTGATTTAGTGCTGTTTCGCGAAAACACCGAGGGCCTGTACTCGGGCCTGGAGCTGTGGGATGAGCGCCTGGGCATTGCCGATTCGGTGAGCCGCAACACGGTGGAAGGCTGCCGCAAAATATCGCGCGCGGCCTTCGCCTACGCCGCTAAGCACGGCCGCCAGCACGTGACGCTGGCTCACAAGGGCAACATCCTGAAGCAGGCTGGCAAGCTCATGATTGACGCCTGCCGCGAGGCGTCGGCCGAGTTCCCGGAGGTGACGTTTTACGACGACCGCATCATCGACAACATGTGTATGCAGCTGGTGGTCAAGCCCCAGCAATTTGACGTGATTGTGACCACTAACCTGTTTGGCGATATTCTCTCGGACTTGTGCGCCGGCCTAGTGGGCGGCCTGGGCGTGGTGAGCGGCGCTAATATTGGCGACAACATGGCCATTTTTGAGGCCGTGCACGGCTCGGCCCCCGACATTGCCGGCCAGGGCAAAGCCAACCCCACCGCCCTGCTGCGCTCGGCCCTGATGATGCTGGAGCACCTCGGCGAGCCGACGCACGCTGCCCGCATAGAGGCGGCCCTCAACGAAACGCTGCTGCACAAGGAGCAGTGCACCGGCGACCTTGGCGGCCGGGCTTCGACCACGGAGTTTGCCCAACACATTATCGACAAGCTGAAGTAGAAAAAAGATTTTTCCCCAAACGTCCTACGGTGGCCCGCCGGGCTCCGTAGGATGCTGTGTTTATGCTGCGTTCTACTAGTTATTCTTTTGCCTTAGTGGCCTTGCTGCTAGGAAGTTGCAACCGCGACAAAGTTACCGAGGCGGGTACCCGCGGCATGAATGCGGCCGCCAACGAGGCCGCCGATGCCAGGGCCAACCCCACCATCGACAACCCCAACGTGGCCAGCGACACGGAGGCCCCTAACCCCGATGCGCCCGTGATGAAGTTTGCCGAAGCGCAGTTCGACTTCGGTGATATTCAGCCCGATAGCAAGGTGCAGCACACCTTCAGGTTCACCAACACCGGCAAAACGCCCCTGCTCATTGCCGATGCCACGGCCAGCTGCGGCTGCACCACGCCCAGCTGGACCAAGGAGCCCATTGCGCCCGGCGCCACCGGCGAGCTGCAGGTGCAGTTCGACAGCCGGGGCAAGCAGGGCCTCATCAGCAAGCAGGTGAGCGTGCGGGCCAACACCCAACCCAACACGAACACGATTTACATTAAAGGTAACATATTGACTGGCAAGTAGTTGCGCACCCTGGTGCGAAGAAGCAAAGGTGCCTGACCTGTGCCCCGCCTCCCTTTCTGCCTACCTTGCTACCTTAGTTTAGAAGTTTAGAAACCATGACTTTCCTTACCCTTCTGCTCCAGGCTCCGGCTGGGGGCAGCATTATGCAGTTCGTTTTCCCGGTGGCTATCGGGCTGGTGCTGTACTTCTTCATGATTCGGCCGCAGCAGCGCAAAACGGCCGAGGCCAAAAGCTTCCGCGAGTCGCTGGTGAAGGGCACGCGCGTGGTCACCATCGGCGGCCTGCACGGCCTGCTGGTAGAAGTGGGCCCCGAAACCGTGCTGCTCGAAGTAGAGCGCGGCCAGCGCCTGCGCTTCGACCGCAGCGCCGTGGCCCGCATAGCCGGGGCCACCACTACCGACGCGCCCGCTGCCAGCTAGCATGAGGCCTGCGCCGCCTCCCGCCGCCAACGGCCGGGCCGGCCAGCTGCTGCGCCGCCTGCTGCACCCACTGGCCGGCAAGCAGCCGAGCTTCTACCGCGCCGTACTGGCTTGCTTCGTGATAGCCAGCACCTTGTGGATGCTGCGGGCGCTCAGCAACAGCTACACCGCCCCGCTCGACTACCCCGTGACCTGGCGCTACAACGCCCGGCGCTACCACCCGGCCCGCCCCCTGCCCGCCACCGTGCCCGTAGCGGTACGCGGCAACGGCTGGCGCCTGCTCAGCCGCGCTGTGGGCCTGCACCTGGTGCCCGCCGAGGTGCGCCTGCGGCTGCCCGGCACGCCGCCGCTGCGCTCAGCGCTGCGGCCCCCGCTGCGCCGGGCCCTGGGCACCGTGCGGCTGGTGAGCCTGCCCGCCGACTCGGCCAGCTACTACCTGGTGCCGGGCGGCGACTCTTCCTCAATTAGAAATGAAGAATGAGGAATGAGGAATTTTTCTTTGGATTGACGCTAGCTAATTCTTCGTTCTAAATTCCCCATTATCAATTCAAAAGCTATGCTTCGCATTGGGATTACGGGTGGCATTGGCTCGGGCAAGAGCATCGTGGCGCGGGTGTTTGCGACGCTGGGCGCTCCCGTCTACGATTCGGATATCCGGGCCAAGTGGGTGATGGCCAATGACTTGGTGCTGCGCGAGCAGCTGCTGGCAGCTTTCGGGGCTGCGACCTATGATGCCGCCGGCCAGCTCAATCGGCCCTACCTGGCGCAGGTCGCCTTTCGCGATGCCGCCCAGCTGGCGCAACTCAATGCGCTGGTGCACCCCAGGGTGGGCGAGGACTTTGCCACCTGGGCGGCCGCCCAGGCGGCGGCCGGCTACGCCTACCTCCTCAAGGAAGCGGCTTTGCTCTATGAGTCGGGTGCTTACCGGGGGCTCGACGCCATTATCACCGTGTTTGCGCCCACCGCGGTGCGCACGGCGCGGGTGCGCCGCCGCGACGCCCACCGCTCAGTGGCCGAGGTGCAAGCCATTATGGACAAGCAGCTGAGCGAGGAAGAAAAGCTGCAAAGGGCTGACTACGTGATTTATAACGACGATTCGCAGATGGTGCTGCCCCAGGTGCTGGCGCTGGATACGGAGTTTAGAATGAGGAATGAGGAATGAGGAATTACTCAAGGGCTAATTCCTCATTCCTAATTCTAAATTCCAAATTGCTACCTCACCGAATAACGGGGTAGCGCTCAAACGGGCGGTCCACAAACAGCTTGCGGTAGGTGGCGTGGGTTTTCACGATTTTGGCCCCAATGCTGCGGGTAGTCACGAGCATGCGGGGGTTGAAATCGCCAATCCAGTTCATTTCGATGTTGGCGTAGCCGGCCTCGATAAAGCGCTTTTGCGCCCAGGTAAGCAGGGCCTGGTCTACGCCTTTGCCTTGGTAATCAGGGATTACGCCGTAGATGATGCCGAGGAGCTTTTTATCGGGCCGCTGCAGGTAGCGCCAGCGCTGCCACACAAAGCGCAGCTTGCCCAGCAGGTTGAGGCGGTGGCCGATGTGCTTGAAAATCTGGTTGAGCTCGGGCAAACTCAGGAAAAACGCCACCGGCTGGTCGTGGTGGTAGGCGAAGGCCAGCAGGCGCTCATCGATGACGGGCTTCATCTCGCGCACCAGGTGGCGGGCCTGCTCGATGGTCATGGGCTTCACGCCGGCGTGGCGGCCCCAGGCCAGGTTATACACGTGGTGAAAGTCCTGGGCCATCTGCTCGGGCTCGGCCTTGCGGGCGTAGGCGAAGCGGTAGGTGCCATCGGCCTCGAAGCCGGCCAGCTTTTGCTGAAAGCTGGGGTGCAGCAGCATATCCACCGGGCGGTGGCAGGTGTACTGCTTGAAATAGAGTTGAAAGCCGTAGGCCTCAAACAGCTTTTGGTAATAAGCTGGATGCCAGAACATTCCGTAGTTGGGCTCGCGGTCGAAGCCATCGATGAGCACGCCCCAGAAGCGGTCGCGGTCGCCGAAGTTGATGGGGCCATCTACGGCCAGCATGCCGCGGGCGCGCAGCCAGGCACCGGCCACGTCGAATAGCTCGTTGGCGGCGGCCTGGTCGTCGATACACTCAAAAAAGCCCAGGCCGCCGGTGGGCAGCGTGGCATCGGTGGCGGTGGCCGTGAGCGGGTTGACGAAGGCCGCGATGCGCCCGATAACCGTGCCCTGCGCGCTAGTGAGCAGCCAGCGCTGGGCCTTGCCACCGGCGGCAAAGAGCTGGTTCTTAGCGGGGTCAAACACGGCTTCTACCTCATTGTCGAGCGGGCCGATGTAGGCGGGCTCGTGGCGGTGCAGGCGGTGGGGCAGGCGGCAAAACTGACGCTGCTGGGCAGCGGAACGAACTTCAAGCAAAGGCATGGGGCAAAATTACGGCGCGGTGCTGGGCCGGGCGGGCGGGTTGCGCCGACGAAAGGCGGCCGCCGCCGCCGACCGCGAACTCCCCAGCGAATCGAGCCGGAAAATGGACAGCACCTTCACCCGGCCGGCGGGCCGGTAGGCCAGCACCTCGGGGCCCAGCGAATCGGCGTACGGCTGGGGGTGCCAGCGGTAGATGGTGCAGAAGTAGCGGGCCTGCTGCCAGTTGCGCACAATGCGAATGCGCCGCTGCTGGGCGGGCGGCAGCAGCGTCCAGTTGTTGTGCAGCAAGCCCGGTATCGGCTCGCCCACCGTGATAACGGGCGCAGCATCGTGGCGCAGCAGCCACTCCAGGCCATAATACAGGCTGCCGCCCCAGTAGTCGCGCTCAAACAGGCGCTCGGCCGCCGGGGTGGTCAGGCAGCTGAAATAAACCTGCTGATTGGGGTAGGCGCGCACCATAAACCACACCGTGCGGCCGGTTTCGAGCATTAAAAGCGCCAGCGCCGCGCCCGCCACCCAGCGCCGGGCGGAGTGCGTCGAGGCGGGCCGCTGCTGCCAGGCCTGGCCCAGCGCCCGCGCCCCGCGCAAGGCCAGCAGCAGCGCCGCCGGATACACAAAGTACACGTGCCGCCAGCCATCGTACACCACCGCCTGCACGGCTATGATGGCCCCGATGGGCACCACCAGCCAGGCCAGCAGCAGGGCATCGAGCCAGGCACCCGGCCGGCGCAGGGCGGCCCGGCCGTGGCGGGCCAGCGTGCGCAGCGCCGTGCCCAGCCCCAGCGCGCCCAGCGCCGAGTAGGGCAGCGGAATGGTAATGAGCATCCACACGGGCAGGTAGTGCCAGGGCAGCTTATACACGCTCAGCAGCCGGCCGGCGTAGAGCGTGGTGCTGTTCCAGGGGAAGTGGCCCGTGCGGCCCATCACGTACAGGAGCCGGGTGCCGGGGTCGGCCCACAGGTAGGGCCAGCCCACCAGCGTGAGCCCGGCCGCCGCCACCCCGTAGAGCCCCAGCAGCCCCAGCCGCCGGCCCGGCGGCGTGGGCACGGCACCGGGCGCGCGGGCTTGCAGCAGCAGGGCCGCCGCCGTGAAGGCCGCCAGCAGCACCAGGCCCGTGAGGCGCACATCGGCGGCCAGGGCTGTGGCGGCGGCGTGCGCCAGCGCGCGCCGCCAGGTGGGGCGCTGCGCCAGCCGCACCAGCGTGAGCATGCCCAGCGCAAACGCCGCCATAAACACGATGTCTTTGCCATTGTAAAAGGCCTCGGCAAAGAAGCGCGGCGTGGCTACCAGCGCCCCGGCCGCCAGCAGCGGCAGCCAGCGCGCGGCCGGGTAGCGCAGCCGGGCCAGCCGGTACACCACCACCACCCCGCCCACAAACACCAGAAACACAAGTAGATGCCGCAGGCGGTAGTATTCGGCCGCGTTGCCGGGGTACAGCAGCCGCCCCAGCAAGGCGGCGGGCAGCTCAAACGCCACGCCGTGGTCGAAGCCCTGCCAGGTGGCCAGCGGGTGCAGCGGCACGCCGGGGGGCGTGAGGCGCTGCACTACGGACGGCGGCAGCAAAAACTCGGCCGCGTAGTTGAGGTTTACCACCCCGTTGTAGTGGTTGTTTGGCTCGTCCCAGGTGAGGCCGTAGCCGCGGTAGAGGCCGGCCCCCAGCAGCAGCAGGGCCACCAGCAGGCCGGCCGGCAGCCCGCGCGCCCGCCCGGCCCCGGAAAAATAATCAGCCATAGGCCCGCAAGATACGGGCCCCCGGCGCGGGCCAAAAAGGGCAGGGGTAACCACCCGGCGCGGCGGCGCGTTAAAAGCCCCGGCCTCCAGCGCCGCCCTCCCCCATGAAACGCATCGACTTCCGCGCCCGCCAAGACCGCCTCATTTATATCTTGCTGGTGGTGGCTGCCGCCGTTGGCCTGTCGTGGGTGGTGTGGCGGCACCAGTACCTGGCCGCCCACGACAAGCCTGCGCCCGCAGTGGTGCCGGCCGCGGCCCGCTAGCACGGCCCACCTGGCACTAGGCCAGTAATAAGTTGCACTTTGCTAATTAAGATTTTAGGCCGGGCTGGCAAGCAGCGGCGGGTTATTCAGCTGGCCGCTGCCGGAAATTAGCTAGTATATTTCGGCTTGCTAACCCTATCTGGTTCATGTCGATTGCTACCCCCATCAGTTGCGTTGTCGTTGATAACAACGAGATAGACTTGTATTTGACCGAGCACTTGGTCGAACTCAATAAGTCGCTGCGCCTGCTGGCTTCTTTTACCGACGCCCACGAGGCCCTGCGCTTTTTGCAGGCCCACCCCGAGGTAGAGCTGCTGCTGCTCGACATTGAGATGCCGGGGCTGTCGGGGCTGGAGCTGGTGCGGCAGCTGCCGCGCCCCCACCCCACGGTTATCATTATCAGCACGCACCGCGACTTTGCCATCGAGGCCTTCGACCTGCACGTGGCCGACTACCTCCTCAAGCCGGTGGCGCACACGCGCTTTGAGGAAGCCATTGCCCTGCTGCTGCTGCGGCAAAAGCCGGCCAATGGGACCCCGCAGCTGCTGGCGGACGCGGCCAGCCCATCCGCCGTGCCCGCCGGGGAGCTTGCCTGGGAGCTGGACAAAGACTGCCGCGACCTGTTTGTGAAGGTGAACAACCGGCTGCTGCGGCTCAACTTCGACGAAGTGCTCTACATCGAGGCCATGTCTACGTACTCGGTGCTGGTGACGGCCCGGCAGAAGCTCATTGTGCACTACACCCTCAAAAGCATTGTGGAGCGGCTGCCCTTCGTGCATTTTCGCCGGGTGCACCGCTCCTACGTGGTCAATACCAAGCTCATCGATAGCATCGAGGACAACGTGCTTACGCTGGCCGGCCACGAGGTGCCGCTGGCCAAGTCGTACCAGGACGAGTTATTCAGCTCGCTTAGAAGTCTGTGAGCCAATAAGTTAATCAGGAAGCATAAGCTGGCAGCGCCCGCAGGGCGGCGGCAATATGGTCGGCCAGCTGGTGCGCCGCCTGGGTAAAGGCCTGGGCGGCGGGGCCGGTGGGCTGCGGCGGGGCCGTGCGCAGGGCCGCCAGGCTGGCCTCGGTGTGCTGGATGCCCAGCACCTGAATATTGGAGCGCAGGTGGTGCACCAGGGTGGCCACCTCGGGCCAGCGGCCGGCGTCGGCCGCGGCCCGCAGGCTGTCTAGCAGGGCGGGGGTATTACGCAGGAAGGCACTGATAATCTTGGTGATAAGCGCCTGGTTGCCCTGCGCCTGCGCGTGCAGGTAGGTGAAGTCGAAGCTGGCCGGGGCGGGCACGGGGGCCGCCCGGTGGGCCACCAGCTTGTCATACAGGCTGTCTTCCACAAACGGCTTGATAAGGTAGTCGGTGAAGCCGGCGGCCAGGTAGCGCTCGGCATCGGCCCGGAAGGCATTGGCCGTGAAGGCGATAGCGGGCGTGGCTGCCCGTTGGCGGTCGGGGTGCTGGCGCAGGTGTTGCAGCACCTCCACGCCCGTCATGCCCGGCATCTGAATATCGAGCAGCACCACGTCGAAGGGCTGGGCGGCCAGCAGGGCCAGGGCATCAGGGCCGTTGCTGGCCTCGTGCAGGGCCGTGCCCCAGTGGTCGAGCAGGTAGCGCGCCACGCTGCGGTTTATCTCATTATCATCGACCAGCAGCACCCGCAGGCCGGCCAGGCTGCCGGCCCGGCTGGCCGCCGCCGGGGGCAGGCTGGGGCGCAGCTCGGGCACGGCCTTGGGCAGGGTGAGCACCAGTGTAAACGTGCTGCCCGCCCCCGGCTGGCTGGCCACGGCCAGGGTGCCGCCCATTTGCTGCACCAGGGCGCGGCAAATGCTCAGGCCCAGCCCCGAGCCGCCGTATTGGCGCTGAATATCAGCGCTTTCCTGAATAAAAAACTCGAATATCAGCTCCTGCTTATCAGCCGCAATGCCGCTGCCGCTGTCGGCCACCTCCACTTGCAGGGTGAGGGCATCGGCAGTTTGGGCCAGCACCTGGCTGCGCACGTGCACGTAGCCGCTATCGGTAAACTTGAGGGCGTTGCCCACCAGGTTGACCAGCACCTGGCTTAGGCGGTGGCCGTCGCCGAGCACCCACGGGTAGGGCGCGGGCTGGCCCACCGGCACAAACTTGAAGTCGAGGCCCTTTTCGGCGGCCTGCCAGGCCAGCAGCGCCAGCGCCTCGCTGGCGACCTGGCAAAACTCGAACGGGGCCTGGTCCAGCTCCAGCTTACCGCTCGTTATCTTGCTCATATCCAGCACGTCATTCAGCACGCCCAGCAAAAAGTGGCCCGATGTGCGCACAATGCTGAGCAGCTGCTGCTGCTGGTTGTCGAGGGGCGTTTTGGCCAGCTGGGCGGCCATGCCGAGCACCCCGTTGAGCGGCGTCCGAATTTCGTGGCTCATGTTGGCCAAAAACGCCTCCTTGGCCGAAGCGGCGGCCTCGGCCACGTCTTTGGCGTGCTGCAGGGCGCGCTCGGCCTGGTAGCGGGTGGTGATATCTATCAGATACACATTGACATAACCAGCCTCCGCAAACGGCACCACGAAGGCCTGCATCAGGCGGCTGTGGGCCAGGGGCAGCTCGGCCTCCAGGGGGTGGCTGCTGCGCAGGGCGGCCCGCAGCAGGGCCAGCAGTTCGGCGTGCAGCAGGGGCGTAGCGGCCAGCTCGGCCAGCACGGGCTCGGCAGCCGGGTTGGCGTATAGCTGCTCGCCGGCCGGCCCAAAGCGCATAACGGGGTTAGGATTTTGGTCAGGAATGCACGCCAACTCCTGCAATTGCTGGAAAAAATTGCCCGGCTTGGTTACATCGCGGCAGCTGAGCAGGTAGCCGCCACCCGCCGCCACCAGGGGCTGCACCTTCAGCTCAAGAACCTGCAGGCCAGTGCCAGTCAGCTGCAGTGCTGCGTAGTGGCCAGTAGGGTAAGCCAGCAGGTGGTCGAAGGCAGCCGGGTCGGCCAGGCGCGCCCGCACTTGGTCCGCAACGAGCGCGGCGGGCTGGCCCACCCAGTCGGCCGGCGGCTGGTCGAGCCCAAATAAGGTGCAGAGCGCCACATTAACCAGGCGTACCCGCTGGGTTTCATTCACCAGCAGGATGCCGTCGCTGCTATCGGCCAGGCTTACCTCTACCAGGCGGTGCGCCGCCACCGTTTTGGCCTGCGCCGCCGCCAGGGCCTGCTCCAACTCGTGAATGCGCTGGCGGGTTGCCGCCTTGCCAATGGGCTCTGGTAGGGCGCGCAGGGTACCGTTGGAGGGGCGGTGCATAAGTAAAAGACAATTAAAGCGTGTTAAGGTACAATAATACTTGTCCGATACGCCAAGTTAGTAGCTCAATCAGGCTTTTGCATTTGTGAATGAGTTATGTCACTAGCTAGACCGGCTGCTACGGCTCGGCGTGGCCTATTTACCGGGGTGCGCACCGGGCACCCCCGATGTTCACAGCTTGGCATAGCCTCTGCTTACTTCTGGATATATCTCAGACCAATTCACCCTTTGGAGGTAGTCGGAAGCCAGCGAACCAGCTACTTTTATAACGCTTCAGCTTACTAAGGTAGCTATCAGTAAGTCAGCGTGTTGTTTCTCCGGCAATGGGGCGGCTACCGTTGGCCCCGGCCCGGCAGCAGCTACCAGGCCGCCGGCAAAAACACCTCACTCTCTTTACTTCCCTTAACTATGAAAAAAATACCCTTCCTGCCGGTAGTCCGCTTGCGCGGCGCTACCGGCCCGCCCCGGCCAGTGCCGCGCACCGCAGCGGCACCCCCGGCGGCCTAGCCCAGCGGCTCGCTACCGGCAGCCGCTCCATCAGCTTGCCAGCACCTGGTACCGGCAGTTCGGCCTGCCGGATTAGCAATGGGCTACCGCCCATTCAATCAAGACGTTAGCTCGGGTTTCAATAGCAGTTTTCCTGTCGGCGGCGAGGGTGGCTGCCCCGGCCCACTGCGAGCGCTGGGCCCCCGTGCCGCGGCTCTGGCATCACGCTCTACTAAGCTAGTTGCTATTGCTGGTACTTAACCTGTTAGCGCTCAAGTACTATCACTATGTTGCCAGAACTGCGGGTGGCCCTCTTTCCGCCGTTCTGTTGGTTTACCTCACCCTTCTTACCCTTCTGAAAACATGGCCTTAGCCTATCTTAGCCCCACGCTGCAATTCGATTTTGCGGCTGCTGCCATCCTCTCGCCCGACGAGCAAAAAGCCTACGCCAATCGCCTGCGCGAAGTTGAAAATGCGCTGCTCTGCCAGGCTTTTGGCGGGCAAGTGCCCCAGCCCGATACCCAGCAGCGCCTGCAGCGCTACCTCAACGGCGAAATAAGCCGGGCCGACGCCTTCCAGCCGCTCTACCACACCACCGGCCGCTGGGCCAACTAACCGCCCCGCCCGCACTAGCGCACCCACGCACCAAGGAACCTGTAGAAAACAAGAAACGCGCTGTTTCCTGCTGGTTGCCAGTGCCGTATGGTGAGCGTTTGGCCTAGCCGCGCTCCCCCACCCCTGCTACAATTCTGGTACTCACGCCCTCTGCCTCTCCCTTCTATGATACGACTTACTATCCCTAGCTGCCACAACTGCCCGCATCGGCAGCACAACCAGCTGCACTGCTGCGCCCTGTCGGGCACTGACACCATTGGCCAGGACAAAACCAGCCAGCGCTACGCCGCCGGCCAAACCATTTTTGGCGAGGGCACCCGGCCCGCCGGCCTCTACTGCGTGCACGAGGGCCGCATAAAAATTACTAAATCGGGCGGCGATGGCAAAGAGCAGATAATTCGGCTGGTGAAAAGCGGCGACCTGCTGGGTTACCGCGCCCTGATTGCCGGCTCGGTGCACGCCACCTCCGCCGTGGCGCTCAGCGACTGCACGGTGTGCCTCATTCCGCGGCGCGCCTTTGGGCAGCAATTGACCGATAACCCCGTGTTTAGCAGTGCGTTGATGCAGCTGCTGGCCACCAACCTCGGCGACACCGCCGAGCGGATGCTGCACCTGGCTTACAAGCCCGTGCGCGAGCGCCTGGCCGAAGCCCTGCTGCTGCTGCTAAACACCTACCACGCGCAGGGCGATAGCCAGCCCTTTACCATGGCCATCTCGCGCGAGGACCTGGGGGCCCTTATGGGCACCACCAAGGAAACCACCACCCGCATGCTCACCGAGTTCAAGCACGAAGGCTTGCTCACCACGCGCGGCAGCGCTATTACCATACTGGCGCCTAGCCAGTTGCGTGAGATAGCCACCCTGTTTGACTAGCGCAGTTTCGTGCTCAGAGTACTGTTTTTAAAGGAATTAAAAATTGAAAATGGGGAATCAAAAATTTGACCAGCAGATTTTTGATTCCCCATTTTTAATTCTATTCAAAACAGAATCCTCTGTCAGCACCGGCTGGCCAGCGGCGCATGCGCGGCTGCATGTAGAAAAGGTGAGGATAATCACCTGGTATAGTGAGCCTCATCAATGCTGGCCCTGGGGCCGGCGGGTACCTTCGCAGCGGCTGCACGGCCGGGGCGGGGCTGCGGCTGGCTGCCCGCGCGGAGGCAGCCATTCACGCTAGTAGTGGTTTTCATGCTTAGTAATTCGGGGAGCCTGGCTCCTGCCTTGCCGCTGGCGCACGCGGGCCTGCTGGGGGCAGTGCGCCAGGAAGCAGCGCAGCTAGCCAGCCGGCTGTTTGCCAGCCAGTTTTTGGTGGTGTTTGAGGTGTGGCGGCAGCAGTGCTGCTACAGTAGCCCCGGCATGGCCAACCTGCTAGGATACGAGGCCGATGAGCTGAGTTTGAGCTTGTTATACGACGCCATTCACCCCGACGACCTGCCCGCCGTGATACGGGCCTCGGCGCTGGCCAGCGAGTTTTTGCAGCTGCCCGGCGCGGTGCCGAACCTGGTGGGGGACGCCGCGGTGCCCCCCTGCTTTAGCGTCGATTACCGCCTGCGCTGCCGGGCCGGGCACTACCTGCACGTGCTGCGCCAAAATTTCATCATCGCCCAGGATGAGGCGGGCCACCCGCTGGCCACGGCCAGCCTGTTTACCGACATTACGGCCCACAAAAACACGGTGGATGTGCGTTTTAGCCTCGACCACCCTGGCTTTGCCGGCTGGCTGGCCGCCCGCAAGGGCAAGCGCGAGGAAGACGAGCTGAGCAGCCGCGAGCAGGAAATCCTGGCCCTCATCCTGGCGGGCGAAACGAACGCGGCCATCGCCGAGAAGCTGTTCATCAGCTACTTCACCGTAAAAACGCACCGCCGCAACATTCAGCGCAAAATCAAGTCCAAGAACGTGAGCCAGCGCCTGGCCCACCTGGGAGCCGGCATGATATAGGCTTCAGGTATCAATTATGCTAGGACTTACCCAAAAGCGTCTGTCCCTGCGAGCGTTGCGCTCGCAGGGACAGACGCTTTTGGGTAAGTCCTAGCATCAATTAGCAGTTACCAATCAGCAAAAGGGCATTTTGCCTGATAACTGCTAATGGATAACTCCTTACTTCCAGTCGGGCAGGGCGGCGTTGGTAATCTGCTTGGTGCGGGCAAGGCCGCCAGCTTCTACCGTCCAGACATCGCCAGGCGTAATGTTGTCGTTGACTTGGTTGACGAAGATAATAAAGTAGCCATCGGGCGAGTAGTGTGGGTTTAGGTCGTTGGTTCCCACGCCTTTTGGTATCGAATTGCCACCACTAGCATTATTGGCCGCTGACACGTCGAGCACGCCAGTACCATCGAGGCGCTGCGTAAAAATGTGGGCATCGAGCTGCCGGCCGCTGGGGCTGTCGAAGCTGGCCACGTCGCGGGTGTACAGCACGCGGCTGCCATCAATGCTGAAGCTCGGCGAGTCGAGCCGGCCCGGCAGGTTGCCTACCAGCAGGCTAGGGCTGGAGCCGTCCACGTTAAGCAGGTAGATTTCAGCGTCATACACGTTCACGCCCACCGTTTGCACCAGCAGCCGGCCGCCGTTCTGGGCCGTCCAGTCGCACTCCCGAAAGTGGCGGTCGGTGGGGGCCGTGGCCAGCAGCTGCAGCCCCGTGCCGTCGCGGTTCACGCGGTAGAGCTGGTTGTAGTGCGCATAAATAAGCTGGGCCCCATCCGGCGACCAGCGGTAGCCGATGCCCGCGTTGTTGTAGCCCTCCACGGCCAGCGTGGTAATGCGCCGCTGGTTCGAGCCATCGCGGTTCATGGTGTAGAGTTGAAACTGGCCCGTGGCGTTGGAGGTGTAGGCAATCAGGTCACGGTTGGGGCTGAGCTGGGGGGCGGTTTCGGTGGTAGCCTCGCTGGTGAGGCGCACCAGGTCGCCCCCGGTTTTATTGGAGGAGTAGATGTCGGAGTTGGTTCCCGTCACGCGCGCAAACAAGAAACGGTTGTCGGGCAGCGCCGTTGTTTGGAAGCTCCACACCGGCGAGCGCACGCTACTGCCCTTGCCCGACAGGTTGGTGGCCGTTACTTGCCAGAAATACGTGGTATTGTAGCGCAGGCTCACCTGCACGGTCGAGTCGCGGGCGTTGGTGAGCGGGGTTTGCTGGTTGAGGTTATTGCTTTCGTAGAGCACCACCGAGTAGCGCAGCGAATCACTTTTGGCGGTTTGCACCGAGTGCCAGGCCAGGGTGAGCTGAATAGGCTGGCCGGTAGCCCCGTTGGCGGGACTGGGTTGGGCGGGGGCGTTGGGCGTGGGCGTGGTCGTCGTCGTCTTGGCCAGTACCAGGGCCACGTTCTGGTTTTGGGCTTCGGCTACGTTGATACCGGTGGTTTGGTCGGTGTAGTCGGCCTTGTGGGCCGTTACGTTCACGGCCCCCACCGGCACCTGCCCGATGCTGAACTGCCCCTTGGCATCGGTGATATAGCTACTGCTGGCGGGGTTCGTGGTGATAATGACGTTGGCGAGCGGCTGGCTGTTGCGGGCGTCGAGCACCGTGCCCGTGAGGGTGCCATAGCGCGTAGGCTCCACGGTAGTTTCGGTGCAGCCAGCCAGCATCAGCCAGCTAATCAGGAGGGTAAGGTATTTGTTTGCATTCATAGAAGTGCGAGAGCGGGGAGAGAAAGCGGGTGGGAAGGAGGCAAAAACGCGGGCAGGTATAAACTCAAAAGGACTCAGACACTACTGCCTGAGTCGAACGGAAAGGGGGAACGCACTACTGGCTGGCCGAGTCCTGGGCCACGGTGTGCCCGGCATCGTCGTACACGAGTAAGCGCAGGTGGTAGTGCGCATCGGCACCCGCGCTGAGGCTCACTTGCGAGAGCGTGACTTCTTGCCCGGCCGGCAGCTCGAAGCGCCCGCCCTGGGTAGTAGTCGACTGGCCCGCCCGGCCTGTGCGCTGCGTGCGCAGCTCGTAGCGGTACTGCGCCGCCTGCGCCAGCTGGCTGCGGCAGCTACCCGTGATGTGCAGCAGGCCATTTTGCTCGTGCAGCACCAGGTGCGCCAGGCAGGGTGGGGAGCCCGTTGGCGGGGCCGCCAGCGCCGGCCCCATCACCAGGGCCAGCAATAAAGAAAGCTTCATAGTAGCAAAAGGGGAGAGCGCAGAAAAAAGAAACCTCGCTAGGCAAAGCGGCAAAGCCCGGCGTGGGCTACGGCAATACTTTGCCCTGCTCGATGGTCAGGTGCATGCCGGTGCCTTGCTGCTGCACACTGTAGCCGGGTAGGGAGGTAGTGGTGGAAGTTTCGCGTTGGGTGAGGCTGTTGCCACTGCCCGCCTGCTCGATGGTGTAGCGGCCGTGGCTGCCCGTGAGCTGGGTCGAGTAGCGGTTGCCCTGGCCCTGCTGCTCCACCTCCAGCGCATTATCGTCGCCGGTCACCTGGCCCTCGATGGTGTTGCCGCTGCCTGCTTGGCGCAGGGTGGCCTGGTTGGCGTTGCCGGTCTGGCCAAAGGTAGCTTGGTTGTTGAGGCCCGTTTGGCTGAGCGTGAGGCCGTTGGCCGCGCCCGCCTGCACCACCACCGCCTGGTTGGGGGCGGTGCCGCGGCCAGCCTGGTCGATGGTTGCCACGTTGCCCGTACCCATTTGCAGGAGCACGGCCGAGGTGCGGGTTTCGGCGGTAGGAAGCAGGGCGTTGCGCAGGCGGTCTACCCCCAGGTCTTCGGCCAGGCGCTGCTCCGTGGTGGCCGCCTGGCTGGCCGCTTGGGTAGCAGGTTGCTGCGCGCAGGCTAACCGGGCCCAGCCCAGGCCGGCCGTCAGCAACAGAAAGAACGGTTTCATGCGTGAAAAGCGTAAGTAGATTTAGATGCCCAGGTTCAATACAGACAGTCAGGTGTTTCCAAATGCCACTTGAACCGGACCCCGCAACTGGCGCTATACCAGGTGCAGAATCCGGTTCACTAAGGCTGTTGCCAGCCTATGACTTATTGAATATGCTGATTTACAGTAGCCTGGTTGTTGTTGCCGTTTTGCTGGGTATAGCTAAAGGTGCTATAGGGAGCTGACTGCGTGGTGTTGGCTTGGTTGCCATTGCCACCAGTCTGGCGCTGCTCGGCATAGTTGCCCGAAGCACCCCCTTGGGTGATGCGAGCCGTATCCGTGTTGCCATCCTGGAACTGAATGGCATTGCTGTTAGCGCCGCCTTGCGAGATATCGGCCGAGTTATTCATGCCGGTTTGCTGCTGGTCAGCATTGTTGTGCGTGCCAGAACCTTGGACAGTGCTTGCTACGTTGCCGGTGCCCGTTTGAACTTGGCTGGCGCTGCTTGCCGAACCGAACTGCGCAATGTAAGCTGTGTTACGCGTGCCCATAGACCCATCGCGGCCATCGTTGGTCTGCCGCTGAGTGGCATTGTTACCATTGGACCCAGCAGTGCTGTTATAGTTCTGGTAGATGTCGGCTGTGTTGTAATAGCCGTTCTGGTCTACGTTGGCATACTGGTTGTCTCCATTCTGGAGGACATAAGAATCGACAGCGTAATTACCCTGGCGGGTACCTACAGCCTGCGGAGTAAAGGCATTAGGGTTATTGGTTGGGGTGCGCGTAGTCGGGACTGGATTTTGTTGCGAACCTGCCGACTGGGCGAAAGCGGCTGAGCAAACAAACATAGAAGCGGCCAGAAGTTTGAGTTTGAGCGTGTTCATGAGAAGTAATAAGTTGAAAATGAGGGAGAGTGGGTGGGAAGGTATTCTCCGGCCGGAAGAATAGGTCAAAAGTACTAGGGGTAGTAATCGGGTAACAATACCCCAATAGGAGTAATTTTAGAAAAAATTATCTTAGTAGATTTTAAAATAAGTATAAAATACTTAATATTCAACAAGACAACCCCTAGCGCGGCCCCGCCCTGGGCCCGCCCAGCCGGCCCAGGTAAAAAACCGCGCCCAAGCGCGCGCCCCAGTAGTAGTCGTTGTAGCTGCCCCGCGCCAGCAGGTCGAGCTGGTCGTTGAAGTAGAGGTGGTTATCGAGCTGCGCGCTCAGGCCCACGCGGTCGGTGAGCAGGTATTCGAGGCCTACCCCCAGCACGGCGTGGGGCAGCATGTTATAAGGTGTATCGGTGCGCAGCGCCCGCTGGGTTATGCCGCCGCCGGCCAGCAGGTAGGGCGTGAGGCGGTCGCGGGGGAGCAGGCGCAGCTGCGCCCCCGCCTCGGCATAGGTAAAGGCCTGGTCGAAAGAGCTGCCGCCGGCCCCCGCCGCCAGCTTGCCCCTGCCCACGGTGCCGAAAAGGCTCCAGGCCGGGCTCACCTGCACGTGCAGGCTGCCCTCCAGGGCGGGCCGCAGCTGCGGGGTGCCGTAGTCGCCGGAGTAGCGCTGCAGGGCTCCGGCCAGGCGCAGGCCCACCGTGGCGCGGCGCGGCTGCTGCACCCGGCCCAGTTCGTCGATGTTCAGGTTCTGGGTTTTTTCGCGCAGGTAGGCCTGCATGGCCGGGCCGCGGGCCTCGGCCGTGTCGCGCGGGGCCCAAAACCGGTCCTGCACGCCTTCCAGTATCAGGGCCTGCACCGACTTTTCAATGGCTTCCTTCACGGCCATTTCGCTGGGCTCGTTGTAGGTAAAGCCGGTTTCGGTTTCGAGCAGGCGCTTAAAATCAACGAATTGAAACACGCCCGCGCTCACCTGCTGCGAGAGAATGGTTTTGGAGGTGTACACCGTTTTCATGATGCGCCCGGTGTTGGTGCTGATGGCGCGCAGGTACACCGTTACGCGGTCTTGCCGGTACTGCCCCGAGGCCCCGGCCCCGAAGTAGCGCAGCCCGCCCCCGCCCGTGATGATGTTGGAATCGTAGGAGATAATGCCGCCCTCCAGAATAATGCTGGCGAAGAGCATGGAGGCTAGCGGCAGCGCCGGCTTGCCGGTTTGGGCCGCAAACTCGGACTGCGCCGAGCGAATTATCTTGCGCTCGTTCAGCAGGTTACCAATATTTTCGCGCTCAATCGACTCAAACCAGTGCGACTCTTCCAGGGCGCGCAGCAAGATGCTGGTGGCCCCCTGCGTGACGACGGTGGAGAAGCTGGCCCCGTTTTCCAGGAGTCGGTACTGGCCCGTCTGGTCCCGAAACTTATACACGGCTACTATCGTCTTGCCGGCCGGCGCGGGCAGCTGGCGCCATAGCTCGTTGCCGGCCACCTCGGCCCCCAGGCGCGCGCGCTGCGGGGCCAGCAGGTGCTGGTGCAGGTAGGGCACGCAGCTGCTGGCCGTAAGCAGGGCCGCGCCCAAAAGTACCCGAACGGACGTGCGCCAGCGCCCCAGCCCGGATGGGCGAGGAGCAGGCAGGCTTATAGGGTCATGCATCTGACCTACAAGCCGTTAGGAATAGTGATGGTCGTCTTGTTGCCCGTGCCAGTGTCGGTTACCGACACCACCACGCCGCCGCCGCCCGGCGTTACCTGAATCTGGTAGGTGCCCACGGTGTAGGTGCCCTCCTTAATGGCGCCCTGGCCAAACTGCGAGGTGATGAGGCGCGAGGTGAGCTGCGAGAGCACCTGCTGGTTGAGGTTGGCGCTAAACTGGTTGAGCGGGTCGCTCGCGGTGCTCGTGGTGATAGCGGGGTCAACCGTTGTGTTTTGGGCCGTGGCCGAAGCCTGCAACCAGCTGTAGTTGAAGGTGTTGCCTCCAAAGGCCGGGTTCACGGGCGTATACACAAAGCGCTGGGCCAGGGCCGGCCGGGCCGCCCCCATACTTAGTACTAGTAGCAGTACAGCGTAAGTTTTTTTCATTTCATAGGTTCGCACACGTGCGATAAGGAGAGTGTGGTGCCCGGTAGCCTACCGGGCGATGGGGTAAGAGAAGCTCGGCGGGCGTTAGGGTTTTTTGGGTGGGAGGGCGGGGTTAGTGGTTTCCATTTGGGTGCTGGCCGCCTGCTGCTCGGCCAGGAAGCCGCGGGCCGTTTCTACGGCGCCCGCTACGGCCTCTTCGAGCTGCTCGGTGCGGGTGGGCAAGGGCATTTCAAGCAGCTCGGTGTCGTTCACGCTCATCGTGATGAACGATGAGTTACCCCGTAAAGGCTTTTCAGTCAGCACAATGGTGTAGTCGCCCAGGCCAGCCACCGTGGTGCTCTGAAAAGTGCCGTAGAACATTTCGTAGAAATCGCGGCCCGGCTTGGTAATCGTCTGGTCCAGCACGAAGCCCTCGGCATCGGCCTCCATACCGGGCTGCACCCTGGCTTGCTGCACCGAATCGGCGCGCAGCAGCAGGCGCAGCGCTTCTTCCATCTGCTTGGTGGAAAGCGCCTTGTGGGTGGTGTCGACCTGCACTGCCGCCTGGCGGGGCCGGGTTGGCCGCTGGCCCCAGCCCGGCCCCGCCGCCAGGCTCAGTAGCAGCGCCAGTAGCCAGCCCCGGCGGGTTGCTTCCCAGCGGCTTGCTGCACGGAGGCAACCAAGGGGCTGAGCAGAAGCAAGGGGCATGGCAGGGTAAGATAATGGGCACTTTATCAAGAAGTTAAATAAGGTGCGCAAAAGCTGCCGCAACCAACTTATTAAACTGCCGGAAAAGTGGTGGGTGGGAAGTGATTAGTACTTCAAAGCTCGTACTCCCTTTCGCGTAGCTAAATGCGTTACATCAGGTCCTAAAGTGACCTTCGTCATTTTTGCGGTCCTGCTAGCAGGCCGGCGGCCAGCAACCGGTAAACTTTCTGGCTCCACAAGCTTCGCGGCTGCGGCCAGCCCGTTAGTTGGGGGGGGGGGCCGGCGCAGGCGAAGGGGCCGGCAGCCGGCCGGACCCTGGTAGTGCCTTGTTGCCGAAAGCTTTACTTGACCACCGTCGCTTCCAGCTCCACGGTGATGGTGGCAAACAGGCCCTTCACTTCCAGCAGCGACGTGGCTTGCTTGATGCCGTGCTGGGTTAGCCAGGCCTGGTACACATCCGAGCAGGTGGCAAAAAACTCGGCGGTGGAGGTGGTAAACACGTTCAGCCGCACAATGCCCTGGGGCTCGTATCCCGCCTCGCGGATAAGGTGCTCCAGGTTCTGGAAGGTTTGCAGTAGCTGGCTGCGCATGTCGGCGGCGCTGGGCTGGCCCTGCTCGTCGATGGCTACCTGCCCAGAGCAGTAGAGGGTGGCGGCGGGCTGCCTGACTTCGACGGCCTGCACCGAGTTGGTGTACTGGCCCCAGTGCCACGGGTCAACGGTTCGCTTTTCCATTTTTTTGGGTTTGTTAGAGGGGGGTGAAAAGAGGTGTCGGACTTGACGCTACAAACTTCTCAGCACCGCCTGACAGCCCTATGTCAGCATGGTGGAGGGGCCGCAAAAAAAATCGTGCGCCCGCTGGGCCAGCGCCCGCAGGTGCTCGCGCAAGGCGGGCGGCTCAACCACCGTGATGGCCCCGGCGTAGGGCAGCAGCCAGGTGGCCAGGTAGGGCAGGTCGCCGATGAGCAACGTCAGTTCCAAGCTCCCATCCGGCACTAGCTCCTCGTGGGCCCAGCCGTACTGATACTTGGTATCGTGCAGGTGCTGGGCCGAGGCGGGCGGCACGGCCGCCGCCTGAAAGCGGAGCACCACTTTTTCGCGGGGCCGCCGCTGGGCCTGGGCTGCCCAATGCTGCTGCAAGGCGCCGGGGCGCGGGGCAAAAACCTCCGCCCGCAGCGCTACCTGGTCGATGCGGTCGAGGCGAAAATCGCGGAAGGTTTGCCGCAGCCGGCAGTACGCCACCACGTGCCACACCCGGCTCAGGTACAGGCTCACGGGCTCGATGTCGCGCACGGTGGGGGCGTCGGCGTCGGCGGCCTGGTAGCGCAGGTGCACCACGCGCCGCGTGGCAACGGCCGTCACCAGCAGCTGGTAGGCCGGGGGGCGGCCGGCCGGCTCGCGGGGGGCCAGCACCCGAATGTGGGGGGCGAGGATTTCGAGGTGGTCGCGGTCGGGGCGGCGCAGCACGGCGCGCACCTTGTCCATGGCCGCACCGCTGAGCTGGGCCGTGGGCGCGTCGGTGAGGCGGGCGGCCAGCTTTTCGGCCGTGAGCAGGGCCGTGGCTTCTTCGCGGGTAAACAGGACGGGCGGCAGCCGGTAGCCCTCCACCAGCGAGTAGCCCACCCCCGGCTCGCCAATGAGCGGCACGCCGGCCAGCTCCAAGGTGCGCAGGTCGCGGTAGATGGTGCGCAAACTCACGCCAAACTGCTCGGCCAGGGTAGGGCCGCTAACCAGGCGCTTGGCTTGCAGCTGGAGGAGGATAGCCGTAATGCGGTCAAATCGGTTCATGCAAGTAGCTGAAAGAAAGATAGTTAACAAGCAAATGGAAGCCAGGCAGCCGATGGGCCAACTTACCGCGCAAAAGCAGCTGCTGGCCAAAATCGAACTCCTGTGGCGCGGGTGCCAGCAGTCAACTTGCTAAAAATCAATTATTTATACAGAAAGTCAACCGGAGGTTATGCTGGCATGATTCCCGGCGCAACCTCCCCCGCCCGCGCTACGTATCAGCGTGCCGGTTATAGTAAGAAGCAAGAAAGGAAAGAGGCGCTGATTCCTAACCGCAGAAATGGCTGTCGGCCGCAGCGGGGGCCCGTTTGAGCGCAGGTGAGCGCATGGAGGAGGAATTCGCCTGGGCGAGTCGAAAGAAAAGCAACTTGATTCGGCACTGCCTCCGCCTCCTGCTGCTGAAATTGCAGCGCGCGGCCGGCGCGGCCTGCTGCGCCACCTGGGCTTCGAGCAGGCGCCGCCACCGTCGGCACAACGGTGCGCTACGTGGCCAGCGGCGAGCGCACGGCTAGTGAAACCGCCAAAACCGCCAGACCCCTGGGCGCGGCCATCAGCCAGCCCGACTTGCACTAACTCACTTTCACGGACGAGCAAACCCGGCAGGGCCTGAAACAGGCCGGCATTTCGGCCCGTATTGCCGCCCCCTACATGGAGTTGGGCGGCAGCATTCACAATGGTGCCCTGCGGCAGGACTACGACCGCCGCCCGCCCCACCCGATGGGCCAAGTCAAGGTAGAAGATTTCGCCCAGGAATTCGCCCCTGCATTTTAGAAACCAGGGTTCGGTGCGTTATTTTATTCTCTTTCAACTACTTTACCCATGAAACTCTCTGAAAAGGGTCCCCTGGCCCCGGCGCCCACGCTGGTAGCCGTACTCGAACCGGTTTCGCAAGCCATTCAAGGCTGGGCCGACATTATAACCGCTGCCCACTGGGACCTCTTCCGGGTGGGCGAGGTGGTGGACGGGGTCGATTTTTACGTGGGTGGCGACGAGCTGGGCCACATCCATCTCAGCGGCGACGTGCACCTGGCTACCAGCCCCGCGCTGGGCCAGGCGCTGGTGGCCGGTGGCCTGGCCCGGCCCCTGCGCTGGGGCGGGGCGGCGTACCGGGGCTGGACGGAGTTTGCCGTGCGCACCGCCGCCGACGCAGCCCACGCCACTTGGCTGTTTGAGCTGAACTACCGGCGGCTGCGTGGCCGGCCCGAAAGGGAGCTGGTGGCAGAAGTTGTTGGGCGCCAGCCAGTTTTGCGCCAAGCCTAGCCGTAAAGCACTGCTAAATGGGGCTTATCTGCGTACCAGGAGGTTGTCTTTAACGGGGCGGCCTCTTGCGTTTTTACCTTGCCAGGGTGACCAGTGCTAGGCACCGCATCGCCCAGCAGCGCTGCGCAGTAGGGCCCGCCACGATTTCGTCGGCATCGGCTTCAGCCGGCTGCTAAAAGCTGGAATGTGAGGTCCTAGCCCTGGCTTTTGAGCTACAGCCGCAGCTAACCCATTTCAGTGAAAGCGGCCCGCTGGGCTACAGGGAAGTTGGGCACCCCGCACACGGCATTGCCCCGCCGCAACCTAGTAACCGCGCTGCCAACTTCCTCCACCACGCCGGCCGCATCCTAGCCCAGGGCCATCGGCAAAGTCAGGTGAGGCCGCAGCGCGTCGTTGCCGCCTTCCCGCACCACCCATTCTACCGGGTTTATCTTGTTGGCGCACAGCTTAGTAAGTAGTTTGCCGGCCGCGCTATCTCTTCTAGTTGCAGCACCTTGGGGCCGCCAAAGGGCTAAATTCTGACTGCTTCCATACAAAACAAGGATTGGTTAATGAACGCGTCAAGTACCAACGCTTGGCCACGCGCTACGCAAAAATCGTCGCAGTTGATACTGCGCCTCCCTGCCGGGCCACACAACCCCCAAGCTTTGCGGGCAGGCGCATCGGTTACACCTGCGGAGGACTTGCGTAAGCTACCAGGTAAACCGAAAGCAAAACAGCCACTTAGATAAAAATCTAAGTGGCTGTTTATCAACGTGGGAGATACTGGGTTCGAACCAGTGACCCTCTGCTTGTAAGGCAGATGCTCTGAACCAGCTGAGCTAATCTCCCTTTTTCCAAGTGGCTTTAGGCCGTTTGGGAGTACAAAGATGGGAGGATTTTTTGGATTGACCAAGCCAGCGTTAAAAAAAACTGCGGGTAGTAGCTTCTGCGCAGGCGTAAAAAATTAGCAATCAGGCATAAAAAGTTTTAAAAAAGCGCGGGCCGGGGCTGATACGCGCGGGTTAGGCAACGCCAAGGCCGCGTAGCCGTTAGCAAGGCCGGACCGGGCTGCCCGCTCCTACTGCTGCTTTTTTCCTTTTTCACCCACTACTCTTTTTCCTTCTTTCATGGAAACCCAATTGCTTCAGAACTACTCAGAACCCGAGAAGACGGCTTACCTCAGCGCCATTGCGGCCTTGGCCACGGCCGACCGCCAGGCTACGGCTCCCGAGGCAGAGTTTTTGCAGCGCCTGGCGCAGCAGGCCGGCCTTTCGGAAGATGCCACCCGGCAGGTGCTGACGGCCGCCGACAGCGCCGATAACAGCACAGTGCAGCGCAGCCTCGACCAGCTCAAGAGCAGCGACCTGCGCTATTCGCTCGTTACGGACCTCATTAGCTTCTCGCGGGCCGATGGCACGTACTCGCCCGGCGAAGAAGAAATGGTGGGCAAAATGGCCGCCTACCTGGGCGTGAACCCAGCGCAGAAGCAAGCGCTCGAAAGCGTGGTAGACCAGGCCGCCAGCGTGCCCCACGATGCGCAAGACCCTGGTAAGCAAGGCTTTCTGAGCAGCATTGGCGACAAGCTCAGCAACGTAGGCATCCCCAAGGGGGCCCTGATGGCCGGCTTGCTGGGCGTAGTAGCCCCCATGGTAATTTCGAAGGTGATGGGCGGTGGCGGCGGCAGCTACGGCGGCCAGCCCCAGGAGCGCAGCGGCTCGCTGGGCGGCCTGCTGGGCGGGGCCATGGGCAGCCTCGGCGGCGGTAGCTCGCTGGGTGGCATGCTGGGCGGCTTGCTCGGTGGCGGCCTGCTCAGCGGCGTGCTGGGCGGCGGCGGCAACCAAGCCAGCATGGACCCCAGCCAATACCCGCAGCAGGGCTCCATGGGCAGCGGCGGCCTAGGCTCCATTATGTCGGTGCTGGGCGGCCTGGGCGGGCAGCCCAACTCGCAGCCCGCCAGCGCCGGTGGCGGCGGCATCATGGGCAGCGGCCTGGGTGGCCTGCTCGGCGGCCTGTTTGGCCGCTAGGCACTGCGTAAATGAGTGAGGGAGCGAAGGAGTGCATGACGTAGCCGTCAGCACTTCTTCGCTCCCTTTTTTATGGCAGTGAATGAGTGAGTTGATTCATTCACTCATTGACGTAGCGAAACAGGTCGTCGGGGCCGGCTTTTTCGTGGCTTTGCCAGCCGCGCAGGCCCAGGCGGGGGGCGGCCACGCCGCGCTCCAGCCGCTTGGCGCTGCGGAAGACCCGTATCTCATCCCACAAGTTGTTGGTAATGAGGTTGGTAAGTACCGTGGGGCCACCCTCTACCAGCACCGACTGCACCCCGCGGGCGTAGAGGTCGGCCAGCACGGTGGGCAGCAGGTCGGGCGAGGGCGGCGCGCCGGCCGCGGCAAAGGGCAGCGTAACGTAGGTGAGGTTGGGGCGGCTGGCCCGCTCGCGGTGGGTGTAGATGATGGTGGGCTGGGTGCCGTCGAGGATATGGTGGCTGGGGGGCAGGGCCAGGTTTTTGTCGATGGTGAGGCGCAGGGGCTGCGAGCCGTTCCACTCGCGGGCGTTGAGGCGGGGGTTGTCGTGCAGGGCCGTGCGGGTGCCCACCAGGATGGCCGCCTCGTCGGTGCGCCACTGGTGGGTGAGGAGCTGGGCCTGGGGCCCGCTTATCTGCACCCGCTGAAAGTGCGGCCCCGCCAGGAAGCCATCGGCCGATTCGGCCCACTTCAAGACTAAATAAGGGCGCTGCTTTTCCTGAAACGTGAAAAACCGGCGGTTGAGCTGGCGGCCGGCCTCGGCCAGCAGGCCGGTGCTGACGCGGATGCCGGCGGCGCGCAGCCTGGCCAGGCCCTGGCCGGCCACCAAGGGGTTGGGGTCGTCGTTGCAAACGATGACCTCGGGCACGCCCTGGGCGATGAGCAGGTCGGCGCAGGGGGGCGTTTTGCCGTGGTGGGCGCAGGGCTCCAGCGTCACGAATACGCGGCTTTGGCGCAGCAATGCCGGGTCGGCCACGCTGGCCAGGGCGTTTACTTCGGCGTGGGGGCCGCCGTACTGCTGGTGGTAGCCCTCGCCGATAATAGTGCCCTCGGGGCCCACTACCACGCAGCCTACCAGGGGGTTGGGGCGGGCGTGGCCCAGGCCCAGGGCGGCCAGGTCAAGGGCGCGGCGCATGAAGAGCGAGTCGTCGGGCACGGACATAGGGGAAGACAGCACGGGTGAGGACGTAAAGCTATTCGCCAGCAGGGGGATTTGGGAGTTGAAAGTTGCAAGTGCGGAAGGCGTGGGCCAATGCCCTTCCTCATTCCTGGTGCCAACTTTCAAACTCCAATCTTTGCGGCCCCATGACTACCCAACAGCTCACCACCGACCTGGCCGCCGCCCTGCACGCCACCTACCCCCCCACCGAGGCGCAGGCCGTGGCCGCCCTGGTGGCCGAGCACCTGCTGGGATTCTCGCCCTTGCAGCGCCGCATGCAGGCCCACGCGCCGGTGCCCGCGCCGGTGCGGGCCCGGCTGCCCGCGCTGCAAGCCCGCCTGCTGGCCCACGAGCCGGTGCAGTACGTGCTGGGCACGGCCCATTTTGCCGGCCTTGAGCTGGCCGTGACGCCCGCCACCCTCATTCCGCGCCCCGAAACCGAGGAGCTGGTGCAGCTGGTGGCCCGCGCCCACGCCGGCCGGCCGGGCCTGCGCCTGCTCGACGTGGGCACGGGCAGCGGCTGCCTGGCCATCGCCATATCTTTGGAACTGCTTGATAGCCAAGCGCTAGCCGTTGATATTTCGCCGGAGGCGCTGGCCGTGGCCCGGCGCAATGCCGCCCGCTACGCGCCGGCCGTGGCGTTTGAGCAGGTCGACATTTTGCGCGCGCTGCCGGTGGGGGCGGCTCCCGGCAGCCTCGATATACTGGTGAGCAACCCGCCCTACGTGCGGGAAAGCGAGCGGGCGCTAATGCGCGAAAACGTGCTGGCCTGGGAGCCGGCCACCGCCCTGTTTGTGCCCGACGATGACCCGCTGCTCTTTTACCGGCGGCTGGCCGCGGTGGGACGCGAATTAGTGCGGCCCGGCGGTAGCATCTGGCTGGAAATCAACGAAGAGCTGGGTGCGGAGACGGCCGCGCTGTTCGACGCCGCCGCGTATGAGGAAGTGGCCGTGCTGGCCGATTTTCTGGGCCGGCCGCGCTTTGTGCGGGCTACCAGGCGCTGACCCGCACCGCCTGCTTCTGCGTCTTCTGCGGGCTAAAAACTACCTGGTTCGTTGAGCAAGCACTCAAGCTTGTGCAAGAAATAATGTACCAACATTAAACAAAAATGTGGGCTGGTCGCTTACCAAGCGCTTCCGCACTGGAAGCTGCTATTTATTTCCCAGACCAATGGCTGAGCAACCGCTTTTAACCCCTTATCACTCCGATAAGCTAACTCTGAAAAACCGCGTGGTGATGGCCCCCATGACCCGCAGCCGCGCCGACAACGCCGGCACCGTGCCCAACGACCTGATGGCCGAGTACTACGCGCAGCGCGCCACGGCGGGCCTTATCATCTCGGAAGGCGTGTTTGTGAGCCCCGAGGCCGTGGGCTACATCAACGTGCCCGGCCTGTATTCGCCCGAGCAGGTGGCGGGCTGGCAAAAAGTGACCAGCGCTGTGCACGGCCAGGGCGGGCAGATTTTTGCCCAAATCTGGCACGTGGGCCGCATGTCGCACCCCGACCTGCTCGCCGGCAACCTGCCCCTCTCGGCGTCGGCTCTCAACCCGCACGATAAAGTGTATACGCCCACCGGCTTTAAGGATACGGTAGCCCCGGCGGCCATGACGGTGGCGCAAATCAAGAAAACGGTGGCCGACTTTGTGCAGGGCGCGCAAAACGCGCTGGCGGCCGGCTTCGACGGCGTCGAGATTCACTCGTCCAACGGCTACCTGTTTCACCAGTTTTTCAACGGCACGGCCAATACCCGCACCGACGAGTATGGCGGCTCGATGGAGAACCGCGCCCGCTTCTTTTTTGAAGTGCTCGATGCCATGCGGGCGGCGGGCGTGGACCTAAGCAAGGTGGGCGCGCGCCTCAACCCCTCGCTCGACGGGATGTTTGGCATGACCCTCGACGCGGAAACCATCCCCACGTTCGACTACATTGTGCGGCGCCTCAACGACTATGGCTTGGCGTACCTGCACCTCTCGGAGCCCTTCAGCGACGTGAGCCAGAACGAGTTTGCTGAGCCGCACATTGCCCGGCGCTACCGCCCGCTGTACCAAGGCACGCTCATTATCAACGCGGGCATGACCCAGGACAAGGGCAACAGCGTGCTCGCCGCCCACGATGCCGACCTCGTGGCCTTCGGTACCCTCTACATCTCCAACCCCGACCTGGTGGCGCGCTTTGCCCACAATGCCCCCCTGGCCGCCGGCGATAAAGATACGTTCTACACGCCCGGTCCCAAAGGCTACACCGATTATCCGGTTTTAGCTAATTAATTGATTAATAGTAAATTAAAGCGGCGCCGGGCAATTGCTCGGCGCCGCTTTTTTGGTTAGTCCTGCCTCAGCAGCCAGGCCTGGGCGTCGGCTTGGTTGTCGAAGTCGGCCAGCACCCGGCCAGCGGCATTCTCAAAAAAAGGCTGGGAGACAAAATGGCAACCATCGTATTTCAACGATAGCCGCTGCTAGGGGAGAGCAGGCTGAAGATAAGAGATAAAGTGTAAAGTACTAATAATCAAGAAATTATAAAATAACGAGCGCCGCCTGGTTGCTAAAATGCCTGTGCTTAGCCAACCCCGCACCGCCACCCCAGGGAATAACTACGGGCTGCCCAGCGTTGGGAGCACAGGCGGGGCGGCCGGTGGGTGCGCCCGCGGCCCGACCTTTGCCCTTCTTTACTTGGTACCTGCGTATGCGTTTTTTACTGGTAGTGGTGAGTATGTGTTTGCTGGCGGGCTGCGCCCAGGTCAGTGGCCCGCTCAAGCTGTATTTCATTAGCTCGGCGCGCTTTACGTCGGGCAACCGGGTCAAGGTACCCTCGGGCGACACCCTGGCCACGAGCCTGTATGCCGTGACCAGCGCGGGCAGCCGGCAGGGCGCCACGCTCACCAATTTTCGGGCGGTGGTGACGTATACGCCCCGGCGCGAGCCGTTTGCATACCCCACGCCGCTCACCTTATTTACTACTACACCGCCCGCCGACGCGGAGGTGGTGTACCTCGACACGACGCTGCGGGCAGCCAATTTTCTGTTTACGCCCGTGTTTGGGGTGCGCACCACGTCGGGTAGCGAAAACTGGACGTTTACCGCCACCGATTCGCAGGGCAACACCTCGGCGCGCTCGTTCATTACCACCACGCGCTACGTCGACTCGCTCAAACTCTACCACGATTATACCCTGAAGCTGCGCGTGCCGGCCACCCAAAAATCAGACCGGCGCTTCATCGACCTTAAGTCGGGCATTGCCCTGCCCGCCTACGCGGTACTGGGCGGCGTACCCAACCCTACCTTGCAGCAGCTCACCGACTTAGTGGTGCTGCCCAACGGCCTGAGCCTGGTTTCGCCCGACTCGCTGGACGCGCTGCAACCCTTTAGTAGTGCCCGCTGGGCCACCGGCAACCGCAGCAAAACGCGCTTTCGGCTTACCACGCTGCAACAAACCGACTTCACGGGCACCCAGGACACCACGGCCATCATTACGCAGTTTGCCGGCACGGGCCGGGCCTACCTGCGGACGCTGGCCGTCAACCAGGTATACGCTTTCCAGGCCCACCGGCTTCCCAATAACAAGGCCGTGTACGGGCTGATGCGGGTAGCCAGCGTGCCCAACGGCACCACGGCCGTGGGCTTGCAGCTCGAAATCCGGCTGGCCAAGCAGCGGCTGACAAACTAGGCACCGGGCCCCCACGCCAGAGCGCCCCCACCCGCGGCCCGAGGGCTACGCGGATAGGGGCGCTTTGGCGTGGCCAGCGGCACCGAAAACCTTAAAAAAGCAGGCCGCCGGTAATACTTGCCGTGAAGCGATTGTTGGTGAAGCTCACTATGGGCGGGGCCAGGCTGGCCAGCTGGTAGGGCTGGTACAGCTCTTTGGAGTCGAGGTACACGCCCGCCACATCTACGAAGAAGGTTTTGGTGCGCACCCCGGCGCCGGCCGAAAAGTAGTTCTGGTTGCGGCTGAACGTGCTGCTGCGGTAGGGGTCGGCGTAGTAGGCGTAGCCGGCGCGCACCCGGAAAATATCGAGGCGGGCTTCGGCGCCCACGCGGGCGTTCACCACGTTGCGGTAGCCGGTGGCAATGCTGTTGTTGCCATCGTCGAGGCCGATGTCGCTGGTGCCGTCGGTGGTCTTGAACTTGGCCTGCGAATAGCCCACGTACTCCACATCGCCGGTGATGAAACCGGCCTTACCCAGCAGCACGGTAGCGCCGCCATTGGCCCGGAACGGCGTGGTGATGCTGTACTCAAACGTGCCCGGTGCCGTGGCGAGCGAGCTGCCACTGCCGGCGGCGTACTTGGCGTTGGCCGTGAGCGAGGTGTTATAATCCTCAGTAAGCCGAATGTAGGTGGGCGTCTGAATAGAAGCGCCCAGGCGCAGCGCGTCGGCGGCCCGCACAATCACGCCCAGGCGGGCATTGATGCCCGTGCCCGTCGTTTTGAGGTAGTCGGTCGACACAAAATCCTGCGCGCCCCCCGAGCTTTCGCTGAACGTGCTGGTGCGCGTGCGGTTGAGCGACACCACCCCGATGCCCCCGCCGATGTAGAGCCGGTCGCGGTAGTTGCCCCCGTAGCCCAGGTCAAACTGCGAAAGCGAGCCCTTGGTTAGCAGGTCCTCGGTTTGGGTGATGGGCCCGGTGCGGACGGGCGTGCCGTTGCGAAAAATGGTTTTGCCCTTGGCCGTGCCGGTGCCGGGGTTTGCCACTTCCACCTGGTCAACGAGGCCGGTGCCATAAGCCAGGCCGTCGATGTTGGTGTAGGTGCCACTCTGACCTTGGCTATAAATATCGTCCAGGTTGTCCTGGTACCCGGCGCTGGTGTAGTCACCGTTGTTATAAGGCTCGCGCAGGCGCTGAAAAAACGAGTGGTTATCGTCCGTCGTGTTTTGGTAGCGCAGCGCCTGGTTGAAATCGGCCAGCCGCGTGAAGCCCAGCGCAAACGAGCCGCCGCGCCAGTCGCTGTTGGTGTCGTTGTCGGGGCGGCGATTAGCAAACACCACGCCCGCGCTGGCAATGTGAAAGCTATTGGCCGTTTGGGAGATGGACGGAAATGCCGTGCCCACGGCGGCCGAATTGGCCACCTGCGTGGCGTTGGCCGTGCCAAAGCCTACGCCCGGCGTCAGGCTCACCTCCGATTTCGTGTAAAAGCCCAGGCCCGCCGGGTTGCTGGTCAGGTTGCCAAAATCAGCCCCCAGCGATACATTGGCCCCCGCCAGGCCCAGGCTGCGCGCCGTGCCGCTCGGGTTTTGCCGCATATACAGCAGGGCGTCGCTTGCGTAGCCGCCCTGCGCCCGAGCGGGCTGGCTCAGCGCCAAAAAACCGCCTAGCAACGTAGCCAGGCCCATAAAGGTGTGCTTCATAAGAAAAAAGTATGGGCAAAAAAGAGCCGGTCCCTGAGACCGGCTCGGGTAAAAGCAAGCGGTAATGGATAGCTAATTAACTAGATACTAGCAGGTTGACTAGCGGCGGCCGCGGCCCCCGCCGCCGCCGCCCCCGCCCCCACCACCGGTGCTGCCGCCCCCACCGCCACCGCCGAAGCTGCCACCCCCAAACGAGCGGGAAGGTTGCGACATTTGCTGCGAAGGCTGCGAGAAGCCGCGCTGCTCCATCGAGCGGCTGGGCTGGCTGTAGGTGGGTTGGCTGTAGCTGCGCTGCTGCATCTGCTGCTGCTGAGCCTGGCCATAGTCGGCCGAGCGCTGGCGGGCGTTGTTGTAGCCGTTGTTATTCATAGGCTGGCCGCCCGCCGTGTTGGTCGGCTGGCCCGCGTTGCCGTTGCCAAAGAAGCCCCCGAAGAACCCGCGTCGCGAGCTACCCGCGCCCGCAGCCTGCGGCTGCGTCGCGGCATTCACTTGGCCAGCAGACGGGTTGGAGTAGGTAGGCTGGCCCGTGGCCTCGCCGAAGCTAACTGCCCGGCCACCCCGGCCCGTGGGACCCGTAGGGGCACCCGCTCCGCCCGAACTGCCCGGCAGGGCTACGGCATTGCCCGAGTACGAGCCGGCATTGCCGCGCCCGATGTTGACGGGGTTGCCAATGGCACCGCTGGGATTCATTACCGCCCCGCCCCGGTTGTTGCGCGAGCCATACAGGACTGCGCCGGCACCCGGCGAGCTAACCCCGGCCCCGCGCGTGTAAATAACCGGGCGGCTGTAGCCCGCATCGTAGTAGCCCCGGCCGTAGCCACCGTACCCGTATCCATAGGGCGAGCCATAGCCGTAGCCAAACGGCGAGCCGAACCCATAGGGGTACCCAAAGCCGCCGAAGCCAAAGCCAAACCCGATGCTCAGGCCCGAGCCGTAGCCAAAGCCAAAGGGCGAATAGAAAGGGTCGTAGAACCCGCCATACGCGAAGGGCGAGTACCCGTAGCCATACCCAAAGGGCGAAAACCCGTAGCTATACGGCGAGAAGCCGTAGCCAAACGCGCTGTTGTAGCCGTAGGGCGAGCCGTAGTACGACGGCGACCCCGCGAAGTTGGGCGTGTAGTTATAAGAGCTAACGCCCGGCCCCGTGTAGGGCTGGCCAAAGCCGCTGCCGCCGTAGCCCGACGAGTAGTTGTTGCTGTAGTAGTCCGTGCTGCCGGTTTGGCTGGTGCCCGCCTGGCCGCCCTGGTAATCGGGGTTGGCATCGTCGGTGGTGGCAGCGCTGGCGGGGGTAGTGTCATCGAGGGCACGGGCCGGGATGGTACTGCTACTGCCATACCCCGCGGCGGGGGTGCCCACCGTGGTGGTGTGGTCGCTGGAGGAGTAATACACGCCGTCGTTCTCCGTAGAGCTCGTCAGCGCCCCGGAAGTGGCGCACCCGCCCAAAGCGAGCAGCGCCAAGGCCGGCAAAGTGGCGGTGAGCAGGTTTTTCATGACCAGAAAAAAAGAGAAATCAGCCAGAAGCTGAGTGGGTTAGTAAAGTAAATGCGTGGCGAATGGAAGCTAAGTGAAGGCCCGGCCCCTTAGCCAGGTCCAAAAAGAACCTCTCTGCTTTAAACTTCCGTGCGGGTGCGCCCTACTATAACGTAATTTCGCCCCAAAACGGTGCCTTTGTTATAAAGTTACTGATACAAAACTTATACCAGACTCGACCGGCTTTGGGCCTTTGCCGATATACTGGTTTTTAGATGCAATTATGAGCAAAAAGTTGCCTACCCGCCAGGAAGATTATTCGGCCTGGTACAACGAATTGGTGAAGCGCGCCAGCCTGGCTGAGAACTCGGCCGTGCGCGGCTGCATGGTGATAAAACCCTATGGTTATGCCATTTGGGAGAAGATGCAGCGCCAGCTCGACGACATGTTTAAGCGCACCGGCCACGAAAATGCGTACTTCCCGCTGTTCGTGCCCAAGAGCCTGTTTGAGGCCGAGGAAAAGAACGCCGAGGGCTTTGCCAAGGAGTGCGCCGTGGTAACCCACTACCGCCTCCAAACCGACCCCGACCGCCCCGGCAAGCTGCGCGTCGACCCCAACGCCAAGCTGGAGGAAGAGCTCATCGTGCGCCCCACTTCGGAGGCCATCATCTGGAGCACCTACAAAAACTGGGTGCAGAGCTACCGCGACCTGCCCCTACTCATCAACCAGTGGGCCAACGTGGTGCGCTGGGAAATGCGCACGCGCCTGTTTTTGCGCACCGCCGAGTTTTTGTGGCAGGAGGGCCACACCGCCCACGCCACCGCCACCGAGGCCGTGGCCGAAACCCGCCAGATGCTCGACGTGTACGCCGAGTTTGCCGAAGAGCACCTGGCCCTGCCCGTGGTGAAGGGCGTGAAAACCCCCAGCGAGCGCTTTGCCGGGGCCGAGGACACCTACTGCATTGAGGCGCTCATGCAGGATGGCAAGGCCCTGCAAGCCGGCACCAGCCACTTCCTGGGCCAGAACTTTGCCAAGGCCTTCGACGTGCAGTTTGCCAACAAAGAGGGCGTGCGCGAGCACGTGTGGGGCACCAGCTGGGGCGTGAGCACCCGCCTGATGGGCGCGCTCGTGATGGCCCACTCCGACGATGAGGGCCTGGTACTGCCGCCCAAACTAGCTCCTATCCAGGTAGTTATCATTCCGATTTATAAAACCGGCGAGCTCGACGCGCTGCTCGAGCGCATCCGGCCCATTCAGCAGGGGCTGGTGCAGCGGGGCATTTCGGTGAAAGTGGACAGCCGCGACACCGAGCGCCCCGGCTTCAAGTTTGCCGAGTGGGAGATGAAGGGCGTGCCCGTGCGCCTGGCCATCGGGGCCCGCGACCTCGACGCCGGCACCGTGGAAGCCGCCCGCCGCGATACCAAGCAGAAGCTACAATTGCCCCTGGCCGACGTAGTAGACAGTGTAGATAAACTACTGAATGACATTCAGTTGACTATGTACAACAAGGCCAAGGACTACCGCACGGCCCACACCACCCGCGTCGAAACCTACGACGAGTTCAAGGAGATACTCGACACCAAAGGCGGCTTCGTGGTGGCCCACTACGACGGTACCGCCGAAACCGAGGAGCTCATCAAGGAGCAAACCAAAGCCACCGTGCGCTGCCTGCCCCTCAACGAAGCCGACGAGGATGGCGTGTGCATCGTAACCGGAAAGCCGAGCGCGCGCCGGGCGTGGTTTGCACGAGCGTACTAGGATACTGGTTAATTTTTTAGTGGTTAACGGTTAATGACGTTCTAGATTCTGAACGTCATTAACCGTTAACCATTAAAAAATTAACCAGTAACTCAAAGCTTTTCTTCCAGCCACAAAAAGCCGGCGGCTAGCAGGAACAAGCCGAAGAACCAACCTGCTGGCCAGGGCTGCCGCACGGTGGTGGCGGTGAGCGGGGCTACCATACCCAGGCGGGTAGCGCGCTCAGTTAGAGCCTGTTGGCGGGCCAGCAACTCGGGGCCGCGCCAGGCGGCCGAATCGTAGACGTAGAAGCTGTGCACCGTGCGGCCGGGGCCGCGTAGCTGGTGCCAGCCCGCGCGGGCGGGCCAGTACTGGGCAGTGCGCCACTCGGGCAGGCGGGTATCCTGGGCGAGGGCCAGCTGCACGGCCGGCCCACCGCTTAGTGGCTGGATGGTAGGTAGTTGGACTGGCTGCCCACCCGCCAGCCGCAGCAGCAGCGGCTGCTGCGGGCGGGGCCAGCGGGCCAGCACCTGCCAGGTGGCGGCCGGGGCGGGCGGGGGCGTGGCGGCCGTCAGCAGCTGGCTCCAGAACGAGGCGTAGGCGGCCGCCTGGCCCTGCAAGGCCCAGCGGAAGGTTTCAGGTGCCACTGACACGACGACCGTGCCCAGGCCGTAGCGCTGGCCGGCGGCCACCAGCGCCGCGCCGGGGCCCGTGACGAGGGGACGCAGGGTGGCGTTGGCGCGCAGGCGGGCGGGTAGCAGGGCCCGCACCGAGGCCGGCGCGTCGGGCCAGCGCAGCGGCTGGGCTACGGCCCCGGCCACCGGCAGCGGCTGCACCGCAAAGGCGGCGCGGGCCGGCACGGCGGCGGGCAGGGGCGCGGCCTCGGCCAGCAGCACCAAACCCAGGCGGCCCTGATTGATGGCGGCGCGCAAGGCCTGGCTTTCGCCGGCGGGCAGGGTGGCCAGGGTGGCGGCATCGGCTACCACCACGGCGTAGCGGCCGAGCAAGGTGGGCGTGAGCTGGTCGAGGGCCTGGGCCGGCTGGTTGAAAAACTCGGTTTGCACCAGGCCGCGGCTGACGGTAGTGCGCAGGGCCACGGCCCGGCCGGTGGCCGCCAGGCTGTTTTTCAAAAACTTGAACTCGAAGCCCGGCACGGCCGCCAGCAGCAGCACGGGCGGCAGCGCCAACGGGTTGATTTCCAGCGGCAGCGGCTCCGCAACCAGGGCGCTACCAGCGCGGCGCAGCACCAGTTCGTAGCGCGCCAGCCCCGCTGCCTTGGGCTGGTAGCTGAGGCGAAAGCTGCCCCTGCCGGGCAGCCGTATCGAATCGCGGCCGGCCCCCTCAGCCCACAAACTCACCCAGGTAGGCGCACCACCGCTGGCTAGAGAGCCTTCCACTTCAAAGCGCTGGCCCAGGGTGAGTTGCTGCGGCCAGTTGGCCGCCTGGCAGCCGCTGAGTACAGGCTCGGCGTGGCGCACCACGGCCACCTGGCCCAGCGCCGGGAGCGCGCTGGCGGGCAGGCCCTCGCCCAGCAGATGCAGGCGGCGCAGCGCCGGCCGCTGCTCGGCCAGGCGCAGCAGGCTGCCCAGGGCCTGGGCGCGGCCCGGCGGCCGGGTGCCATAGGCCCACACCGGCGTGCCCGCGCCCAGGCGGCGCAGCAGCTGGCGCAATGTATTGGGCTGGTAGCCAGGGGTGAGCAGAATGGCTTCGGCGCGGGCGGCCGGCACGGCCCGCAGCGGCGGAAAGGCCGTGAGCCAGAGCGCCAGTGGGGCCGCTAAGCTGGCCAGCACCCGCAGTGCCCGGCGGCGGCGGTCGGCCCGCCGCCGGGCGGCCACCAACAGCCCCAGGCCCAGCAGCAAGCAGGCCACTAGCAGCAATAAAGAAGAAAGGCTAAACAAGGTATTGGTACTAACTGCTAATCAATAAGATACATAAATTATCGGCTCAGCTCCTGGAAGTAGCGCCGGGCTAGCCGGTCGGGCGCGGCGGCCGGCGCGGCGGTGGGCACCGGGGCCGGCAGCAGGTCGGCGAGGGCGCGCTGGGCCGGGG
>CAXTFI010000019.1:0-24450 GCA_964243255.1 uncultured Hymenobacter sp.
TGCCGCGGGCATACGACTGGGCGTAGCGCTCCTCATCGAGCAGCTTTTCGCGGCTCAGCCGGATGATGATTTCGCCGGCCTCGTCCTCATCGAGGCCGTAGCTTTTGAGCTTTTCGGCTACTTCCTTGTGGGTGCGCTCCTGGTAGGCGCAGTAGGCCGCGATTTTGGGCAGGGCCTCGCCGGGCGTGTAGCTCTTGGGGGCTTTGTCGGGATTTTTGAACATGACGTAATGAACGAGCGGCCACAAAATACGGGAACGAAGCGGCGGCCGGCCCGTTGTAGGGGCAGCCCACCGGCTTTGTGCAACGGCCGGCGGGGGCCAAACGTGCCGCTGCGCCGGGGCCGCTCCCGTTTTTTGCCCCCTATGCGCCTCTCGCCCGGAATCCTCTACATGCTGGCCGCCACGGCCCTGCTGGCCGTTGTCAACGTAGCCGTGAAGAAGCTCGACGGCGTGCCCACCGCCGAAATTATTTTTGCCCGCTGCCTTATCTCGCTCAGCCTCACGGTGTGGCAGCTGCGGCGCACGGGCGTGCCGGTGTGGGGGCCGCCCCCCGAGCGGGGTAACCTGCTGGGGCGCGGCGTGTTTGGGGCGGGCTCGCTGATACTGGGGTTTTTGGCCCTCAAGGTGCTGCCGCTGGGCGGGGCCGTCACGCTCAGCTACCTGGCCCCGGTGGTCACGGCGGTGGCCGCCATCTGGCTGGTGGGCGAGCCGCTAAAGCCCTGGCAATGGCTGTTTTACGCGCTGGCCGTGGCGGGCGTGGTGCTGGCCAAGGGCACGGCGGGGCTGCTGTCGGCGGGCGTGCTGCTGGGCGTGGGGGCGGCCGTGTCGTCGGGCCTGAGCAGCGTGTTTTCGCGCCGGGTGAGCGACCAGGTGCCGCCGCTGGTGCCGGTTTTCTACTTTAACCTCGTGCCGCTGGTTATTGCCGCCGGCTGGATGCTGACTGACTTAAAGCTGCCCCACGGCACCGACTGGGCGTGGCTGGCGCTGGCCGGGGTGTTTACCCACGTGGCCCTGTGGTGCGTTACGCTGGCCTTCAACAAGCAGCAGGCCAATTACTTAGCTACGCTCGACTACCTGGGCCTGATTTACGCCACGGCGCTGGGCTACTTCGTGTTTGGCGACAAAATAAAGCCCGTGGTATACCCCGGCATTGCGCTGGTGCTGCTGGGCGTAGGCCTCAATGCCTGGTACACGAGCCAGCCGGCCAAGCAGGGCTGAGGGAGGGGTTTTTATTTTAAAACCTGCATTATTCAGCCGCTTAGGCCACCGTACATTTGAAGAACTGTTGCCCTCATTTCTTCATTTTACGGTTCTTTTATGACTTCTCCCCTACCCGGCATTCGGGTGCAGCCCGCGGTGACCGGTAGCACGCCCTCCCGGCGCTCGTTTTTGCGCTACACGGGGGCCAGCGTGGCCCTTGGCAGCCTGTGGCTGGCTAGCTGCAAGGGCGAGCAGCCCTCTCCCATTCCACCTGCTATCACTAGCTTGGCCAATTTCAGCCCTAGCAGCGGTATGCCGGGCACCAGCGTTACACTTAAAGGCACTGGTTTTCTGGGTACTACGGCGGTGCTACTGGGCACTGTTGCCGTCACGGGCTTCACGGTAGTGGATGCGGCCACTATCACGTTTAGCGTGCCCGCAACGGCCCAAACCGGTGCTATCACTGTGGCTTCGCCCTCCGGCACTGCCACCAGCAGCACACCCTTTACGGTGACGACCACGCCCGTTGCGGCCCCGGCCATTACCAGCGTGGCCCCCGCCAGCGCCCTGCCGGGCGCTACCATCACCGTAACGGGCACCAACTTTACCGGCGTTACGGCGCTCACGGTCAATGGCTTGGCTGCCACGCCTACCGTGATTAACGCGACTACTATCACGTTTGTGGTGCCCGCTACGGCGCAGGCGGGCGTGGCTACCCTCGTCATCACCGGGCCGGGCGGGCTGGCCACCAACAATACGGCTTTCACGGTGCTGCCCACCACCGTGAGCGTGGGCACCGGCGACGCGGGCGTGCTCAACTACGCCTACGCCCTGGAGCAGTTGGAGGCGGCCTTTTATACCCAGGTGCGCACGGGCACCTACTACGCGGGCCTGGCTGGCACTGGGGCCGAGAAGCTGGTGCTCGACGACTTATACTACCACGAGGTCATCCACCGTGAGTTCTTCAAAACCGCTATTACGGCGGCCGGCGCCACGCCTCTCAAAGACCTGACGCCCGATTTCAGCGCCGTTAACTTCAACGACCGCAGCTCGGTGCTGGCTACGGCCAGGGCTTTCGAAGACCTGGGCTCAGCGGCCTACATCGGGGCCGGCCAGTACATCACCTCGCCCGCTTACCTCAGCCTGGCCGGCAAAATTGCCTCCGTAGAAGCCCGCCACGCCGCCCTCATCCGCGACCTGGTGGCCGATGGCACCTTCGTGGGCAACGACGTGCTAACGCTCACCAGCGCCGGCACCAGCACCGTGGCTAGCAACAACGGCCCCGCTGGCTCCAGCCTCGAGCGGGCCCTGGCGCCGGCCGAAGTAGTGGCCGTGGCCAACGCGTTTCTGGCCCCCGGCTCCAAGCTCGACGTGTCGGGCATCCGGTAAGCCGGCCGTTTTCTCTTCTACTTTTCAGTCTTACGACGATGAATTTTTTTCAGATTCTCACTGATATTGAGCAGGTTGACCCCGCGGTGTACGACCGCCTCGACTCGCGCCGCGCCGTATTCAAAAACCTGAGTGGCCTGGGCCAGAAGCTCACCGCCGCCACCCTGCCGCTGGCCGTGGGCGCCCTCTTCAACAAGGCCTACGCCCAAACGCCCGTGGGCGCGGCCGTTACCGATGTCCTCAACTTTGCCCTGAAGCTGGAGTACCTGGAGTCGTACTTCTACCAGCAGCGCACGGGCCTCACGGGCCTTAGCCCCGCCAACGCGGCGGCCCTCTCGCTCATCGCCACCGACGAGGCCAACCACGTTGCCTTTTTGCGTAGCGTGCTGGGCAGCAGCGCCATCGCCGACCCCACCGCCGCGCAGTTCGACTACACGGCTGGCGGCAGGTTTGCTAACTACCGCACCAACCAGGCTACCTATCTGGCACTGGCTCAGTCATTTGAAGACACCGGCGTGCGGGCCTACAAAGGCGCGGCCCCGCTGCTTATGAGCAATAAAACGGTGCTCACGGCCGCCCTCAGCATCCACGCCGTGGAGGCCCGCCACGCCTCCCACATTCGCGCCATGCGGCGCGCCGCGGTCACTGGCAGTTCGCCTTCGCAGGGCATTCCGATAAGCCCCTATAATGTCGCGCCCAAAAGCTGGATTTCGGGCCTCGATGGCGGCGGGGCCGTACCTGGCTTTACGAACGTCATTTACGGGGCCGGCAGCTCGGCCAGCGCCTACCCGGCCGAGGATAATGTAACCCAAGGGGGGATAGTGCTCACCAGCCTACCCAATATGGGTGGTATCCCCGTCACTGCTTTTACCGAGGCGTTCGACGAAGGCCTGGACGTGGCCACGGTGTCGGCCATTGCCCGCAATTTTCTGGTGCCAGGCAGCACGCTTTTCAGCTAGCCAACCGTTTCCCCATTTTTTGCATCTAGGAAAGAGCAGCCGGCCAGGCTGCTCTTTTTTTTGGTCCTCTATCAACAGACCGCGCCTAACTTGCCAGTACTTCGCGCCAGCTTTATTATTCGTGTAGGTTGATGAGTTTATTTAGGTTAATTCGGTGGTATCTGGTGCTGCTCCTGGTGCTGCCCGGCCTCACCCAGGCCGGCATCATCAAGGGCAAGGTGAGCGGTCCCGACGGCGCGGGCCTGCCCTTTGCCAACGTGGCGGTGCGCGGCACCGTCGTCAACACGGGCTCCAACGAGCAGGGCCGGTACCAGCTGCGGCTGGAGGCGGGCAGCTACCAGCTTGTTTTTCAATATATTGGCTATAAGCCGCGCACCGAAACGGTGCGCGTGCCCGCCGGCGACTCTACCCTCACCTTCAACGTGACGCTGGTGCCCGAGTCGTTTAGCCTGGCCGAAGTAACGGTGCGCGGCACCGACCGCGACCCCGCCTACGCCATTGTGCAGCACGCGCAGCAGTGGCGCGCCTACCACCAGCGCGAGGTGGCCGCCTTCCGCGCCCGCATCTACATCAAAAGCCTGGGCCGCCTGAGCGAAACGCCCAGCAAGATTTTTGGCCTCGTCAAAATTGGCCCCGACATCAAGCCCGGCATCTTTTACCTTTCCGAAAGCTTGTCGGAAATCGCCTTCACCCAGCCCGATGTGGTGAAGGAGCGCATGCTGTCTTCGCGCGTGAGCGGCGACTCGCACGGCATCAGCTTTAACCGGGCCAGCGCCGGGCGCGGCCTCAGCTTCTACAATAACCTGGTAAAATCGGGCTTCTCGGAGCGCGGCTTCGTGTCGCCGATTGCCAGCAACGCCTTGTTGTTTTACCAATATGAGCTGGTGGGCAGCAGCCAGCAAAACGGTGAGCTGGTGCACAAGATTCGCGTGATTCCGCGCCGCCACTCCGACCCGGTTTTCAGCGGATTTATTTACGTGGTGGAGGGCTCGTGGCGGCTGCACTCCGTGGATTTGCGCCTCACCAAAGAAGCCCAGCTCGACTACGTCGATGACCTGCACATCGAGCAGCTGTTTGCGCCCGCGCCCGGCGCGCCCCACGCCTGGATTATTCAGTCGCAGAAGCTGGCGGTGAGCTTTTCGGCTTTCGGGTTTAAGGGCACGGGCTTCATCACGGCTATTTTCTCCAACTACAACCGCGTGGTGCCCACTTACCCGGCCCCGCCCCAGCCCCAGCCCAGCGCATCGGTGGCCGGGGGGGCGCCCGCCGCGCCGCCCGTTAGCGCGCCCGTCACCACCAAGGAATTGACCCGTCAAATCAAGCGCGAGAAGCCCAACCTGGCGGGCCTCAACCGGCAGGTGCGCCGCCAGGTGCAGCAGGCCCGGCGCGATTCGCTGCGCCACGACCCCATTGCGCAAATGAAAAAAGGCGAAGTGCAGCTGGTCGAAAAAGGCGTGAATGAGCGCGACACCACCTACTGGAGTCAGGTGCGCCCGGTGCCCCTCACGGAGGAGGAGAAAGTAGACTATCACAAGAAAGACAGCAGCGAGGTAGTGCGCAAGTCGCGCCCTTACCAAGACTCGCTCGACCGCAAGCGCAACCAGCTGGGGCTGGGCAAGGTGGCCCTCACCGGCTACACGTACAGCAACACCTTCGCCAAGCGCACTTTTGCGGTGCAACCCATCTTCAACGAGCTGCAATACAACACGGTGGAGGGCTACGTGCTCAATGCCGCCGCCACCTACACCCAGCGCACCGACGACCGTCGCTTCGTGGCCCTCACGCCGGTGCTGCGCTACGGCTTCAGCAACCAGCAATTGCAGCCCAGCCTGACCGTGAACTGGCAGCTCGACCCGCAGAAGCTGCGCCAGCTGGGGCTGGTGGCGGGCCGCACCATCGAGAACTTCGACCGCAACTCGCAGCTCACGCCTTTTATCAACTCGGCCTACTCGCTGCTGGCCAACCGCAACTACGCCAAGCTCTACCGCCGCGACGGCGCCGAGCTAAGCTACTTCTGGGAGCCGGTGAATGGCCTCACGGTGCGCGGCGCGGCCAGCTACTTCCGGCGCGTAGAGCTGTATAATACAGTTGATTACCTCTGGCACGACGTGCCGGGCCGGGCCTTCACCCCCAACCAGCCCGTGGCCGACGAGGCTCCCGATGGCACCGGTTTTGGTACCAGCAATGCCGCCACTATCGGCCTGAGTTTGAGCTACAAGCCCGGCCAGCGCTACATCACGCGGCCCGATGGCAAGTACAACCTGGGCTCCAAGTGGCCGACTTTCAACGTGCAGGGCCGGCTGGCTGTGCCCCACCTGCTGGGGGCCGACGTGCGCTACCTGCTGCTGCAAGCCTCGGTGCGCCACAGCCGGCAGTTTGGGCTGCTGGGCACTTCGGCTATTCAGCTGGTGGTGGGCGGCTTTGCGGGCAAGCAGGAGGGGCTGACCTTTGCCGACTACCGCCACTTTTCGGGCAACCGCACGCTGCTGGCTGCCGATTTTACGCAGTTTCAACTGCTTGACTATTACCAGTATAGCACGCGCGGCAGCTACTTCGAAGGACACTTCAACCACCACTTCAACGGCTTCATCTTCAATAAGATACCGTTGCTGCGCGCCCTCAAGTGGCAGGAGGTCATCTCGCTCAACTACCTGCACACCAACCAGCTTGACCACTACCTGGAGCTGGGCGCGGGTGTGGAGCACATCTTTAAGGTAGTGCGGGTTGATTTCTATACGGGGCTGCAAAGCGGGTTGCAGAGCGGGCAGCACGTAGGCACCGGCCTGCGGGTAGGCCTCGGCTTCTAGACCGCAGATTCAAACGGATTAAACGGATTTCGCAGATACGCCTGCTGCGCAGGCTGGCTACGCGGGTGAGCTGGTAAGGAGCTGGTTGGTAGGACTGTGGCATTGATTTTGGAATGGGCTGGCTAGCCACCATCTTCTTCTTTTCACCATGAAAAATCTGTTTTGCACCTTGCTGTTCGCAACACTCACTTTTGGGGCCGGCGCGCAGAAAATAGCCGTCAAAAGCAACTTGATGACTGTTGGGGGCCAGCCCTACGCCCGGCTTCTGGCCGATGGTGGCGCGCTCACCAGCACGCAATACTATGTGAGTTCGCCGCAGAACGAGCGGCTTTTTGTGGTGAAGCTGCTGAGCTTTAACGACCCCGCCAACGCCTGCCCATCTAATCCAACCGGCAATACCGACTATTTGCAATTCGTTTTTACGGCCTCCCGCACGGTGGTCGAAACGCCGGTGCCCGGCCTGTTTCGCGCCCTCAGCCTGGCCCGAAAAATATACGCCGCCCAACTGTTACGCAACGGCACCCTCGACCCGCAGGCCGTAGCCGATTTTGCCGTGAACAATGGCACCGTGTACTCGCAGCGCCGCCAGGCCCTGGACCAGACTATGTGGGCCACGCCACCCAGCTACTAATATTCCTTACTTCACTTCTTCATAATCCACATACTCGCCGCCCCGAAATTCGTGCTTGCGCTCAGTGGCTGAGGTAGTAGGTGGCACGTACTCCACGCGCACCTGGCCCGGCTTGGCCGCGGGCTCGCTTTGGCCTTGGCTTTGATTTTGGCCAGTTGCCTGATAGCCACCCGGTTGCTGAGCATTTGGCGGATAGAAGCCGCCCTGCTGCGCCTTGTGCACTTGCTGGCGCACAAAGCTGCCCAGCACCGCCCGCAGCACCTGCGGAAGTACGTACCGTACAAGTAAGAAAACCAGCAGCAACGAAAGCGTGAAGCCCATGAGTTATTCGAAAAGAAAAGCAATTTACGGCGGGCCGGGGGCTAGGTTTTGGGCGGTGCTCGTGCTGGCTGGCTTGCCCAGCCTGGCGGCCGGCCCGCGCCTGCTGCCCACCCCCGATTTTGCGGGCCTCTACCGCCCGGTGCCCGACCGCCTGCTGCCGGCCACGCGCCGCGAGGGCGACAGTCTGCGCATCTTTATCAACCACGCCACCACTGCGCCAAGTTCCCCCGCGCCCGCGTTGCGGCTCACTGGCTGGGCCGCTTTCGAGGCCAAGCAGCCGCTGTGGCAAGAGGTGCGCCCCGCCCGCCCCTACCCCGGCAGCAACCCCGCCGCCCCGGTGCAGGTGCTCACGGTGGCCGTGGCGGCGGCCCGCCTCGCGCCCGGCGCAGTGCTGCAAGTGAGCCTCGACAAGCCCTCCCTCACCAACCCGCCCAGCTCCGACCAAGACCCCGCCACCACCGCTTGGCTGCGCCTCACCCCCGAGCTGCTGGCCCGGCCCTTCGTGCTGCTCGACTCGGCGGGCCTGGTGCAGGCCCGCCCCTACCTGAATGCGGGCGAGGGCGTGGCCGTGGCCTCATTTGGCTTGGCGCAGCCGGTGCGCTGGCGGCGCTACCCCACCGGCACGCCGGCCCTGCCGCCCTTCACCGACCCGCGCACCCAGGTGGCGGCCCCCCGCACGCTGGGCGTGCTCGATTCGTCGGCCGCGCCCACGGCGGCGGGCAATCTGCTGCGCTTCGCCACCACCGGCTTGTATGCGCTGAAAGTGGGTGGCACCAGTGGCGAGCCCGTGCGCACCCTACCGCTGCTGGTGGTGCCGGCCAGCTTTCCGGGCCAGCGCACCGCGCCCGAGGTCATCGAGCCGCTGCTGTACCTCACCACCGCCGCCGAGCGCCAGGCCTTGCTCAAATCGCCCGACCCCAAGCGGGCCATCGACCGCTTCTGGCTCGATGCGGCGGGCGGCGACCAAACCCGCGGCCGCGACCTGATACGCCGCTACTACGGCCGCGTAAGCACTGCTAACGAGCTGTTTACGGGCCACAAAGCCGGCTGGCTCACCGACCGCGGCATCCTGTACGTAGTGCTGGGGCCACCCCAGAGCGTGCGCCGCCTGCCCGATGGCACCGAGCGCTGGCACTACGACCAGGCTGGCGTCCGGGGCGAGGCCGTGGCCTTCACCTTCCGGCCCCGCCCTAGTACCTTAGCACCTGATAATTACGAACTGGTGCGCCGGCCCGAGTACGAACTGCTCTGGTATGCCGCCGTAGAACAATGGAGAAGAACGACGACCGCCCGCTAAACGACGGGTTCAGTGACGATTACGTGCCGCGCCGCTTCCGCGAAGGCGCCGATAACACCGAGCGCCGCGCCGGCCGCCCCGCGGGCGGCGAAGGCCGCGACGACCGCCGCCCTACCGCCAACGACGGGGCCAACAAAGCCCGCCCCCAGCGCCCGTTTTATGACGAGCGCGGCCGGCAGGTAACGCCCAACCGGCCCACCGGCAGCGGCCGCGACGACCGCGAGCGCGGCACTGCGCCCTTCCACCGCGAGCACACCACCCGCCCCGCCGCCGACCGCAGCATCGACATGCTGTTTGGCCTGCGCCCCATTATGGAGGCCCTGAACGCGGGCCGCACCCTGGATAAGATTTTCCTGCTGCGCGGCACCAAAAACTCGCTTACGCAGGACATTTCGGCCCTGGCCCGCGAGGCCAACGTGCCCGTGTCGCTGGTGCCGCTGGAAAAGCTGGAGAGCCTGACCCGCAAAAATCACCAGGGCGCCGTGGCCTTCGTGTCGCCCATCGACTTTGCCCCGCTCGACACCCTGCTGGCCGGCTTGTTTGACGACGGCAAGGTACCCTTCATCCTGCTGCTCGACCGGGTGACCGACGTGCGCAACTTCGGGGCCATTGCCCGCACCGCTGAGTGCCTGGGCGTGCAGGCGCTGGTAGTGCCCGCCCACGGCGCGGCCCAAATCAACGGCGACGCCGTGAAAACCTCGGCCGGCGCGCTCAACATCCTGCCCGTGTGCCGCGAAGCCGACTTGCGTCAAACCATTAACTTTCTGAAAGAGAGCGGCTTAACCGTAATCGCCTGCACCGAAAAAGCCGATGCCGACCTCGGCCAGACCGAGCCCGCCAGCCTCACCGGCCCCATCGCCGTGCTCATGGGCTCGGAGGAAGACGGCATCTCGCCCGACCTGCTGCGCCTCTGCGACCAGCGCCTGCGCATCCCCATGAGCGGCCAGATTCAGAGCCTCAACGTGGGCGTGGCCGCCGGCATCATGCTGTTTGAAGTAGCCAAAGGGAGAGAGTAATTAATGATTAATTGACTACTGGTTAATGATTAATGTCGTTCTGATGTGGTGGCGTCAGAACGACATTAATCATTAACCAGTAGTCAATTAACCATTAATTATACCCGTTACCCTTCTTACTTTTCACGTCGGCCACAAAGTCTTTCACGCGCTGCTCTTCCGAGCGCTGGCAGATGAGTAGCACGTTGTCGTGCTCAGCCACGATGTAGCCTTCCAGGCCTTGCACCACCACGAGGCGCTCGTGGGGCGTTTTAATGAGGCAGTCGCGCGTGTCGTACAGCAGGGTGTCGCCGTCTACCACATTGCCTTGCGCGTCGGGCGTGCTCACGCGGTGCAGCGAGTCCCAGGTACCCAGGTCACTCCAGCCAATATCGGCTGGCATAACGTACACGTTATCAGCCTTTTCCATTATTCCAAAATCGATACTGATATTGCGGCAGCGCGAATAAGCCGAGTCGATAAAATCCGCTTCCTGCGCGGTGCCTAGTAGCTCCTTGCCCTCGTCAAACACCTCCGCGATATCACTTAGGGATTGGTGAAAGGCCTCCAGGATAACGTCGGCCCGCCATACAAACAGGCCCGCATTCCAGAGAAAATCGCCGCTCTCCACAAACATGCGGGCCAGTTCCGCATTGGGCTTCTCGGTGAACGTCTTTACCTTGTAGAGGTCGGTGCCGGGCAGGCGATGCGCGGCCTCATCCATGTACTGAATATAGCCGTAGCCCGTGTCGGGGCGCGAGGGCTGAATGCCCAGCGTGATAAGCACCGGGTGCTGGCGGGCCGCGGCCACCGCCTCCCGCATGAGGCGGCGCAGCTCGTCTTCGCGCAGCACGGCGTGGTCGGCGGGCGACACGATAATAGTAGCCTCGGGGTCGCGCTGAAAAATGCGGTAGCTCGCATACGCAATGCAGGGGGCCGTATTGCGGCCGATGGGCTCACCCAGAATCTGGTCGGCGGGCAGCTCGGGCAGGTGCTCGTGCACCAGGTTGATGTAGTCGCGGTTGGTTACCACAAACACGTTTTCGGGCGGGCAAACGCCTTCGAAACGGTCCACGGTGAGCTGGAGCATCGAGCGGCCTACCCCCATCACATCGTGAAACTGCTTGGGGTGCTGGGTGCGGCTAAAGGGCCAGAAGCGACTACCAATGCCGCCTGCCATCACTACTAGATAAGTATGGTCCATGAAAACGCGTGGATAAGTAGAAGTGTAAAGATAAGCCTGGGCTATACCAGGCCCTCGCGCAGCAAGTCGTGCAGGTGAATGAAGCCCGCGAAGCTACCGCCTTCCGTCACGATGAGCTGGGTGATGTTGCGGGCCTGCATCCGGGCCAGGGCCTCGGCGGCAAACTCGCCGATGTCGATGGTCGCGGGCTGGGGCGTGAGAATGTCGCGGGCCACGAGCGCTTCCAGCTCGGCCAAGTGGCCCCGGCCCAGCATGCGGCGCAGGTCGCCGTCGGTGATGATGCCGGCCAGGTGGCCCGCCGCGTCGAGCACGGCGGTAGCTCCCAGGCGCTTACCCGATATTTCCAGTAGTACTTCTTGCAGCGACGCGCCCTCGCCCACCTGCGGGCGCTGGTTTTGGCGGCTCAGGTCGCCCACGGTGAGGTAGAGCTTTTTGCCGAGCGTGCCGCCGGGGTGCAGGCGGGCAAAATCCTGGGCCGTGAACTGGCGGCTTTCGAGCAAGCACACGGCCAGGGCGTCGCCCAGCGCCAGGGCCGCCGTGGTGCTGGTGGTAGGGGCCAGGTCGTGGGGGCAGGCCTCGCGGCGCACGGGCGCGTGCAGCACGTAGTCAGCCTGTTTAGCCAGGTAAGAATCGGCGTTGCTCACCAGCGCGGCCAGCGGCACGCCCTTGCGGCGCAGCAAAGGCACCAGCACCTTAATCTCGGGCGTGTCGCCGCTCTTGCTGATGGCCACCACAAAATCCCCGGCCTGAATCATGCCCAGGTCGCCGTGAATGGCGTCGGCGGCGTGCATAAACAGCGCGGGCGTGCCCGTGCCGTTGAGCGTAGCTACCAGCTTGCCGGCAATGTGGGCGCTTTTGCCCACGCCGGTCACCACCACGCGGCCTTTTAGCGCCAGCATAGCCGCCACGCAGCGGGCAAAATCGGGGGTGGCGCCCACAGCCTCGGCCACGTCGCGCAGGGCATCGGCCTCGGTGAGCAGCACTTGGCGGGCCACGGCCAGCACATCGACGGGCACCGTGGCGGCAGAAGAAGCAGTTGGTTGCACGGTCAAAAATACGCCCGGCAGCGCTACCCCCGCCGACGGCGGTTAGCTACGCGAGCTACCAGATAATTAAATGCAAACCGGGGGTTAGCGGAACTTTTCCGAAATGTTACGTGTAACAGGCCGTTTTTTCCCGGAAAAAATCACTTTCTGCTTATCTTCGCTTAGAACCTGCGCTCCCCGGTTCGCTTTATTTTGCCAGTCTATGTCACTGACCGCCGTTGAAGAACCAGTTGTTGCGAATGCCGAACTGAAAATTAAGCTTAAAGAAGTCTTTGGTTTTGGCCAGTTTAGGGGCACGCAAGAAGCTGTTATTCAGAACATTCTGGCCGGTAAAAACACCTTTGTCATCATGCCCACGGGAGCGGGCAAGAGCCTGTGCTACCAGCTGCCGGCTTTGGTGCTGCCGGGCACGGCCATCGTTATCTCGCCGCTCATCGCGCTAATGAAAAACCAGGTCGACCAGCTGTCGGCTTTTGGGGTCAACGCGCAGGTGTACAATTCGACGCTAACCAAAACGGAGATGAACCGCGTCAAGAAAGACGTGATTTCCGGCGAGGTGCGGCTGCTGTACGTGGCCCCGGAAAGCCTGACCAAGGAAGACACGATTGCCTTTTTGCAGAAAGCCAGCATCTCGTTCGTGGCCATCGACGAGGCCCACTGCATCTCGGAGTGGGGCCACGATTTTCGGCCCGAGTACCGCAAAATTCGCGGCATCATCGACAACCTGGGCGGGCGCATTCCGCTTATTGCGCTCACGGCCACGGCCACGCCCAAGGTGCAGCTCGACATCCAGAAAAACCTGCACATGGACGACGCGAGCGTTTTCAAAACCTCCTTCAACCGCACCAACCTCTACTACGAAGTGCGCGCCAAGCGCAACACCAAAAAGCAGCTTATCCAGTACGTGCAGTCGCACAAGGGCAAAGCCGGCATCATTTACTGCCTGAGCCGCAAGAAGGTAGAGGAAGTGGCCGAGCTGCTGCGCGTGAACGACGTGCGCGCCCTGCCCTACCACGCCGGCCTCGACCCGCACACCCGGATGCACAACCAGGATGCCTTTTTGAGCGAGGACTGCGATGTGATTGTGGCCACCATCGCCTTCGGCATGGGCATCGACAAGCCCGACGTGCGCTTCGTGATTCACTACGACGCGCCCAAGAGCATCGAGGGCTACTACCAGGAAACCGGCCGCGGCGGCCGCGACGGCCTGGAAGGCAACTGCCTGATGTTCTACAGCTACGACGACATTCTGAAGCTCGAAAAATTCAGCAAAGACAAGCCGGTGACCGAGCGCGACAACGCCCGGCAGCTGTTGCTGGAAATGACAAACTACTCAGAGTCAGCCGTTTGCCGCCGGCGCCAGCTGCTGCACTACTTTGGCGAGCAGCTCGACCAGGACTGCGGCTTTTGCGACAACTGCCGCCACCCGAAGGAAAAGTTTGAGGGCATGGCGCACGTGGGCCTGGCCCTGCGCGCCGTGGTGCAAACGGAGGCGCGCTTCGGCCTCGACCACATTGCCCAGGTGCTGCTGGGCTTGCGCAACCCCCACATCGACAGCTACGGCCACGATGGCCTGCCGGTGTATGGCCAGGGCAAAGAGCTGAGCGGCGACATGCAGCACTGGCTGTCGGTGCTGCGCCAGTGCCTGCTCAACGGCTTGCTGGAGAAGGACATCGACTCGATTGGCCTCATCCACATCACGCCCAAGGGCATCGATTTTATCGAGAACCCGCATTCCTTTATCCTCACTAAGGACCACGATTTTGAGGCCGAGAAGCAGGAGGAAGAAGACGGCGAGAAGATTCAGCAGGCCGCCGGCCACGACGAGGCGCTGTTTGCGCAGCTCAAGGAGCTGCGCCGGCAGGTAGCCAAGCAGAAAAACCTGCCGCCCTACGTGCTCTTCCAAGACCCCAGCCTGAAGGAGATGGCCACCACCTACCCGCAAACGCTGCACGAGCTGACGCACATTTCGGGCGTGGGCCAGGGCAAGGCCCAGAAGTTTGGGACGCCCTTCGTGACGGCCATCAAGAAGTATGTGGAGGACAACGACATTGAGACGGCCGCCGACGTAGTTATCAAGTCCACCGTAAATCGCTCTAAGCTAAAGATTTACATTATTCAGCAGATTGACAAGAAGATGGACCTGGTAGGCATTGCCCGCAGCCAGGGCATCTCGATGGCCGACTTGGTGGAGGAAATCGAGCATATCTGCTACTCGGGCACCCGCCTCAACCTGGATTACTACATCCGCGAGGCAGTGGATGAGGACAAGCAGGACGAGATTTTTGACTACTTCATGACGGCCGCCACCGACAACATCGCCACGGCCCTCAACGAGCTGGGCGCCGATGACTACACGGAGGAGGAGGTGCGGCTCATGCGCATCAAGTTTTTGAGCGAGGTGGCAAATTAGGCTGCCGACCTTTTCAGCCTGGCAAATGTCCCGCATCGTCATGCGGGACATTTTTTTGTCGCGTTTTTTAGCGCAGTTCTCCACTCAGGGCACAGGGTTCGGGGCGGGAAACTCCCGGAGTCGCGTAAAGCAACGCCCAGCTTATCAAGCAAAGCAGCTACCTTGCTTTGCTGTTGTACTGTTTTACTTCGGTACCTACCATGAACCTACGGCTACTGCTGGTTGCTTTTTTGTGCCTGGCACTGCCCTACCTGGGCACTGCGCAGGCGCCTACTTCGTGGTGCCTGCCGGGCGCGGAGTGGAAATATGGGTATGCTGAATTTAGCTGGTCGGGCGCTCTGCTGGTTCGCTACACGGGCGACACCCTGGTGGGCGGCCAAACGGGGCAAGTGCTGCGGCGGAGCATTACCAGACTACCCTTTCCCGAGCCAGACGGTGCGTATACCTTGCCTACTATTATTACGCGCGTAGCGGGCGACACCGTGCTGTTTTGGCACAATGGCCGCTTCGTTCCCCTGTACTGTTTCGGCGCGCAGCCGGGCGCCTCGTGGACGACTTACGCCACTTATCCAACTGGGGTGTGCCCGCAGTATCCGGTGCAGGTCACGGTCGATTCGGTGGGTACGCAGCTGGTTGGGGGCCGCTTGCTACGCTGGCAGGCGGTGCGCGTTAGTGGCAGCCACGTTTTTTGGCAACGGCGTATTTATGAGGGCATTGGCAACTTAGGCAGCCTGCAGCCCGGCGGCAGCCTATGCGGCGGCACCGACCCCGGCTATATCGGCCCGCTGCTAAGCTTTCGGGCAACCGGCTTTCCGGCAGTTAGCACCAAGGCGGCGGGGCTGGTAGTGCTGGCCACCGCCGAAGCCCGCGCCGGGCAGGGTAGCTTCACGGCCTATCCTACCCCCACCGCCGGGCAGCTAACAGTGCAGGTGCCCAGCGCGATGCAGCGCGCCGGCAGCCTTACGCTCCGCGACCTGGCAGGTCGCCGCGTGTGGCAGCAGCCGGTACCAGCTAACCAAAAAATTGACCTCGGCTGCCTACCCAAAGGCTTATACTTGCTCATCCTCGAAAGCCAGGATTGTCGTCCGCTGAGTTGCCGCATCGTGGTGCAGTAAGGCAAGCAGACTCCGTTTTGCATAACTACTACCACGTCTCCCCACGACGACATTCGGGCTGAGTCCATAAAGACCACAAAAGCCAGAGGGTGAGCCGCTTGGATAGCCGTTGTAAAGCTGGCTGGTAGTGACTCGATAACGTGCAGTTTAGAGAGAGTTCCACGTTCGTGCAAATGCCGCCCCATCCCTAAAGCCAAAAGACCCCGCTACACTAGTAGCGGAGTCTTTTAGCGTAGCAGACCACATAGCTTCCGGCCAATCAGCCCCGCAGGGGCGTATCTGCGAAATCCGTTAAATCCGTTTGAATCTGTGGTCTGGTTAGCAATACTCTTCGAATGCGCCTTGCAGGTTATTTACAATGCGCATCAGGTCGGAGCCTTCGATATGGTAGCGCTCAATCATGTGCACCAGCTCGCCATCTTTGAAGAGACCAATGCAGGGCGACGAGGGAGGGTAAGGCAGCATGTGCTCGCGCATTTTGGCCACGGCGTCGGTTTCCATGCCGGCAAATACGGTCACCAGCTTGGTGGGCTTCTTCTCGGCGTTGGCGAGGGCCAGCTTGAGGGCCGGGCGGGCCTTGCCGGCCGCGCAGCCGCACACCGAGTTAACAGCCACCAGCACAGTACCTTCGGTGCCGGCCAGGGCCGAGTCAACGGCCTCGGGGGTCATAAGTTGCTCGAAGCCAGCCTCCGTCAGGTCCTGGCGGATGGGGGCAACCATGTATTCGGGATAAACAGCCATCGTTGGTACAGCAAAAAGATAAAAATAACACCGGGCAGAACAGCCGCCGGGGCAGTTACAAAATTACGGCATTTGCCACGGTAGTTGGTCAAACCCCCAGGCTAGCAAAAAGTTCGGGTACCGGGCCGGGCTACTTGGGCCGGTTTGGGAAGCTAGTCGCGCCTGCTCAACCGGTTGCTAACCCAAGTTGGGGCAGGACCAAGCTGACAAGCTGGTAGGGCGGCGCGAGACGCCCCAACTTGGGTTTGCTGGCACTGGGCAGCGCGCATTTGTGCGTAGCAGGTAGCCCTGGGGATGTACAATTTACGCTACTCACCAGCTACCCACGCGCCTATTAGTTGACTCCTGGTGCCGGCGCATCCGCAAGCTTATAGGACTAATAACCGACGAGCAGCCGGCTAGTCAAAACCATTCGACTTACTTTTATTATATGCTAGGTGTGTCCATTTCAAATAAAAGCCCTACTAATGCGGTATCAGTCAATTTTAACACTTACTAGTTATTACAATAAAATAGCACGTATTTTGAACTTAATGCTAAACGCTCGCCGACCGGAAGCCTAAGTTCAGCCCGGAAAGGACGGTATCTGGCCAAAAATACCTCCTCTTTAGTAGCATGCCGGCTAACTTTCCAACGTTACTACTACCTCGCCTCTCCTTTCTTTCTGCGTGCTGCTTCCTTTTTATTTCTATTTCAGCTTCTTTCGAAAGTGTTGGTTGCTGCTGCTATTGGGGCTGCCAGTGCTGGCCCAGGCGGCGGTGCGCGCGGCTCCCCAAATACCCCAATCGTGCGTGCGGCAGTTTGGGCCGGCCGAGGGGTTGGCGCAGCCCTTCATCTACTGCCTGCTGCAAGACCAGCAGGGCTACCTCTGGCTGGGCACCGCCGAAGGGCTGGTGCGCTACGATGGCAGCCGCTTCGTCACGTTCACCACCCGCGACGGCCTAGCCGAAAACTTTGTTACCGGCTTGTGGCAAGACCCCGCTACGGGAGCCCTCTGGCTGGCGCACGACCAAGGTGGCCGCTCGGTGCGGCGGGCAGTGGGGCAACCGTTTCGGGCGGTTCCGGCCGGCGCGCGCGGCGGCCCCATGCCGGGCCACATTGGCGCGGCGGCCCCCGACACCGCCCGCCTGGGGGCCTACCGGCGCCGCTATCACCTGGCCCTGCCCGCCGAGGTGGTGCCCACCTGCTTGCTGGAAGACCGTGAAGGCAACGCCTGGTTTGGTACCGCCGGCCAGGGCCTTTGGCAGCACGCCGACCGCTACCTGAGCCGCTGGCCCAGGGCCAGTGGCCCGCTGAGCAGCGCCGCTGGGGTGGTGCTGGCGCGGCCGGCGGCGCTGGGTGGGGGTGCGTGGGTGGGCACTGCGGCGGGCGTGCGGGTGCAGCCGGCAGCCGGCCAGCCCGCCCAACCCTGGCCGGATACTTCCCAGCCCCTGGGCTCGGCCGTGACGGCGCTGGCCTACGCGCCCGGCTCAGGCCTGTGGGTGGGCACGGCCGCCGATGGGGTGTACGTGTTTTCACCCAAAGCCACGGCCAGCCTAGTGCCCGCCCAGCACTTTACTACAGCCAATGGCTTGTTGCACAACAGTATATACGCCTTGCTGGCCGACCGTAGCGGGCGGGTTTGGGTGGCGACCCACAATTCGGGCCTGGCTACCTGGAAGCCAGCGCAGCGCCGGTTCAGCTACACCAAGCTAAACGCCGCCGGCCTCGACGCCAGCACGCTAGCCGAGGATGCGGCCGGCACTATCTGGGTGGGCACCGAGGGGCAGGGACTGTATTTCCTGCCCGCCAGGGGCCGCTGGCAACACCTGAGCAAGGCCGCCGGCTCCTTACCCCACGACTACCTTACGGCCCTGCGGCCCCTGCCCGCGCCGCTGGCTGGCAGCCTGCTACTGGTGCACCCGCAGGGCCTAAGCCTGCTCGATGCCCACCACGTAGCCACGCCCCTGGCCCCCGATGATGAGCTGGCCCGCGACCTGCTACCCCAAACGGCGCTGAGCCCCGGCCTGGCTTGGGTAGCCGCCCGCACGGGCTCGCTGCGCCTCAACTTAACCCAGCTGGCGCGCCTGCGGCCGGGAGCAGCGCCCGCGCCCGCCCTGGCCTTCACAGCCACCGAAGTGGATGGCGAAAGCCGCCCCGCCGCGCTGGGCCAGTTGCCCGCCGGCCGGCATCGCATTGGCTTTGTCTATCAAGGCATTAGCCTGGCGCCGGGTGGGGCAGCCGGGTTGCGCTACCGCTACCGCCTGCGCGGGCTGTCCGACGACTGGAGCCACCCCAGCCCCGTGGGCGAAGCGCAGTTTGCCGGCCTGGGCGCGGGCAGCTATGCCTTTGAGGCGCAGGTGCAGCGCGCCGCGCCGGGCGCGCCCTGGAGCCCGGTGGCCGCGCGCACGTTTCGCATTGCCACGCCCTGGTGGCGCACGCCGCTGGCCCTGGCCCTGGAGCTGCTGGCGCTGGCCGCGCTGCTGGTGGCCGTGGTGCGCACCCGCGAAGGCGTGCTGCGCCGCCAAAAGGCGCAGCTGGAGCGCACCGTGCTGGTGCGCACGAGTGAGCTACGCCAAAAAAATACGGCTATTGAGCAGATGAACGGCGAGCTGCTCATTGCCCGCGATGCGGCCGAGGCTTCGCGCCGGGCCAAAGCCCAGTTTCTGGCTAATATGAGCCACGAAATCCGCACGCCGATGAATGCCGTAATTGGGCTCACCAATCTGCTTCAGCAAACCCCTACCAACCTCGAGCAGAGTGAATACTTAACGGCTATTGGCTCATCGTCGCAAAATTTACTAGTGATTCTTAATGACATCCTCGATTCCTCGAAGATGGAAGCGGGCAAGCTAACGCTGGAGCAGGTACCCTTTCGGTTGCCCGACGCCGTGCGTGGGCTGAGCACGCTCTTTCGCTATGCCGCCGATAGCAAAGGGCTCGACCTGCGCGTAGAAGTAGCTGATGATGTGCCCCTTGCCATCATCGGCGACCCCGTGCGCTTGCAGCAGGTGTTGGTGAACCTGGTTAGCAATGCGCTCAAATTTACCCGCCGGGGCGGCGTAACGGTGCGCGTGGCCCCCGCCCCCGGCCCGGCCGCCGAGGCCGGCCGCGTGGCCTTGCGCTTTGAGGTGCAAGACACCGGTATTGGCATTGCGGCCAATAAGCTAGGGGCCATTTTTGAAGATTTTTCGCAGGCCAATGCCAGCACCACCCGCGAGTTTGGTGGCACTGGCCTGGGCCTGAGCATTGCCCGCAGCCTGGTGCAGCTGCACGGCGGCCAGCTGGGCGTGCGCAGCGAGGAAGGCGTGGGCTCGCAGTTTTATTTTGAGCTGACCTACCCCGTGGCCGACGCCCGGCAGGCGCTGCTTAATAGCGTGGCGGGCCCGCTGCCCGCCTTCGAGCCCGCCCTGCGCGTGCTGGTGGCCGAAGACAATCGCCTCAACCAGCTGGTGGCTCGCAAAACCCTGGAAAAATGGAATGTGCAGGTCGTCATCGCTGAAAATGGCCGCCTCGCTGTCGAGTGCGTGCTCGCCGCTACCGAGCCCTTCGACGCCGTGTTTATGGACATTCAGATGCCGGTGCTCGATGGCTACGGGGCTGCCCGCGCCCTGCGCCAGCACTACCCCAGCGCGGCCCAACTGCCCATCATCGGCCTCACGGCCTCAGTGCTGCCCGAAGACCGCAGCATGGCCCTGGAAGCCGGCATGAACGACATCCTGGCCAAGCCCTTTGAGCCGGCCGTGCTCTACGCCCGGCTGGCCCACTTTACCGGCCGGCTGGTGCCCGACGCGGCCCCCGGCGCGCCCGCGCCGCTGCCGCCCAGCCCCCCGCCCACCCTGCACCCCAACTGGCAGCAACTGGAAGAGCTATCGGGTGGCAATGCCAGCTTTATCAGTCAGATTGTCAATACATTTCTGACCGAAGCCCCCGCCCAGGAGCAGCTACTGGCCGCCGCCTATCCCCACGACCGGGCCACCCTGGCCGCCACGGCCCACAAGCTCAAAGGGCAGGTGGCGTACTTTGGCGTGCCGGGCCTGCATGCCCAGCTCGATGAGCTGGAGCGCAGCGCCAGCCTGCCCGATTGCCCCTACTGCGAGCCCCTGCTCCAGACGGTGCGGCAGCAGCTGGGCCAGCTCTACCCGCAGCTGCAGGCCCGCACCTGAGCAAGTACCTGGGCTGCTAGGCCATGGCTCAACCCACCGGCTGGCTTATTTCACCTAGCGCCGGGTAGTGCTAGGCCCTTAGCACCTACATTTGCTTAGTATGTTTGGCTGAACTTTGTAGCTGCTCTATGTCCATTTCCACTACTGAATCCGATACGCCTCCCACTGCTCCCCTGCGCTGCCTGGTCGTCGATGATGACCCCCTCTCGGTGCAGGTGGTGAGCAACTGCATCAGCAACACGCCTTTTCTGGAAGCCTCCGCCGCGTGCACCAGCGCCATTGAGGCGGCCGAAGTGCTTCGTACCCAGGCCTTTGACGTGTTGTTTCTGGATGTCGAGATGCCCCTGATGTCGGGCCTCGACCTGCTGCGCGCCCTGCCCGACCCGCCCCAGGTGGTGCTCATCACCAGCAGCCAATCATATGCAGTTCAGGCCTTTGAGTTTGCCGTGGCCGACTACCTGCTCAAGCCCCTCTCCTACCCGCGCTTCCTGCAGGCTGCCAACAAGGTGCTGGAAGCCATCACGGCCCAGCGCACTACCGAGGCCGCCGACGTGCTGCCCCTGCCCGCGGGCAGCAACCCCGAATTCACGTTCGTAAAAGTGGATACCAAGCTGGTGCGCGTCGATTTTGCCGATGTGTTCTACGTGGAGGCCCTTGGCGACTACGTGCACCTCGTCACGAGCCGCAGCAAGCTCATTGTATACAGCACGATGCGCGCCATTGAGGAAAAATTTCCGTCTCAGCGCTTCGTGCGGGTGCACCGCTCGTTTATTATCAACATCGATTACGTGCAGGCTCTGGAGGATAACTCGCTGCTTATCAGAGATAAGCATATTCCGGTGGGCCAGACGTATATGCGCGGGCTGTTACAGCGCCTCAACAAGTTGTAGCGGCGTGGCCAGCCCCGCCTTTCTCTCACGCTAACTCGTTTTGTGGTGCGCTCTTTTTCTATTCTGCTAGCGGCGGCGCTGGCCCTGGCCGCCGCCGGGGCCCACGCCCAAACCACGCCCGCCGACACCGCGGCGGCCACTTGCGGGCCGCTGCAACCCGCCGAGCTCTGCGTCGATTTTGATGCCAGCCGCTCAGTGGACCCCGCCGCCGGGCCCCTCGAATACCGCTGGAACATGGGCGACGGCACCACGCTCACCGGCCTCACCATCACGCACTGCTACGCGGCGCGCGCGCGCTACCAAGTGGTGCTCGATGTGGTAGTGCCTGCCACCGGCGAAGTGCGCCACGCCGAAAAAACCTTCGACGTGGACCTGCTGCGCAAGCCCGTGCTCAACTTCAGCACGGGTCCCACCCTCAAGGCGCGCGTGGGGCAGCCCGTGGCCTTCGACGCCCTCGATTCGGTGCTGCCCGACTGCCAGTCGGTGGTCGTTATCTGGGATTTTCGCGATGGCTTCATTCAGCAGGGCCGGCGGGTCGAGCACAGCTTTCGCAAGGCGGGCCGCTTTCCGGTGCGCATGAGCCTGCGCGGCTACGGCCCCGGCGCGTGCGCAGCCAGCAACTGCGTGAGCCAGGAGGTGGTAGTGGAGCCCTAGCCGGCGCTACTGCGGCCCGCCCTGGCGCAACACGTTCAGTATCAGCTGCCACAGGTTTTCGTACGGAATAAACTCTACCTCCGCGTCGGCTTCGCCCGCCAGGGGCGCCTGCCGCAGCGTGGCCAGCAGGGCCGTGTCGCGCTGGGTTAGCTCCTGGGGGTCAAACTCGGCCTCTGGCAGCAGCAGTAGCAGCCGCAGAAACGTGCGGCTGCGCAGCGTAGCGGCATCGCGCAGGTGGCGCTGCTGGTATTTGCGCAGCCGCTCGAGGCGCACCAGCACCGGTTCCAGCAAGCGCTGCTGCAAGTAGTGCACCAGCTGAAAGACGAGGATGGCTACGTTGTAGCCCCGCTTATCGCGGCTGTACTCGGGCACCGTGAGCGCCGCAAACACGGCCAGCTGATTGCGGCGGCGCGGGGGCAGGTGCTCAGCGGGCAGCACCAGCTCGGTGTAGGCCTCCAGCAATTCCCAGCGCTCAAGAGCCGCTGGCCGCTGCTTGCCATACGACGGGTTTTTCTGGGCTGTGTGCAGCAGCACCAGGGCCGAGTCGTACTCCCGCGCGTGCAGGGCCAGGAGTAAGTAATGCTCGTAGAAGTAAAACCAGTTGCTGGAAGTAGGGTGGATAGTCTCTGCAAATGCCTCGGCCAGTTTGAGGCCCGCCTCGGGCTGCCGGCCGCGCAGGTGCGCATACACGTTCATAAACTGGTTGAAGCGCTGGTCGAAGCGCCGGGCGTTTATTTTGCCCTCCTGCAGCAAGGCGGTCGCCGCCGCTGTCTCCTCAATAATATCCTGGTAGCGGCCGGTTAGCCCGGCGTCAGCCAGCCGCACCCGGTATAGCGCCGAAAACGTGGCAAACGTGGGAGCCAGCTTATAAAGCTCTTCGAGCCGGGCCAGATACTCGGGCATTCTAAGCTGCACCGCCCGGCGCTTAGCTACGGCCTGCTCGTGGCCCAGAATTACAATAAGATGGATTTGCTCGGCCTCTTGCTCCACCGCAAGTATCTGCCTGAGCGCCAATAGTCTTTCGTTTACCTCATCGTACTTGCTTTGTTGGCGCTGCGCCGCGTAAATAGACCGCAGCTTCTGCACGGCCTGCTCTTCATAAGTAGTAAAATCGCTTTGAGCGGCTAGTCGCACACAGCGCCGCAGCAGGCGCTCCGTCAGGGTGTATTCGCCTTCCAAGAAGAGAATAGTCACCTTGTGCAGCAAATCCAAACATTCGACCTCGTAGCGCCGCGATACCAGAAAGCGGGAGTCAGAATGGTCTAAAAAAAACAGGTGGTTCAGCAGCTTATCCTGTACCCTGGCCCGCAATTGGCGCATGGCTGCCTGGTTACTGGCCGAATTTGCCCCGTAAAGTGACTTAGTAAGCTGAATGGCAGTAACTTCCGGGTTGGTAGCCACTTCCTGCATCATCCTTTCCTCTTTACCCAGGCGAGCGGCATCCAAATCAAGTAGTGGTCGCTGCCTGGTACGACGCAATGTCACAATTCGCGCCAAATTCGCAATCTCTTTCATTAAAAAAGTGCTCTAGCGTCGTTTAAATGGGATTTTGCTTCACCCAGACAGGTAAAAAGCGGCTACTTAAAAAGTGGCAGATTGTCCTTGTGAGGGTTCAATAGTTAGTCAACCTTTGCATCGTGCTATGGTATGCGCAATTTACACGGTAGGATGTCACATTTCGCGCGTTTTTCGCAGCCGTGAAAGTGGTCCTCTTAATAGCTACCTACTACTTAAGAGTGATTTTTAAAATATTTATTGGATAAATACAAGATAAACTTGAATTAGTCATTGTCACAGCCGCAATGGCTTTGTCCTTTCAGGAGGGGGGAGCAACGGAGAAATTTGTATCAGGAATTCACCTTACTCTCTCTCCTCTACCATGTTTGAGCTCATCACCCTCGCCCTTTTCCAATTCGCAACCATCGCTGGCCAGCCCACTAGTAACGTAGGTGGTAGCGGTTGGGGCAATGACACCATCAGCCAGCCCGCTAGCAACGTAGGCGGCAGTGGCTGGGGCAATGATGTTACGGGTGCGCCGGCAGCCAAAGCCAGCGGTAACAACTGGGGCAACGACATCACCGCTAACGTAGGCGGCAGCGGTTGGGGCAACGATATCGCGGCCAACGTAGGCGGCAGCGGTTGGGGCAATGATATTGCGGCTAACGTAGGCGGTAGTGGCTGGGGCAATGACATTGTAGGCGGCAGTGGTTGGGGCAATGATATCGCGGCTAACGTAGGTGGTAGTGGCTGGGGCAATGACATCACCGCTAACGTAGTAGGCGGTAGCGGCTGGGGTAATGACATCGTGGGCGGTAGTGGCTGGGGCAATGATATCGCAGCCAACGTAGGCGGCAGCGGCTGGGGTAATGACATTGTGGGTGGCAGTGGCTGGGGCAATGATATTGCGGCTAACGTAGTAGGCGGTAGCGGCTGGGGTAATGATATTGCGGCTAACGTAGGCGGTAGTGGCTGGGGCAATGACATCGTGGGTGGCAGCGGTTGGGGCAATGATATCGCAGCCAACGTAGGCGGTAGTGGCTGGGGTAATGACATCGCGGCTAACGTGGGTGGCAGCGGCTGGGGCAACGACATCGTGGGTGGCAGCGGTTGGGGCAATGATATCGCAGCCAACGTAGGCGGTA
>CAXTFI010000019.1:24550-35907 GCA_964243255.1 uncultured Hymenobacter sp.
GTGGCTGGGGTAACGACATCGCGGCTAACGTGGGTGGCAGCGGCTGGGGCAACGACATCATTGGTTAAGCTAACTAAGCTGCCGATGCTGGCCTGATAAGCTGCTCTTGCCTAACTTGCCGACGGCCTTTTTCTGCCGTTGTTAGATGAGATATTTCTGGCTTGGTGGCTTGCTTGCGCTAATCGTATTACTTCTAGGTGCTTGCTCAACGCCCCCTGCTAAACAAGCTGCCAATCCCATTCGTATTCGCTGGGCCCGCGACCCCGAAACGCTGGACCCGCTGACCCTGCCTAATCAGAGTGCGATTGATGCCGTTAGCTTACTGCATCTGGCACTTTTACAGGTTGATTATCAGCATAGTACTTTTGCCCCTGCCTTGGCTCAGGAGCTGCCAGCTACCCAGCTAATCGGCGATTCGCTGACGCTATTTGACTACCGGCTTCGCGCCGCGGCCACCTGGGATGACGGGCGGCCGGTGCTCGCCACCGACGTAGCCTTCACCCTAAAGCTGATGCAGTGCCGGGGGCTGCCCACCGAAAGCAGCCGCGCCCAGTTTGGGTTTATCCGGCAAGTCCGAATCGACCCGGCCGACTTGCGCCACTTTGTGCTGGTGTGCCGCGGCCAGGGTGCCGAGTTACGTAATGCCTCGGGCGACTTTTCCATTCTCCCCGAAAATGCCCTTGACCCGGCGCACACCCTGCGCAGCATGTCGCTGGCCACGCTGCAAGATTGGCCCCTCGGCCGGCCGGCTGCGCCCCTCGTGGCTGCCCTGGCCCACCGCTACCGGCAGGCCAACCTGGCGCACCAGCCCGAGCACCTGCCCGGCTGTGGCCCCTACCGGCTAGTAGCCTGGGAAACCAACCAGCGCCTGCGTTTTCAGCGCAAGGCACACTGGTGGGCCGATGCCCTGCGGCCCGCGCCCTTTGTATTGCAAGCGCGGGCCCAGCAGCTGGCATTTGTTGTTGTGCCCGATGATGCGGCGGCCGTACTCGCCCTGCGCCGCCACGAGCTGGACGTGTACGCGCAGATACCGGCGCGCCTTTTTCAGCAGCTGCAGGGCTCTAAAGCTGCCCAGCAGGAGTTTGCGTTCTATACCAAGCCCTCGTACACGGTGCTGATGGCCGGCTTTAACACCCGGCGGCCGGCCCTGCACGATAAGCGAACGCGCCAGGCGCTCAGCCGGCTTTTTGACCCGGTTGGGCTACTCGCCGCCACGCAGCTGGGCCAGGGCAGCCGCACGGTAGGCTTGCTTGCTCCCAGCAACCCATTTTACAACGATAGCCTGCCGCTGCTTGCTTACGCCCCGGCCCAAGCAACCGCTTTGCTGCGCCAGGCGGGCTGGCAGCGCCAGCCCGATGGGCACTGGCAGCAGCCGGGCACAAACTTGCCCCTGGCCTTAACGCTGCACTACCGTACGCAGGAAGCTACTTTTACCACGATAGCGCTTCAGTTTCAGGCCGCGGCCGCGCAGGTAGGCATTCCGGTTACGCTGCTACCTACTGAGAACTCGGTGCTCACCGGCAACCTGCAAGCGGGCGATTTTGACCTGTACATCAGCCTGATAAAAGGCAGCCCCATGAGTTTTAATTTCACGACCCTGCTGCACTCGGCCGCGGTGGGGTCTGACAATTGGACGGGGTTTGGGCAACCGGCGACCGACCAGCTGCTGATGAGCCTGCTGGCCGAAGGCAACCCACGGCGCAAGCGCCTGCTGCTGCGGCGGTTTCAAGCCATGATGCGGGAGGAAATGCCCCTGGTGCCGCTTTTCTTTCTGCCTTATCGCATGGCCGTTAGCCGGCAGCTGCGGCACGTGGTGGCCTCGGGGCTAAAGCCCGGCTATGCCGCCACCGCCCTGTCGTGGGCCGTGGCCGATACCCTCCACCCCAGCCCGCGCTAGTATGGCGCGGTGGCTACTGGCCCGGCTCGGGCGCGCTGCCCTGGCGGCCTGGGGCATTGCTTCCCTGGTTTTTGTGCTGAGCCGCGGGCTGCCCGGCGGCCCCGAGCAAGTGGCGCTCAGCGAAGCCGGCGACCTGAGCCGCCCGTCATCTGCCCAGGCTCACTCCGTGGCCACGCAGGCCACTGCCCAGCAGGCCTTCCGCCAACGCCTGGGCCTGGCCGAGCCCGTCTTCTACGTGTCGCGCGTGCCCGGCCCCCCGGTTAGCTGGCGCTGGAATGGCCGGCACAACCAATACCACCGCTGGGCCGCCCAGGCGCTGCACGGCAACCTGGGCCAGTCGTACCGCGATGGCCAGCCCGTGACAACCCTGCTAGCGCACGCCCTGGCGTATAGCTTGCCCCTGGCCGCCGCGGCTGCGGGGCTCGCGGTGGCGGTGGCATTGGGGCTGGGGCTTTACCTGGCGCGCACGCCGACCGGCTGGCTGCCGGCGCTGGTGCGCACGGCCCTGGCCGCCTTGCAAGTGATGCCGCTTTTTTTGCTCGCGCTGATTTTGCTGCTTTTGTTTGCCAACCCCGATGTGCTCAACCTGCTGCCAGCCAGCGCCCCAGACGGTGAGCTACCCAGCGGCCTGCCGGCGCTGGGCTACTGGCTGGCGCGCGCGGCGCTGCCCTTGCTCAGCCTGGTGCTGGCGGTGCTGCCTGGCCTGGCGCTCCCGCTGGCAGCCGCCCTGCGCGAAGAGGCGGCCACGGGCTATGCCGCCACGGCCCGCGCTAAAGGGCTCACCACCAAGGCTATGCTGTGGCGGCATGCCCTGCCCAATGCCCTGCTGCCGCTGCTCACCACCCTCACCGAGCTGCTGCCGACGCTGGTAGCTGGCACCGTGGTTGTAGAGGTGCTCTTTGCCCTGCCCGGCAGCGGGCGCCTGCTGGCCGAAGCCGCGGCGGCCCACGACTATCCCCTGGTTGTGGGCGGGGTGCTGCTCACCGCGGCAGTGCGGCTGCTGAGCCTGGCGCTGGCCGATGTGTTGTATTTTCTGGCCGACCCCCGCCTGCGCCCCACCGCATGAAGCTTGCGCCGCCCTCCTTTTTTGCGCAGCCTGGCTACTGGCTGGCCCTGGCCTGGCTCGGGCTGGTGGGCGCGGCCGGGCTGTTGGCTCCCTGGCTTTCCCTGCCCTACGCTGCCGCTACCCCCGATTTGCTGCACATGGCCGCGCCGCCCACCTGGAGCAGCGCCGCCCCCGCCCACTACCTCGGCACCGACCCGCTGGGGCGCGATGTGCTGACCGGCCTGGTGGCAGGGGCCCAACGGCTGCTGGCGCTCAGCCTGCCCGCCGTGGGGCTCGCCACGCTACTCGGAGCCCTGGCGGGAGCCGCAGCTGGCTTTTGGGGCAACCGGCTGCGGCTGCCGTTGGCGGCCGTCACTGGGCTGCTGGCCCTGGCCTGGTGGGCACTGGCGCTGCCAGGTTATCTTATCTTTATTTTATTGCTAATCAGCACGTTGCTACTAGCATTTTTTGGGCGGCGGGCAGTGGGGCGTCAGCTGGGGCTCACGGTTGCACTACCGCTTGATGGCTTGGTGCTCGGCGCTACCACGCTGCTGGGCGCGGTGCCCCGCCTCATTTTGCTGGTGGCGCTGGCCGCTGGCGCCCCCCTCACGCAGGGGCAGCTGCTGGGCGTGCTGGCCCTGGTGGCCTGGCCCGAGCCCGCGCGGCTAGTGCGCGCCCAAATGCTGCGGGTGCGGGCGCAGCCTTTTATGGAGGCAGCCAGGGCCAGTGGCCTGCCCACGGGCCGCATTTGGTGGCACCATGCGTTGCCACACGCCTGCCAGCCACTCTGGGCCTTCGCTCCACTCAGTTTGGCGGGGCTGATAGGGCTGGAGAGCGCGCTGGCTTTTCTGGGCATTGGGCAGGCGCCCGATGTGGTGAGCTGGGGCGGGCTACTGGCAACTGTCCGGCAGGCGCCTACTGCCTGGTGGGTGGCAGCCGGGCCGGGCTTGGCGCTGCTGCTAACGCTGCTTTCGCTGCAACAAATAGCCAGATTTTTGGCTCAAAGCCGCGGTAATTAAGCCTAGCCATTGCCACCTAGCTAGTAGCTGTTGTCATAAACCACCCGTAAATCAGAATCGTGCATTTCTTATCCAATTAATGCAAAAGCCTAACTATCAGCTAATTAGACGTTATTAAAAAGGAGGAATTAGATGTTATTTGTATTTTTTCAATATAATTTTATCATTTATTCCATGCAAACCAGTTTTTATAATGTCACAAAAAGGTCGTTTATGTCCTTTTATAAGGGCAAGGCACCCGTTAATCTTGTATCAGATTTATACGCTAGCACTACTCAATGTCCCTTATCTCATCACCAACTATTACTTCACACATGAAACCATCTTATGCTTCCCGGCAAAGCTCAACGCATTCCGGTGCTTCAGCTGGCACTTATACCTCCCTGGCAGCTGGCCGCGATTTTACTACCCTTGATGGGCAAGTAATACCCCGCGCCCTGGGTGAGTTGGCCCTACGCCAGCGCACGGCCATCTTGGTTGGTGGCCTGCTCATTGGCGAATGGCCCGAGCAGCTGTAGAACGCTTACTTAGACAATTTTTGCAAAAGTTACCCTTGAATAGGCACACTTTCAACAGACAATTTAGCACATACTAACAATAATAGCTATACAATGGGAAAATCATTCCTCTTATCAATGTCCAATTATTTTTCTTCGAGTATTTAGAAGCGGAAGGCTTATAGCAGAAAAAGCTCGCTGGCAATGCCAGCGGGCTTTTTGCTTGCCTGCCTCCGCGCAGCTACTGCATGAGGGCAAGCTGCTGCTTTACCAAGGCCAAGCCCTCGGCAAAAGAATGCGGCTGGTAGCCTAGCTCCCGCTCGGCTTTGTCTATGCGAAAGCCGGTGCGGGGCGGGCGGCGAGCGGACTGCGTAAATATTTGATTATCAACGCGTTGTAGCAAAGAAGAATCAAGCTCAAAAGTGGCCGCTACCTGCTGGGCCATCTGGTAGGGCGTGAGCAGCTCACGGCCACTGAGGTGGTATATGCCCAGGGCCGACTGCCGGGCCAGCAGCCAGCAGCCCTGGGCCAGGTCTTCGGCCAGGGTGGGCGTGCGCCACTGGTCGTCTACCACCTTGATTTGCTGCTTTTTAAGGAGTGAATCGCGCACCCAGAGCACGAGGTTGCTGCGGCCCCCGGCGGCGCTGGTGCCGTACACGAGCACCGTGCGGGCAATGGCCCAGCGCAGCCCGGCCGTACGCTGCACCACGCGCTCGGCGGCCAGCTTGCTGGCCCCGTAGTGGCTAATGGGGTCAGGCTGAGCATCCTCCGTTAGCAAAGCCTCCTCGCCGTTGAAGATGAAGTCGGTGCTGAGGTGCGTGAGGTGGATGCTGAGCTGGGCGCAGGCGGCGGCCAGGTGCTCCACGGCCGTCACGTTTTGGAGCCAGCAGGCGGCTTGGTTTAGCTCGCAGTCGTCTACCTGCGTGAGGGCGGCGGTGTGAAGGAGGTGGCTAGGCTGCTCTTGCGCCAGCACGTGCTGCACCTGGGCAGGGTCGGCCACGTCGAGCGGGAGGAAGCGCAGGGCCGGGTAATGGGCCGCCAGGCGGTTGGTGCCGCGGGCCGTGGCCACCAGCTCCACGCCGGGCAGTTGGTGCAGCAGGGCCACCAGCTTTTGACCTAGTAAGCCGTTGGAACCGGTAAGGAGCACTTTCATGGGCAGCTAGTAAGTGTACCCGTACAACTGGCTGATTTTCTTCTTCTTAAGGCTTTCCACCCTCATCGTCATGCGCAGGTCGGTGAGGGGGCGGTCGCGGCCATCTTTGGGCAGGGCAGCTATTTTATCGATAACCTCCTGGCCCTGAATAACCTGCCCGAATACCGTGTACTGCCCGTCCAGAAAGTGCGTGCCTTGGTGGTTTTCGACGATGTAGAACTGGCTGGCGCTGCTGGCCCGCTGCGGATTAACAAAATCGGCCTGGCGGGCAGCGGCTACGGCCCCGTAATCCTGCTTGTGCGCGGGCACCAGCTCGGCCGGAATGGTGGGCTCGTTGGGCGGGCCCTGGCCATCGTTGGTAGGGTCGTTGTCCTTGGAATTAGGGTCGCCGCCCTGCACCATAAAGTTAGGAATGACGCGGTGAAACGTGGTGCCATTATAAAACCCGTCGGTGGCTTTTTTCAAGAAATTAGCTTTGTGCAACGGCGTGTCGCTGAACAAGATAAGCCGAATATCACCCAAGCTGGTGCTGATGGTTACGACCGCGTCTTTTCGGCTGGTTTTGGGCTTCTTAGCGGCCAGGACCGGCCCGCTGGCCAGCAGCCCGAGGGCAATAGCGACGAGGTAACGCAGGCGAAAACTACAGTTCATGGGCAGTGAGTTGAGGCAGCTTAAAGAACGATAAAATAGCTTTTAGGGTATGCAGGCGGCTACAACTCACCCCGATGCTCGCGGATGCTGGCCAAAATAGCGGTGCCGCCGTGGCCCAGCACGTAGTCGGCCACGGCCATGCCCAGGCCCTCGGCCTGCGCGGCAGGCGCAGTTTGCACAAAGTCGATGTATTCTTCGCCACTGAGGCTAATGAGGCCACCGTGCAGGCGAATATCGCCGGCCTCATCATAAGTAGCCAAAGCAAAGGACGGGATGCTGCAGCCGCCCTCCATGGTGCGCAAAAAGGCGCGCTCGGCCAGCAGGCAGCGGTGGGTGGCGGCGTGGTCGAGGGCCTGCTTTATCTTGTCTTTCAAGCTATTATCCAAAAAGCGTGAGCTTTCGACCGCGATGCTGCCCTGGCCCACGGGCGGCACAAACTTATCGGCGGGCAGCGTGTGCCGGATGAGGTTGTCGTAGCCCATGCGGTGCACGCCGGCGTAGGCCAGCACCAGGGCATCGTACTGGCCCTCCTGCAGCTTGCGCAGGCGCGTTTGGAGGTTGCCGCGCGCTTCGGCCGTGTTGGCCAGCGGGTAGAAGCGGCGCAGCAGGGCCTTGCGGCGGGTGCTGCTGGTGCCCAGCAAAATGCCCGGCTTGCTGATATCAAAATCTTCCTGAAAGCTGATAACCACGTCGTTGACCTGCTCGCGCTCCAGAAAAGCCAGCAGCTCCAGGTCGGGCGGGATGGTGCTTTGCACGTCTTTGGCCGAGTGAATGGCCAAGTGAGTTTCGCCACGACGCAGGCTTTCTTCCAGCTCTTCGGTAAAGACGCCCTTGGCTCCTATTTTGGCCAGCGAACGGTCGAGCACCTGGTCGCCGGTGGTTTGCATGGGCACTATTTCGGTGGGCAGCCCGGCCTGGTTGAGTAGGGCTGCCACGTGCTCAGTTTGCCAAAGGGCGAGGCGGGAAGCGCGGGTGGCGAGGCGGATGGGAGTCGAAATCATATCTTTTTTAACGCAAAGTTTCGCAGAGTGGGCAAAGTTTCGCAAAGTCTGGAGTTCGCCACTGCGAAACTTTGCCCACTCTGCGAAACTTTGCGCTTAGTCTTTAGGCAACAGCAGCGGGTGAAAGCGCAGGCCATTTAACCGATTGAATTCTAGGGAGGGAGCCGGTATTTTAAAGAACTGCCCGGCGCTCACCAGCGGCTGCGCCCCGTGGCCATTGATGCCCGGCAGGCGGGCCAGGTTGATGTCGGGCGAGAGGTAAAACTGCCGGTAGCGGGTGAATTTTACCTCCTTGCCATCGGCCCCGAAGTAGGGCGGGTTAGCGTGGCCGCCCGTCATGCCGCTGCCGCTGTAGCCCACATCAAGATTGAGCCAGCGCGGAAACGACGGCCCCACCGGCAGCACCGAGGCCAGGTTCAGCGACAGCCAGTATTGCTGGCCGTTGTAGTCCTTCAGCATTTGGCTGCCCGTGCTGGGGCCCAGCAGGTTGGGGCGGTACTTGGGGTAAATGCTCTGGCGCCAGCCGTAGCGCAAACCCACTTTCTGCTCGCCAAAGCCGTACTGCTGCCCCATAAAAAGGGCCACGCCGGTGAAGTTGGCGGCCATGTCGCCCTTCGAGAAGCCCCAGCCCTCGGAGCGGCCGTCAAACAGCTCGATGGTGGTTTGGTAGAGCAGCGCAATGAGGCCGCCGGTGAGCACCGAGGCGCGCTCGTTGACGCCGCTCCAGCGAAACAGCTCGTACTCGCCCCGGCTGATGGCGTAGGACGTGGTGGCGTGGCCCACCTTGTCCATTTGCAGCCACTCGCCGTTGTCGTTAAATGCGTGAAACGGCACGCGCTTGGTATACCAGGTTTTGCCTAAGAAGTAGGAAGTCAGTGCATAAACCACCGTGGTGCCTACTACTACCCCAATAAAGCGCCCCTGGTGAATGCCCGTATTATCGGCCGCTACGGGGGCCGGCGGCGGCGGCCCAATTTGCGCCTGTGCTGGCTGGCTAAGGCCCAGGCTGGTGGCTACTAAAAAAGGCAGAGAGCGGCGCATTATATAAGGTTGGAGAAGTAGCGCGAAGTGAAACTTCGCGCTACTGCGGCTGGCGCAGTTGCTGGCCCATGCGCAGCGAGGCATCTACGAAAACCATGCGGGGGTTGGCGTTGCGCTCGATGTGGTAGTGGGCCGTATTCAACTCCTCGGTGAGCTGGTTGGCGTTGCGCACGGTCACAAACTTGCTGAAGCCCTGCACAAACTGCAGCTCGCCGATGGGTAGGTACGGCACCAGCTGCGGGTCGAGGCCGTAGAGCAGCACCTTGCGCAGCAGCCCCAGCGAGAAGCTGAGCTGCTCCTTCTGGTTTTCGCGGCCCATTTTCTGAAACTCATCGGCCAGCGCTAGTACATCGCTCATTTTCAGGCCATAGCACTTACGCATCCACTTGATAAAGAAGTCGGCGTAGTCGTGGTCGGCGCTTTGCTCGCGGCTGGCGATGGCGGCCCCGAGGTTGCCCTCGGCCAGCTGCGCTACCTGCCGGGCTTTGGTTTCGGGTACGTGATAGTGCGTTACTATATAGGCAGTTATGTCATCTTCCGAAAACGGACGCACCACCACCGACTGCACCCGGCTGAGGATGGTGGGCAGCAACCGCTCAGCCTCGTTGGTAACCAGCAAAAACACCGTGGCGGGCGGCGGCTCTTCCAGCAGCTTGAGCACGGCATTGGCGGCGGCCGGGTGCATCAGCTCGGGCAGCCACAGAATAACAATTTTGTACGCGGCCTCGAACGCCTTGAGCGACACCAGCTTAAGCAGCTGCCCAGCTTCTTCTTTCGAGATGCTGCCTTGCTTATTTTCGGCCCCGATGTGCTGCATCCAGTCGTTGAAGCCCTGGTAGGGGCTTTCGGCCAGAAAGGTGCGCCAGTCGGCCATAAACTTGCCGCTGGTGGCATCCTTGGGCACCGCTTTGGTGGTGGTAGTGGGCAGAATAAAGTTGAGGTCGGGGTGCGCCAGCTTCTTGATTTTCAAGCAAGCCGGGCAGTGGCCGCAGCTGTCGTCGGCATCGGCGGCGCGGCCCTCGCAGTTGAGGTACTGGGCGTAGGCCAGGGCCAGCGCCAGCGCCGCCGAGCCCTCGGCCCCGCGAAAAAGCTGCGCGTGCGCCACATGCCCGCGCTGCACCGATTGGCGCAGCACCTGCTTGAGGTCGGTTTGGTTGGGGATGTCTTTGAACTGCATTAGCACATGCCGTTACCAAAATGCGACTTAATCATGTTAACTGCTAAGGCCCAGATTACTAAGGAAAACAGAAACAGCCCCCACTGTACCCAACTCGCTCTATAAGCGCGTAGGCCAAAAAGTAGAAAAAGGGCTATCCCAAGTGTAGCACCCCATAGCCAGCCCATGCCGCCTAAGCTTGATATAGATAGAATCCAAGTGACTGGTGCTGTCAAAAACAGATATGAAACGACGCCTGACATAACCGATATGTCTGTCTTTTCAGGATTTCTTATTTCTGATTGTTTGATACTGTTCATAAGCAAAATCATCCTGATTGATGTGTCACAGTAAGTTCAGCCTAATGCTTTTTAATTTACGAATCTCGCCTTAGTCTGTATCCCATAAAAGACCCTAAACCATTTACTAACTTTTACTATCCCACACCCGGTCGCCCGCCGTTTGCCTAAACACCTCCTCCATAACCCCCTGCTCCACTGCATCATACGTTAGCCCGCGCCGCGCCATCACGCGCTCGGCCACCTCGGCTACTTTGGGCAGGCGGAAGGTTTCGAAGCCCGCGGGGCCGCCCCAGCTAAAGCTCGGGATGAACTGGCGCGGGAAGCCCGCCCCGAAGATGTTGGCCCCCACGCCCACCACCGTGCCGGTGTTGAACATGGTATTGATGCCGCACTTGCTGTGGTCGCCCATCATAAGGCCGCAGAATGTTTGGCCGGTGTTCACGAAGCGGCCGGCGACGTGGCTCCAGACCTTGACGGGCGCATAGTTGTTTTTGAGGTTGCTGGTGTTGGTGTCGGCCCCCAGGTTGCACCACTCGCCAATGACCGAGTTGCCCAGGTAGCCATCGTGGCCTTTGTTGCTGTAACCCAGCAAGATACTGTTGCCTACTTCGCCCCCCACCTTGGAAAAAGGCCCCACGGTGTTGTCGCCGCGCATCTTGGCGCCCGAGTTGATGTGGCTGCCTTCGCACAAGGCCAGCGGGCCTTTAATAATGGCCCCCTCGTGCACCTGCGAGTTTTTGCCCAGGTAAATAGGCCCTTCCTCGGCGTTGAGAATAGCGGCGCGAATCTTCACGCCGGGTTCGATAAATATGTTTTCGGGCGCGTACACGATGGTGTGCGCATCGCCCACCGGCTGCGAGGTGCGCCCGGCCGTGAGCAAGGCAAAATCGCGCCGAATTTCGACGCCGTTGCGCAGAAACAGCTGCCACGGCCGGTCGATAACCACCACAGGCTCAGCTACTTCGCGCTGCGCGCGCAGGCCATCCTGAATTAATTCGGCCACTTGGCTGGCATCGGCGAGGTGGGCGGCCACCAGCGTGCTGTCGCAGTACAGGCCCTGGCCGGGCGCGAGGGCCAGCACCTGGCGGGCCAGCAGGTCATCGGGGCACACGGCGCCATTCACTACCAGCGCGGGGCCGGCCACGTTGCCAGCTGGAAACTTGGCCTGCAAATACGGCTGCGTGAGGTAGCCCACGGTGGCCGCGCCCAGCCGGTGCTGCCACTTTTCGGCTATGGTGAGGATGCCGCAGCGCAGCGCTGCCACCGGCCGCGTAAACGTAAGCGGCAGTAGATGCGGCCGGATGGCCAGGTCGTCGAACAATAGTAAGTGCATCTTTATCAGCTAGTTATTAAATATCTTCACGCGGCCAACAGGCAAAAATACGCCGACGAGCCTAAGCAGCAGGAAGCAAAAAAACTCCTCCCGAACGTGCCGGAAGGAGTTTCTCAAAAATTCGATAGCCGACAGGGCTAGCAACCAATAGCTTAACTGACAGCTATTCTTTGCCCGCGCTGCTTTGCGTTTTGTTGGCGTAGCGGGTGCGGAATTTCTCCACGCGGCCGGCCGTGTCAATAAACATGTTTTTGCCGGTGTA
>CAXTFI010000020.1:0-35555 GCA_964243255.1 uncultured Hymenobacter sp.
TACACGCTGCCCACCGGCAGCTGGAGCGGCAGCAAGGGCAAAGCCACCGGCTTTGGCGAAGACCAGTACTTCAGCACCCTGCGCAACTGCCTGAAAATGGACGCGATAGTAACCAAGCACGCGGCCATTATGGATAAGTACGATAAGGACAAAAAGGTGGCTCTGCTGGTGGATGAGTGGGGCGTGTGGACCGACGTGGAGCCCGGCACCAACCCCGGCTTCCTGTACCAGCAAAACACGCTGCGCGATGCGCTGGTAGCCGGCACCACGCTCAACATCTTCAACAACCACTGCGACCGGGTGCGCGGGGCCAACCTGGCCCAGGCCGTGAACGTGCTGCAAGCCCTGGTGCTCACCGATAAGGAGAAGCTGCTGCTCACGCCCACCTACCACGTGTTCGACCTCTACCAGGTGCACCAGGATGCCGAGTACCTGCCCCTGCAATTCACCAGCCCCGAATATGCGTTTGGCAATGAAAAAATCCCGGCCCTGAACGCCTCAGCCTCCAAAGACAAGAACGGGGCCGTGCACCTCTCGCTGGTCAACCTCGACCCGCACCACGCCCTGACCCTGGAAACCGCCCTGCCCGGCGTGCGCTGGCAAACCGTAACCGGCCGCGTGCTCACCTCGGCCAGCGTGAGCGACTACAACAGCTTCGACAAGCCCAACACGGTTAAGCTGACGGCCTTCACCGGGGCCAAAAAGCGCGGCGACAAGCTGGCCGTAACGCTGCCGGCCAAGTCGGTGGTGGTGCTGGAACTGAAATTATAACTACTTGTACAGCTGGGGGTTATGAAAACGAGCTTTTGTCGCTACGCCGCAGCTAGCCTGCTGCTTGGCGCGGCCAGCCTCACCGCGGCTCAGCGCCCACCCGTCAAAAAAGGCTTGAAGGACTACTACAAAAATTATTTCCCGGTGGGGGTAGCGGTGTCGCCGCAAGACTTACAAAACCCAACCGAAGTGGCGCTCATCTTGCAGCAGTTCAATAGCCTGACGCCGGAGAATGCCCTGAAAATGGGCCCGATTCATCCCGAGGAAAACCGCTACTACTGGACCGATGCCGACGCCATCGTGGCCTTTGCCCAGGCCCACCACTTGCGCGTGCGCGGCCATAACCTGTGCTGGCACGAGCAAACGCCCCCGTGGCTTTTCCAGAACGCCGCTGGTAGCCAGGTAAGCAAAGAATTGCTGCTCAAGCGCTTGCACGACCACATCGACACCGTGGTGAAACGCTACCAGGGGAAGATTTACGCCTGGGATGTGGTGAACGAGGCCGTGGCCGACGACCGCACCCAGCTGCTGCGCAACTCAGACTGGTTTAAAATCTGCGGCGAAGACTTCATTGCGGAAGCCTTCAGGTACGCCCACGCCGCCGACCCCCAGGCGGTGCTGTTTTACAACGACTACAACACTGAGCGCCCCGACAAGCGCGCGCGCATCTACCAGCTGCTCAAGAAGTTGAAAGCCGCCCACGTGCCCATCGACGCGGTGGGCCTGCAGGGCCACTGGTCGCTGGCCGCGCCCACCGGGCAGGCGCTGCGCGCCACCATCGAGCGCTTCGGCGCGCTGGGCCTGCAGGTGCAAATAACTGAGCTGGACGTGTCCGTTTACCCCTGGGAGAAAAACCGCCGCGCCCGCCGCCCCGGCGAATTGGATGCCTATACGCCCGCGATGCAGGCCCGGCAAACGGCGCAGTATAAGCTGTTTTTCCAGGTGTTCCGCCAGGAAGCCAAGTACCTGACGGGCGTCACGTTCTGGAACGTGGCCGACCGCCACACCTGGCTGGACGACTACCCGGTGGCGGGCCGCAAAAACCACCCGCTGCTGTTTGACGAGAATTTTCAACCCAAGCCGGCCTATTACGAGGTGGTGAAGTTTAAGAGGCCCTAACGGCGCTGGCGTCGGCCGTTGAGCGATAACGCTATGAAAAATATCCTTTCCCACCTCCGCCTTATGCTGCTGCTCTTGGCACCCGTACTGGCCGCGGCGCAAGTGTCAGGGTTGCCCACGGGGAGCGCCTACGTCTCGGCCAAAAAGAGCGCGGGCAGCTTTCCGCTGGTGGCCGGCGGGCACGCCGCCGCGCTCTACGCCAGCGAAACCGACTGGCCGGGCGTGCTGCGCGCCACCCGCGACGTGCAGGCCGATATCAGCCGCGTAACGGGCCAGGAACCTCTCTTTCTTACCGACCCGCCCACCGGTCGCGCGCCGGTGGTGCTCATCGGCACGCTGGGCCACAGCGCGCTGATTGATAAGCTGGTGCAAACCGGCAAGCTCGACGTAGCGAACCTGGCCGGGCGCTGGGAAACCTTTGTTATTCAACCCCTTGCCAACCCGCTGCCGGGCGTGGCCAGCGCCTTGGTGGTGGTGGGCAGCGACAAGCGCGGCACCATTTTTGGCCTCTACGACCTGTCGGCGCAACTGGGCGTGTCGCCCTGGTACTGGTGGGCCGACGTGCCGGTGCCCACCCAAAAAAGCCTGTACGTGGCCGCCGGCCGCCACACCCTGGGCGAGCCAGTGGTGAAGTACCGGGGCATCTTTCTCAACGACGAGGCGCCCGCGCTGGCGGGCTGGGCCAGGGAGAAATTTGGCGGCATCAACTCGCAGCTGTACGCGCACGTGTTTGAGCTAATTCTCAGACTAAAAGGCAATTATCTCTGGCCCGCCATGTGGGGTAATGCCTTCAACGACGACGACCCGGCCGACCCGGAACTAGCTGATACCTACGGCATCGTGATGGGCACCTCGCACCACGAGCCCATGCTACGCGCCCAGCAGGAGTGGAAGCGCTACGGCAAAGGCCCCTGGAACTACCAAACCAACGCGCCCGTGCTCCAGGAATTTTGGCGGCAGGGCATCCGGCACATGGGCACCCACGAAAGCGTGGTAACCGTGGGTATGCGCGGCGACGGCGACGAGCCCATGAGCGAGGGCAGCAACGTGGCGCTGCTCGAAAAGATAGTGGCCGACCAGCGCCGCATTCTGGCCGAAGAAACCCACCGGCCCGCCGACCAAACGCCCCAGCTCTGGGCGCTCTACAAGGAGGTGCAGGACTACTACGACCGCGGCATGCGCGTGCCCGACGACGTGACGCTGCTGCTCTGCGATGATAACTGGGGCAACCTGCGCAAGCTGCCCAAGCGCAGCGACCAGCCCCGGCGCGGCGGCTACGGCATCTACTACCACTTCGACTATGTGGGCGGGCCGCGCAACTACAAGTGGCTCAATACCAATCCGCTGCCGCGCATCTGGGAGCAAATGCACTTGGCCCACGCCTATGGCGCCGACCGCATTTGGCTGGTCAACGTGGGCGACCTCAAGCCCATGGAGCTGCCGATTTCGTTTTTCCTTGACTACGCCTGGAACCCCGCCGCCATCGCGGCCGCTGGGGTTGGGGCCTACACCCAGCGCTGGGCCGCCCAGCAGTTTGGCCCGCACTACGCGGCCGACATCGCCGATATCCTGGCCAAATACGCCAAGTACAACGCCCGCCGCAAGCCCGAGCTGCTCGACGCCAACACGTACAGCCTTAGCAATTTCCGCGAAGCCGAAACCGTGGTGGCCGACTACCACGCCCTGCTGACCCGCGCCGAGGACCTCGGCCACCAGCTGCCCGCCGCCAGCCAGGATGCCTACTTCGAATTGGTGCTGCACCCGGTGCAGGCCTGCGCCAACCTCCACGAGCTGTACTATACCGTGGCCCTCAACCGCGAGGCGGCCAAAACCAGCCAGCCCACCACCAACGCGCTGGCCGAAAAAGCCCGCGCGCTGTTTGCCAAAGATGCCGAAATCAAGACGCGCTACCACGCCCTGGCCGGCGGCAAGTGGAACCATATGCTGGACCAGACCCACATCGGCTACACCACCTGGCAGCAGCCGGAGATAGATAAAATGCCCGACGTGGTGACTTTGCCGCTGGGCGCATCTGCCCCGCCCGCCCCGCTCAGCACAACCGCCCCCTCCGCGCCGGGCGGCTATTGTGTAGCCTTTGAGGCTGAGCACTATACGTCAGCCATCAACGGCCCCGGTATCACTTGGCAGCGGCTACCCGACCTGGGCCGCACGCTGGGGGCCGTTACCACGTTTCCCGTCACGGCCGCGCCCACAGCCGCGCCGGGCGGCGGCAGCCCGCACCTCGACTACCGCTTCACGCTAACCCAGCCGGGCCCTGTAACGGTGCAGGCCTACCTGGCCCCAACCCTCGACTTCACCAACACCACCGGCCTGCGCTACGCCGTGTCGATTGACGACGAAGCGCTTCAGCTCCTCAACCTGCACACCAGCCTCACCCCCGACAACGGCAACCGGCTCTGGGAGCAGGCCGTGGCGGAGAATATCCTCATTAAATCTTCTCAGCACCAAGCGCTTAAGGCCGGGGCGCACGTGCTGCGTTTTTGGCGCGTCGATGCCGGCGTGGTGCTCGAAAAGCTGGTGATAAGCCAGGGCGAGCTACCCGCCAGCTACCTCGGTCCGCCCGAGCACGCGCCCGCGCCGGCTGCGAAGGGCAGCCTGGGCAGTCGCTAGCCGGCGCATAAGGGGAGGGCCCGCCGGTGCGGCATCACCCCAGCGAACAAAGCCAGGTAGGTGTAAGACCAGCATTTGTAAAAGCGCTTGCTTTGTGGCGGCTGCTCGTGCGTGCAGCCGAGTGGGCCCAGGCACTTGCCCGCTGCGCCTGCGCCGCTGCTAAAGCCGCCCGGCGTGGCATCTTTACGGCTCCGTTGCTTTCCCTCCTCTATGTTTGAAAACCTAACTTCCCGCCCGGCGGGCCTGCGCTGGCCGGCCGTAGTGGCCGCAATGCTGGCGCTGGCCGGTTGCGCCCGCACCCTGCCCACCACCAGCAACCACGACTACCTGGTGTATATCGGTACTAATATTGGTGACGCTCAATCGAATACGATTTATCTGTATCACCTGAGTCCGGCCACCGGCGAGCTGTTGCCGCTGGGGGCCATGAAGGGCGGGGCCAACCCCACCTACCTCACCATGGACGCGGCCCACCGCCGCCTCTACGCCGTGAGCGAAACCCAAACCTACCTCGGCGCGCCGGGCGGTGGGGTGAGCGCGCTGGCCATCGACCCGCGCAACGGCACGCTGGCCCTGCTCAACCAGCAGCCCTCGCTGGGCGCGTCGCCCTGCTACATCAGCCTCGACCGGACCGGCAAAAATGCGCTGGTAGCCAACTACGTGGGGGGCAACGTGGCCCTGCTGCCCGTGGGGGCCGATGGCCAGCTTGGCCCGCCCGCCGCCACCGACCAGCACCAGCCGCCCACCGGCCCCCACAAAAACCAGGACCATCCCCACGCCCACAGCTTCCTGCCCGCCCCCGATAACCGCTACGTTTTTTCGGCCGACCTCGGTACCGATAAAGTATATGGCTATCAACTCGATGCAGCAACGGGCCAGCTGCGCCCGCTGCCCGCGCCCGCCTTCACGGCGCGGCCGGGGGCGGGGCCGCGCCACCTCACCTTTCACCCCAATGGCCGCTGGGCCTACCTCGAAAACGAGCTCAACTCGACCGTAACGGCGCTGGCCTACGACGCCAAGGCCGGCACGTTTCAGGAAATCGCCACGCTGTCGACGCTGCCCGCCGGCTTCGCGGGCGACAACTCGGGGGCCGACGTGCACGTGAGCCCCGATGGCCAGACGCTCTACACCTCCAACCGGGGCGACAACAGCCTGGCCGTGTTCCACATTGCGCCCGCCGATGGCCGCCTCACGCTGGTGCAGCACGTGAGCACCCAGGGCAAAACGCCCCGCAACTTCGCCCTCGACCCCAGCGGCCGGGTGCTGCTGGTAGCCAACCAGAATTCGGATAATATCTTCACGTATTCGATTGATAAACAATCGGGTAAGCTCACGCCCACCGGCAAGTCGGTGAGCCTGCCCTCGCCCATGTTCGTGGAGATAGTACCCGATTTTACGAAGTAGCTTCCTGCCTTTTCGGCCCTGCCCTATGACAAAATTCGCCTCTCTGCTCGCCATTGGGCTGGGCTTCGCTACGCTGCCTGGGCGCGCGCAGGCGGTGAGCGCCCCGCCGGCCGCGCCCGACCCGGCGGTGGCCGGTGCGCTGGCGGCGGCCCTGCCGCCGCTCACTACCCTCACCCCGCGGCAGGCCGATAACGTGGCGGCGCTGGGGCAGGTCTGGGGCTTGCTCAAGTACTTTCACCCGGCCGTGGCCGCCGGGCAGCGCGACTGGGACGCCGAGTTTTTGCGCCAGCTGCCCGGCATACTAACCTGTACATCAGCGCAGGAGCGCAGCCGCCTGCTCAGCGCCTGGGTTACCAGCCTGGGGGCAGTACCAGTTTGTGCTACCTGCGCCGCGCCGCCAGCCAAGCCCGTGCGCCTGGAGCCCGACCTGCGCTGGGCCCAGGACAAGCACCGCTTCAGCGCGCCGCTGCGCCAGCAGCTGGCCTTTATCGCGGCCAACCGCTACCAGGGCGCGCCTTATTACGTGAAGCAGTTGGGCTCTACCACCCTTTTTCCGCACGAGGAAGCCTACGCCGAGCCGGCCCTGCCCGCGCTGGGCCTCCGCCTGCTGGGGGTGTGCCGCTACTGGAATATGTACCAGTACTACTACCCTTATCCGTACGTCTGGAACGAGCCTTGGGCGGGGGTGCTGCCCGCCTTGCTGCCCCGCTTCGCCGCCGCCGGCACACCACTTGCGTACCGGCACGCGGCCCTGGCCCTGTTTGCCCGCGTGCACGATGGCCACGCCCGCTTCTACCCGCCCGACCCGCTGCTCGAAGCCGAGCGGGGGGCGTATCAGGTAGCCGCCGACGTGCAGTTTATTGACCACCAGGCGGTAATAACCGGGGTGCGCCACGATGGGCTCGTGCCCGCGTCGCCGCTGCAGCCGGGCGACGTGCTCACGCACCTGGCGGGCACGCCGGTGGCCGACCTGGTGCGGCAGCGCCTGCCCGAGACTGGCGCCTCCAACCGGCCCGCCCAGCTCAATACCATTGCCCTGAGCCTACTCTACTGCGCCACGCCGCAGGTGGCCGTGCGGATGCGGCGGGCGGGCCAGGAGGTAGCGCTGGCGGTGCCGGCCGTGCGGGTGGGCACCGTGCCCCCCGCGGCGCCGGCCGTGGCCGATAGCATGTACCGGTTTGTGACCCCCGACGTCGGCTACATCGACATGGCCCGCATCAAGGCCGCGAAGGTGCCCGCTATCATGCAGGCGTTTGCCCACGCGAAGGGTATTGTGGTGGACCAGCGCAATTATCCCGGCGAGTTCGTGGCTACCTACCTGCCCGGTTTTTTGCTGACCCAGCCGGTAACTTTTGCAAAATTTACGCAACGCGACCCTGCCTGCCCCGGCCGCTTTCTGTGGCAGGCCCCCGATACCATCAAACCCCACGGCCCAGTGCCTTATACCGGCCGGGTAGTGGTGCTGGTCAATGAAAAAAGCCGCAGCCAGGCTGAGTTTACCGCGATGGCTTTCCAGGCCACCCCGCGTGGCACATTATTGGGCAGCCAAACGGCGGGGGCCGATGGCAATACTACGCCCATTACACTGCCTGGCAACCTGAAAACGCTGATGACTGGTATCGGCGCATACTATCCCAACGGCCGCGAAACGCAGCAAGTCGGCCTTGCCATCGACGTGCCCGTGCGCCCCACGGTGGCGGGCCTGCGCGCCGGGCGCGATGAGTTGCTCGAACGGGCTATTGAACTCATTACCACCGAGCCGGCCGGCAAGCCGCGTGGCTAAGCCGTTTTCGCCCTTGTTGCCCGGTTTCATGAAGTAGAATTTCGCGCAGTGTTTCGCAGGGTTAAAGCGCAGTGTGAACGACCACCCCGAAACACTGCGCTTTAACCCTGCGAAACACTGCGCGAAAAAGCTATTCTACTGGCAGCAAGGCTAATAGCTCCTGCTCCGAGATAATGGGCACCTTAAACCCCACGGCCTTTTCGCGCTTGGCCGGGCCCATGTTATCGCCCGCCACCAGGTAGCTCAGCTTTTTGGAAATGGAGCCCGTGATTTTGCCGCCGTTGGAGGTGATGAGGGTTTGCAGCTGCTCGCGGCTGTAGTTTTCAAACACGCCCGAGAGCACGAAGGTGAGGCCGGCCAGGCGGTCGCTCACGGCCTGGGGCGGCTCGCCGCTGGCTTCGAGCGCCACGCCGGCGGCGGCCAGGCGGCGCACTTGCGCCTGGTTTTCAGGCTGCTGGCTCCACAGGGCCACCGAGTCGGCGGTGATGCCACCCACGTCGGGCACGGCGGCCAGCTCGGCGGCCGGGGCGGCCATGATGGCGGCCAGCGTGCGGTAGTGCTGGGCCAGGCGTTGCGCGCCGCCCTCGCCCACGTAGCGAATGCCCAGGCCAAAAAGCACCCGCTCGAAGGGCACAGTTTTGCTTTTCTCAATGCCCGCGATGAGGTTGTCAATCGACTTCTCGCCCAGGCGCTCCAGCCCGACCAGCTCGGGGCGGCGCTGGGGCAGGTCGTAGATATCGGCGGGCGTAGCTACTAGGCCCAGGTCGAAGAAACGGCCCACCGTTTCGGCGCCCAGCCCGTCGATGTTGAGCGCCTTGCGGCTTACGTAGTGCTCTAGCTTAGCTTTGAGCTGGGGCGGGCAGCCACGCTCGTTGGGGCAGCGGTAGTGGGCTTCGCCCTCGGGCCGCACCAGCGGCGTGCCGCAGGCCGGGCACTCCTGCGGATAGCGGATGGGCTGCGCGTCGGCGGGCCGGGCCGTGAAATCCACCCCGGTAATCTTGGGAATAATCTCGCCACCCTTTTCCACAAATACGAAGTCGCCGAGCCGCAGGTCGAGGGCAGCTATCTGGTTGGCGTTGTGCACGCTGGCCCGCTTCACGATAGTGCCGGCCAGCGGCACGGGCGTCAGGTGCGCCACCGGGGTCACGGCGCCGGTGCGGCCCACATTGTACTCAATGCGCAGCAGCTCGGTGCGGGCCGCCGCCGTGGGGTATTTGTAGGCAATGGCCCAGCGCGGACTCTTGGCCGTGAGGCCCAGCTGGTCTTGCTGGCGCAGGTTATCTACCTTAATCACAATGCCATCGGTGTTCACGGGCAGCGTAAAGCGCTTCTGCTCCCACTCGTGAATGTAGGCCAGCACCTCCTCCAGGTTGGCGCAGCGCTGCCAGGTGGGCGACACCGGCAGGCCCCAGGCGGTGGCGGCCTCCAGGCTCTCGCTGTGGCTGGTAAAGTGCCGGCCCGGCGTGAGCACCGAGTAGGCATAGAAGCGCAGCCGCCGCGCCGCCACCGCCGCCGAATCTTGCAGCTTGAGCGCGCCGCTGGCCGCGTTGCGGGGGTTGGCCAGCAGGGCCTCGCCGTTTTGCTCGCGCTCCTGGTTGAGGTCGTTGAACACGCTGTTGGGCATGAAAACTTCGCCGCGCACTTCCACTTCGGCTGGCGCGCCGGGGCCGTGCAGGTGCAGCGGCAGCGTGCGGATGGTGCGCACGTTGGCCGTTACCACGTCGCCGCGGGTGCCGTCGCCGCGCGTCACGCCCTGGTGCAGGTCGCCGTGCTCGTAGGCCAGGCTCATGGCCACGCCGTCAAACTTTTGCTCGCACACGTAGCCGTAGGGCGCGCCTTCGAGGCCCTTTTGCACGCGCTCGTCAAACTCGCGCAGGTCGTCTTCCGAGTACGTGTTGCCCAAGCTCAGCATGGGGTAGCGGTGCTGGGCCGTGGCAAACTGCTTGGTAACGGTGCCGCCCACGCGCTGGGTGGGCGAGTTGGGCAGCGCCAGGTCGGGGTGGGCCTGTTCCAGCGCATTTAGTTCGGCCAGCAGTTGGTCAAACTCCTGGTCTGGTACCTCCGAGATATCGTGCTGGTAGTACTGATTATTGAGGTAGTGCAGGCGCTGGGCGAGTGCCTGAATGCGGGCTTGTGGGTCCATGCAGTAGGGTGGGTAAGGGGCAGCTAAGCGATTAAAATAGAACGTCATGCTGAGCTTGCCGAAGCAGCTCGCTCGAATCATCGGAGTACTAATCCAACGGCGCGAGCGAGCTGCTTCGGCAAGCTCAGCATGACGTTCTGTTGAGTAAAAGCAGAAGCCTTACGCGGCGTTGCGCAGGCGCAGGCCGGGCTGCCCGAAGTACGTGGTGCCGCCTTTTTGCGCGTCGGCGCGGCCCTGCTCCTCGGTGCGGGCGGGCGGGGCGTTGTCGTCGGCGCCGGGCTGGCCCTGGGCTTCCTTGGCTTCGGTGGGGATAATGGGCTCGGCCGGCGACTGGGGCTTGAAGCGGGCGATGAGCAGAATGGCGATGGTAGCGACGACGAACCAGGCGAAGAATTTCATGGGTAGGTAAAGAAAGCGGGCCAAACCGGATGACGGGGCAAAAATACACTCCCTACCGCAACGGCAACCCTGGCCCGGCGGTTGCGTTTGGCCGATAGGGGTGGGCGGGCCTTGCTTTGTGCAAAAGTACCCTTGTTGCCCGCCCCACTTTATTTCTCCCTTCTTATGCCCGACCAACCCGCCCCCTCCTGGGCCGACACGGCCGCCTCGCTGCTCACCAAGCTCTCGGGCGGCGTCGAGCTCAACCTGAATTTCGACCAGGTAGAGCTGCAAGTGCCCAACCAGGCTAACCCCGCCGGCCTGCCCGCCACCTGGAAGCTCAACGGCGCGCTGCGCATTCGCACCAAGGGCGAGGCGCCGGCGGCCACCGCCCCCCTCATCTCACCCGCGCCCGACCCCCACGCGCCGCGTGGCTAGCGCCCTGGAGGTAGAGGCCCGCCTGGTGCTCACCTGGCCGGGCGGGCACGAAATTCAGCTGGCGGCCGCCGGCTCCTACCTTATTCTCAACGTGCCCAGCCAGCAGGTGCTCGACCTTGTTACGAGCGGGCCGCCCCAGCCGCCGGGCACCCCCAAGGCCCCCAAAAAGCCCGGTCCCGACCCCTTGCAGCAGCTCCACGACCTGGCCCGGCGCCTGGGTTTGGTGCTCGACCTGCGCGTGGCCGGCAAAACCTACGTCACCTTCGGCCTGCCCGACCGCAGCAGCCCCAAGATTACCCTTAGTGCGGTGCTGGGCAAGATTGGCTCGTTTTTTAAGTAGAAGTCGGCCCCCAAACCGAACAAAAAACTCCCCTCTTTTCTTAAGGAAGGGAGTTTTTTTGCTTTACCTTTCTTTCGTGCAAGCCCCCCGCGACGACCGCAACACCCCCCTTGGCACTGGCCGCCGCCCGGCCGGCGGCTCGGCTTTTGGCCGCATCGAGCGCGTGCCCCCGCTGCTAATGCTGCTCTACCTGGCGCTGCTGGGCATTACCATGCTGTTTGTGACGCTGGTGGCCATGTACGTGGCCTCGCGGGCCCAGAGCGAGGTGGCCAGCGGCCTGCACCCGTTTCCGCGCTACTTCTCGCTGAGCACGGTGGTGCTGCTGGTATCGTCCTACACCCTGGCGCAGTCGCCGCGCCTCTACCGGGCCGACGACCTGCCCGGCCTGGCGCGCTGCCTGGGGGCCACGCTGCTGCTGGGCTGCGTGTTCAGCGGCTTGCAGGTGCTGGGCTGGCGCGAGTTGGTGCAGCAGGGCGTGCTCTTCACCGGCGAGCGCAGCGGCACGTTTGTCTACGTTATTTCGGGGCTGCACGTGGCCCACGTGGCGGCCGGGCTCATTTTTTTGCTGGTGCAACTGGTGCGCACCCTGCACGCCAACCGCGACGGCGTGCGCACGCTCGTCTTCATCCGCAACCCCTACCACCTGCGCCAGCTGCGGGTACTGCTCACCTACTGGCACTTTATTGATGCGCTGTGGGTGGCGCTGTTCGGGATGTTTCTGTTTCTGTACTAGCGGCGGGCGACGAGTCACTCCAACTCCCGAATCCGCGCTAATCACTAATCATTGAATAACCTCCACCCAACCCTTATAGCGGCGGCCGGTGGTGTAAGTGAGTAGGTAGTAATACGTTCCGGCCGCGTTCTCGCCGGACCAGGTGAAGTTGCGGTCACCCGACTCGTACACCAGCCGGCCCCAGCGCGAAAAGATTTTGATGCCCGCGAAGCGCGTGTCGCAAAAGTCTGGTGGTAAGCTATTTAACGTAAAAGTCCGGTTGGCCAGGTTGGACCCGGTGGGCAAAATAAGGTTGGGAGGAATAAACGCCGCCGTGTCGGGATTAATAACCTCGAAGCGCACGGTGCGGCTCTGGGGCAGGGGCTTGCAGGTGGCTTCCTGCAGCTGAAACGTGACGGTGAGCGGCTGGGGCCGGCCATTGACCACGCTGGCCGCGTCGCAGCCCGGCAGCCAGGTAAACGTGCCGCTGGCCTGCCCTGCCGGGCTGGTAGCCGTGACGAAGCGCATGCCCACGACCGCCAGGTCGAAGCCCTGGCCGGCGGCGCTCAAAGCCAGCAAGTCGAGGTCAGTGTCGCGGCCGGTGAGCGTGGCCGAGTAGGGCTGACCCAGCGGCACCCTAATGAGCAGCGGCTCGGCAGTGGCCGCCGGAGCGGGCGGCAGCGTGCTGGTGAGGGCCGGCGGCGCGTTGCTATAATCCACCACAACCGGCACGCTGAGCGTGGCCGAGGGCTGCGTAGTGCCGCACGACGAAGTGGAGGTGGCCGTAAACAGCAGCTGCCGCGTTTGCCCGCCGGGGTCGGTGATGGCCCGGCAGTCGACGGGCCACGCGAAGCGGGCGCGCCGTACCGGCCCCACCTGCGCCTGCGGCGTGAGGGTGGCCCCCAGCCCCGCCGGCCCAAAGCCCGCGCTGCCGCTGAGGGTGAACAGGATAGGGTCGGCATCGGGGTCGGTAGCCACCAGGTCGAAGGCCAGCGCCTGGCCCGGCCGCACGTGCAGCGGCAGGGTAGGGCCGGCCGTGCTCACCAGCGTGGGCGGGGCATTGGGCGGCGGCGTGCCAATAAAGGCCACGTGCACCGTGTCGTGCTTGGGCAGCGAGCAGCCATTGTCGGCCACCACCACGTCGAGGCGGGCCACCTGGCCCCTGGTATCGGTGCAGTCCGAAAAGCAGAGCGTGGCCACCAGCGTATCGGGCCGGCCCGCCGCGTGCACCGTGCCGCTGATGGCGGTGGTGAAGGTGGGCAGTGGCCCCGCGTAGCCCACCGGCCGCAAGCTCAGCGCCAGCTGCGAGCTGGGGTCGGGGTCGGTGAAGCGCAGGCGCACGCAGTGCGCGCCGCCGGGCACGATGCGCAGCGTGTCGCGCCCCGGCCGGTAGAGTACGTTGCTGGTGGGGCTGGGCAGCAGCGCCAGGCTGGGGGCCGTGTTCTTGGCGCAGTCCGTAACCAGCAGCTGAAAGTCGCGGCGCGTTTCGCCCAGCTTCTCGCCTTTGCGAAACTCCTGGCAGCGCACCCCAAACACAAACAGCCCCTTGGCCGTGGGCCGCACCGCCAGCCGCCCCGTGCGGCGGCCGATGCTCAGGGCCGGCGTGCCCGGAATCTGGCTGGCCGTGCTGCGGCCGGTGGTCCAGGTAATTTCCGCGTAGGGCAAGCCATAAAAGAGGGGCGGCGCGGCGTTGCTGGGGTTCGAGTTAAGGCTGCTGGTGTGGCCGTTCAGGGGCGTTACCATGTCATACACCAGTGAGTCGCCGTCGGCGTCCTGGCCGGCAAAGTCGTAAAAAAAATCCTCGCCCAGGCAGGCATAGTCGGCCAGCGGCGGAAACACGCGCGGCGTCGAGTCGCGAAACGGCTGGCCCTGCCGCTGCACGGCCGGAAACTCCAGGTAAAAAGCCTGGCCTGCGTTGTCGGGGGCCACGATGTTGCCAATTGTGTGGTTGCGGCAGCAGCGCTCCACCGACGCGTAGTAGCCCTGCGCGCTGTTGAACACGCCGGGCGGCAGCTCCACCGTTTTGCGGTACACCAGGGCTTTGGTGCTGAGGTCGCCAATGGCGCAGGCCGGGCTGGTGTAGCTCACAAAGGTGTTGTTGACCAGCGGCAGCTGCACCGAGGTAATAAACCGATTGGTCGCCTTGTCGAAGATGCCCGCCGTCAGCGACACGTCCAGGGCGGCGGGGCTGCCGTTTTTAGCGTCAAAATACAGGTTCAGGGTAAGCTGATACGTGTTGCCGCTGACGTATTGCAGGTCCATCTCGCCGCCCACAATGTGCGTGGCGCGGGCCACCGGGGCGCTCAGCAGCACGAGCAGCAGCGCTGGTAATGCCCGCCCGGCCCGGCCCAGCTGGCCAGTAAAATATAAGTATCTGACTATAAGCGAATTGTAAATTTCTATCATAAAAAACGGGGCGAAATCGGGTGCGGCGCGGGCCGCCGGCCGGCGCTGAAGCCGCTGGGCAGTCAGTTCCCGAAGATAAGTGCTGGCGTAAGAGTTGGCAATGCCCAACTACCTTCGAAGCAGCTACTTCAGCCAACGCTTATTGGCTGCGCAGTAGTATCAGCTTTATGCGCAAAAAACTACTTCCTCAATTATTGGTATTTGGCCTGGCCTGGTGGGCCGCTCCCGCCCGCGCCCAGGTGCCAACCACGGAGCCCGATGCGGCGCAGGCCTGCATTCAGGCACGCCTGCGCCAGGAGGGCCAGGGCGCGGCTGCCGCCACCGCCGTGCCCGTGCGCCACCGCCAAAAGATGGACCGCTACGACGTCAAGTTCTACCAGCTCGACCTCACCCTCGACAATACCTCGCGCAACATTGCCGGCTCGGCCCTGCTGCGGGTGCAGGTGGGCGCGCAAGCGCTTGACTCGCTGGCGTTTGAGCTCTACCAGGCCCCGGCCGGCTCGCCCGCCGGCACCGCCACGCTCACCATCGACTCGGTGGTGGCCGGCGGGCGACGCTCGCCGGGCGTGCTGCGGCAGGGGCAGGCGGCCACCGCCGCGCTGGCGCGGCCCGCCCCGGCCGGCTCGCTGCTGGCGGCCCGCATCTACTACCACGGCACGGCCCCCAACGGCAACTCCAACGCCATTGGCAACGCCTTCAACACGGCCACCAGCTACCGCCGCAACGGCGTAAACTACCCCTACAACGTGACCTGGAGCCTCTCAGAGCCGTTTTCGGCCCACGAGTGGTTCCCCTGCAAGCAGGTGCTCACCGACAAGGCCGACTCGTCGGCCGTGTTCATCACCACCACGCTGCCCAACAAGGTGGGCTCCAACGGGGTGCTGCGCCGCACGGTGGCGCTGCCCAACAACCGGGTGCGCTACGAGTGGCACGAAAGCCATCCCATTGACTACTACCTCATTTCGGTGGCCGTGGCGCCCTACGTCGAGTACGTGAGCTACGCCAACCCGGTAGGCGGGCCGCGCATCCCTATCGTCAATTACGTCTACAACCAGGAGTCGCTCACGTACTACCAGGCCGATATTGACCGCACGCCGGGTTTTATCGAGAACTACTCGCAACTGGTTGGTACTTACTACTTTGCCGATGAGAAGTACGGCCACTCCATGGCCCCCATCGGCGGCGGCATGGAGCACCAAACCATGACCACGCTCGACAGCTTCGGCTTCACGCTGGTGGCCCACGAGCTGTTTCACCAGTGGTTTGGCGACAACGTGACCTGCGCCTCCTGGGAAGACATCTGGCTCAACGAGGGCTTCGCTTCCTACGGCGAGTATATGTCGCTGCAAGCCTTCGGCACCCCCGCCAGCGCCCGCGCCTGGATGGACGACGCCCAGAGCCGCGCCCAAAGCAACCTCACCGGCACCGTGCGCGTGCCCGACACCACCAGCGTAAACCGCATTTTCAGCTCCAACCTGAGCTACAAAAAGGGCGCGGCCGTCATTCATATGCTGCGCTACCTCTGCCACGACGATGCCCGGTTCTACGGGGTGCTGCGCGCCTATCAGCGCCAGTTTAGCGGCCGCACGGCCCGCACCCCCGACCTGCAGCGCCTGTTTGAGGCCGAGCTGGGCCAGCCGCTCGACTACTTTTTTCAGCAGTGGTACCGGGGCGAGGGCTTCCCGGCCTTTGGCGTGCGCTGGAACCAGGTCGGCAACGCCCTGTTCCTGCAAGTAGCCGAAACGGCTTCCGTGCCCGCCAGCACCCCGTTTTTTCGCACCGAAGTCGACTACCTGCTCACCTTCCAGGACGGCAGCACGCGCCCCGTGCGCCTCAGCCAAACGCAAGCCAGCCAAGGCTTTACGGTGCCCGTAAGCGGCACCGTGGCGGCCATCGCCGTGGACCCCGCCGGCTGGCTGCCCGACCTGCCCGGCACCGTGCAGCGCGACAATGCCCTGGTGCTGGCCACCCGCGCCGCCAGCGCCCCGGCCCTGGAGCTATTTCCTAATCCGTGTCATAATCAATTGACTATCAATAATTTATCTGCACAAGCCACGGCGGAGGTGTGCGATGCCACTGGCCGCCTGGTGCTGCGCCAGGCCCTGCCCGCCGGCCGCCCCGAGCTGCCTACGCAGGGGCTGGCCCCCGGCCTCTACCTATTGCGCCTACTCGGCCCCACCGGCGAGGCCCTGGCTCAGGGCCGGTTTGTGAAAGAATAAATGAAGAATGAGGAGTTAGGAATGAGGAATTAAAGATTTGACAACCAAGTCTTTAATTCCTCATTCCTAACTCCTCATTCTTAAATCTAACCCTCGTAGTATTCGCCAATCTTCTGCTCGATGGCCGCATCGGCCAGTGGCTCGTCAAACACATTTTTGAGCAGTGTCTCAAAAGAGTGGGGCGTAGTGAAGTGGGCTTCGCGTACCGGGTTGGTGCTGAGGCGAATAAAAAGTGGCCGGTTGTTCACGCCCACCAGGTCGAGGGTGATGAGGCCGTAGCGCTGGTCGCAGCGCCCGCTAACGGCGCAATCGGTGGGGTCGGGCTTGAAGAGCTGCTTCACGGTGTGCTCGTGCAGCTGCTGGTGGCGGCGCTCGCGGCAGTCGTGCGCGGCGCGGTGGTAGCCCAGGGCCGCCACGCGCTCGCCCAGCAGCTGGTAGAGGTGCTCAAAGTTGCCCGGCCCGATGGTGTGGTCATAAAAAAACAGCGCGCCCTGGCGGCCATCCTCGTGCAGCAAATCGACGCGGAAGCCCCGCCGCCCGCCGGCCCCACCCTTGCGCAGGTGATAAGCCTTAAAATAGGGTCCCAGCCAGTTGCGGTACACGCGCTCCGTCACCCAGGCCTGGTGGCGCTGGGCCTGGGCGGGCGTGGGCTCGCGGGCGGGCTGCCAATCGGCCGCCGCGCCCGTGCGCCGCTGAAAAAGCTGTTGAATAAATTGAAACACCGGGGATAATACGAGCAGCCTGAACAGGGCAAAAACACGGGCTATGGCAAATAGTTTCGGGCCGTGCACCCGCCGGGGCGCGGCAAAATGGCAAAAAAACAGCGGCTCCCCGCTGCCGGAGAGCCGCTGCACCAGCGGGAGATGAGCTGGCGAGCCGGCTTATTTCACCCGCGTCCAAGCCTGCGACTTGCCAATGAGCGAGAAGCCGATATAGCCTTTCACCTCCATGCTATTAGCCGATTCCATCTTCATGTAGCACGAGTAGGTTTTGCCGCTCTCGGGGTCGTAAATCTTGCCGTTGTCCCACTTGTCGTCGCCGTCGTAGCCAAAGCCCTGCATAAAGACCAGTCCCAGGCGGGGGCGGGTACGGAGCTTAGGGTCAGGGTTTTGCGTATCCAGCTTGGGCTTGCCGGTGGCGGGGTCGTTGGGCACGGTCAGGGTTACTATTTTGCCGCACAGCTTGTCGCCGCACTTATAAATCTCGAACGTGGCTTTCTTCTCCGCATTGGTCCAGATGCCCAGCGGCGACAGCGTTTGGGCCTGGGCGGGGGCGCAGGCAGCACCAAGCCACAGGGCCAGCAGGAAGAACAGAAATTTGTGCATTGGTGGGGTAATGAAGAAGTAATGAGGGATGAATTGGAGAAGGCAATTATACGGCCAGAATTTTTAGTCGCTCACTTGGGCCCAATTAGCCAGCTGCTGCGGCGCGCGCGGGGGCAAAATAAAAAAACAATGGCCTCTAAGGTAAAATAAGTGCCTTGACTATCAGTTAAATGCTAAAAATGCCGGCTCCACTTCCCTAAAATTGGTAGGAAAGTTTTGAACCTACGCGCTGGCAATTAACTTTAACCCTCAGTAGCGAGTGCTACGGCCCCAATCAAGCCGCCCTAAATTGCTGGGAAGCGCGACTGGGGTTATGTGGAACCATAAAGAAAGGAGGTACAAAATGTCTAGTAGTCCCAACCAAATTCTGCCGAGCCTGTCCAATGTAGTACGCTTCACCGCCGTACTCGCCTAAACAACTCAGCTCGGCGGAGGGCGCTGCGGTGTCGCGGCCCCCTTTCGTTGGACAGGTCTTACTGGTGGACGCCGGTGCTGTACCCCAGCACTGCCGCTCGGTAAGATTTGAAGGATTAGATGCCCGGTTAGCCCGATGGCGCGCGCAAGCGCGCCGCCCTGGGCCAACCGGGCATCGCTCTTTTCAGGCCAGGCTATCTTCCTTCTCAGAGGCGGTGGCGGGCCTTTATTTTTTAGATTTGGCGGTTGCCGCGGGCTTTTTGGCCACGGCCTTTCTCTTCATCGCTTTTTTGCGCCCCGGCTGTGCAGTTAAGGCCTTTTTTGGGGCCACTGTGGCTACTGCGTGCCGGGCAGGCTTAGGCACTGCTTTTCTGGGGCGGGTAAGTGCCAGGGTGCGGGGCGGTAGGGGCGTAACCCTGGCCGGTAGCGGCGCCACAGGCACGGCGGCCACAGCAGCACGCTTGGGTGCCAAGGTGGCTACTGCTTTGGTAGGCGCGCCGGCGGGCCGGGGCAACGCCGCCCGCGGGCTCTCGGCAGGTGATGGTACCCGGTTGGCGCTGCTGCTCAGCACGCGCCGCACCTGCATGAAGCGGCGCTCGTAGCCGCTGCCTTCTACCTGGCTGATTTTCACGCCCGATTCGCGCCGGGCGGAGGAGGCGTGCACGAAGCGCAGCGGCATTTCGCCCAGGGCGGAGATGACGATGCCCGCGTGGCCGGGGGTGGTGCTGCCCTCAGCCGTGCCAGTAAAGACCACAATATCACCCGGTTGAGCCTCGGTGCGGGCTACTGGCTGGCCGGCGTCGATAAGCAGCGCGGTGGCGTGCGGGGTGGCAACGCCAAAGTGCGCAAACACGTACTGCAAAAACCCCGAGCAGTCGAAGCCCGTGAGCGGGCTCGTGCCCGCGTACAGGTAGGGCGTGCCCACCTGCCGCAGGGCAAAGCGCACAATGCTGTCGCGCACGGGCGGGGTGGCGGCCGGCGCTGCCCCGCCCGTGCGCTCAGCTACCAGCAGCACCAGTAGGGTAGGAGCCGCCGGCGCAATGGCCGGCGCGGGGGCTGGCTTTAGGTAGAGACGCAGCCCCACCAGCGCCGTAAGCAAGACTCCGAAAATCAGCCAGATAATACGCATGAGTAGCTGGGCCGCAGGGCGGCCCGGCTTGCTAAACGGGGCGCGTGCGGTGGGGGTTCGGTTGGCGCGGGGCGGGGCCAGGGTGGGCGCGGCGCGGTTTCGGTTCTTTCTTTGTGGCCATGTTTGCATCTACTTCTGCGCTTTGCCGCCTGGCCGCCGTGGCCGGCCTGCTGGCGGCCGTGCCCGCCGCCGCCCAAACCAAACTCAAAACCAAGGTAAAAAACGGGTCGGCCGCTGCCACGCCCGCCACCCCCGCCGCCGGGGGTAGCCTGCGCTACACGCTGGCCATGCCCGCGCCCCAAACCCACTACTTCGAGGTGCGGATGGATTTGCAGGGCTTCGGCCAGGAGTATACCGACCTCAAGATGCCGGTGTGGGCCCCCGGCTCGTACCTGGTGCGCGAGTTTGCGCGGCACGTGGAGCGCCTCAAAGCCCAGACTGCCAGCGGCCAAGCCCTGAGCGTGGAGAAGCTCGACAAAAACACCTGGCGCGTACACCACGCCGGCCAGGCCGCGTTTCAGGTGAATTATGGGGTGTATGCCTACGAAATCAGCGTGCGCACCAGCTTTATCGATGCCGACCACGGCTTCGCGCTGGGCAGCAGCATTTTTATGTATCCGGCGGGCGGCAAGAACCTGCCCAGCCAGGTAACCGTGCAGCCCGCCGCCGGCTGGGCCACCGTGAGCACCGCGCTGCGCCCCGCGGCCGGCATGCAAAAGTTTGTGTATCAATCAGCTAGCTACGACGAGCTGGCTGACTCGCCCATTGAAGTAGGCAACCAGAAGGTGCTGAGCTTCACCACCAACGGCACGCCCCACCAGATGGCCATGTACGGCCCCTACACGCTGCCCGACGAGCCGCACTTTCTGGCTGATATGCAGAAGATTACGGAGGAGGCCCAGCGCGTGGTGGGCCAGAATCCGCTCGACCACTACCTCTTCATTGTGCACCACCTGGAGGCCGGCGGCGGCGGCCTGGAGCACCTGTACTCGACCACGCTGGGCGCGCGGCCGGGTACCTACGGCTCGGAGGTGGCCTATAAAAACTTCCTGCGCCTGGTGGCCCACGAGTACTTTCACCTCTGGAACGTGAAGCGCATCCGGCCGGTGGCGCTGGGGCCGTTCGACTACGACCACGAAAACTACACCCACATGCTGTGGGTGAGCGAGGGCCAGACCGAGTACATGGCCAACCAGCTGGCCCAGCGCGCGGGCTTCTACACCGCCCAGCAGTACTACGACCAGCTGGCCGCCGTGCTGGGGGGCGTGGAAAACCAGCCGGGCAACAAGCTGCAGCCCGTGGCCATGGCCAGCTTCGACGCCTGGATTCGGGCCTACCGGCCCGATGAAAACTCCAAGAACTCGGAAATCAGCTACTACGACAAGGGCGAGATGGTAGGCATGGTGCTCGACCTGATGCTGGTGCAAGCTACTAAGGGTCAGAAACATATCGACGACGTGTTTCGCCTGCTCTACGACAAGTACTACAAGGGCCTCAAGCGCGGCTTCACCGACCAGGAGTACCAGGATGCCGTGGCCGAAGTGGCTGGCCGGCGCTTCGACGATTTCTTCCAGAACTACGTGTACGGGGCCCGCACCCTCGACTACACCACTGCCCTGGGTTACGTGGGCCTCACCCTCACCAGCGCCCCCGCCAGCCCCAACGGCAGCCTGGGCGCCACCATTACCAACCGCAACGGCCACTACGTGGTAACCAGCGTGAAGCGCGACGGCACCGCCTGGAACGGCGGCCTCAACGTGAACGATGAGGTGCTGCAGCTCAACGGCGCCGCGCCCACCGACGAGGCCGTGAAGCAGGCGCTTTTTGCCACCGCGCCCGGCACGGCCCTTAAGCTGCAAGCCAAGCACGGCGCCATCACCCACGACCTGAGCCTGACCCTGCAGCCCGACCCCGACCGCGCTTACCAGATTCAGCCCGTGGCCAGCCCTACGGCCGAGCAGCAGAAGCTGCTGGCTAAGTGGCTGGGTAAGTAGGGGTTATGATATGCTGTTGCAAAGGTGAGCTACCCCCTACGGCACCTCACCCCCTAGCCCCCTCTCCAAAAAAGAGGGGGAACTAGCTCTAAAAACTAGCCTAGTACTAGAAGCTAGTTCCCCCTCTTTTTTGGAGAGGGGGCTAGGGGGTGAGGTGTCGGGGAGGGCGACCCGCCTGCATAACGTCATAAAAATTCGCCCGCCGGCCGCCCCCTCAGAAGCACCCGGCGGGCGAACCGCATTTCAACCAAAACCAACTACTTACTTCACCCGCGTGAGTGCCACCTCGCGCACCGGGGCTATCACCAGCGGCACCTTTTCCATCTTCACCGAGGAGGTGTCGAGGCCGAAGTACTGGGCCTCGCCCGAGATGAACTGCTTGATGTAGAAGTAGGCCTGCATCACCAGCTTTTCCTGGGTCGGGAAGTCATTTTCGATGGACAGGTATTTCTCCAGCACCACGAAGCGGAAGTCACCCACCACATGGCGCTGGCTGAGCGAGGAGTAGCGCGAGGTAATATCCACTTCCTTGTTGCGCACCAGGTCCTCCACCACTTTGCGGAAGAACAGGTTGATGCGCTGCTGCACCCGGAAGCCCAGCCGGAAGTTGATGCGGAACACGTCGTCGGGGGCCACTTCGGTCACCTTGTACTCCATCGTATAGGGCTCGTCGGTGGTATCGACGTGGATGAACCAGTAGATATCGGCCCGCTTAGGACGCTTCTGGAAGATGGAGTAAATGATTTTTTGCTCGATTTCAGAGCTGCGCTCGGCCCCGGTCAGGAACACCAGATGGGTGGAATATTTCGGGATGGTTTCGTCGTCGCTCAGGCGCTTGAGGCCCTCCACGTAGGGCTCCAGCCGCACAAAATCGGTGAGGCGGCGCTTGATGTAGTAGGCCTTGAGCCACACGTACATCACCAGCATGAGGGCGGCCCCAATGGCCAGCGACACCCAGCCGCCGTGCGGAAACTTGCGCATGTTGGCAATCAGAAACGAGCCTTCGATGAGGCCGTAAGTGACGGCAAACAGCACGATCAGCGGCAGGGCCACTTTCTTCGATTTCAGCCAGGCCGTGAGCAGGATGGTGGTCATCAGCATGGTGAGCGTGATGGCTAGGCCGTAGGCGGCTTCCATGTTGGAGCTTTCGCGGAAGAACAGCACCACCCCAATGCAGCCCAGCAGCAGCAAGCGGTTCATGCTGGGCACGAAGAGCTGGCCCTTCACGTCGGTGGGGTAGTTGAGCCGCACCTTGGGCCACATGTTGAGGCGGATGGCCTCGGCCACGAGCGTAAACGAGCCCGTAATGAGGGCCTGCGAGGCGATGATGGCCGCAATGGTGGCAATGCCGATGCCGACGAGCAAAAACCACGGCGGCATCAGCTCATAAAACGGGTTGCGGCCGGCCAGCTGCTGGCCCTGGTGCGCCAGCAGCCACGCGCCCTGCCCCAGGTAATTGAGCAGCAGCGCAGATTTCACGAACACCCAGCTGATGCGGATGTTGCCCTTGCCGCAGTGGCCCAGGTCGGAGTACAGGGCCTCGGCCCCGGTGGTACAGAGAAACACGGCTCCCAGCAGCCAGAACCCGGCGGGGTAGTGCGCCAGCAAATCGTAGGCGTAGTAGGGGTTGAAGGCTTTCAGAATGACCGGGTTTTGCACGATCCAGGCCGCGCCCAGCACGCCCAGCATCGTGAACCACAGCAGCATGATGGGCCCGAAGGCCTTGCCCACGATCTGGGTGCCGAAGCTTTGGAGCAGAAATAACCCCGCGATGATGCCGATGACGATGTACACCACCAGGTTTTGGGTCAGGCTGGGGTACACCTGTTTCAGGCCCTCAATGGCCGACGCCACCGAGATGGGCGGCGTAATTACACCGTCGGCCAGCAGCGCCGAGCCCCCAATGATGGCCACCGCCGACAGCCAGGCCCCGCGCCGCCGCACCAAGGCATAGAGCGAAAAAATACCGCCCTCGCCCTTGTTGTCCGCGTTCAGGGTGATGAGCACGTACTTGATGGTGGTTTGGAGCGTGAGCGTCCAGATAACGCACGAGATGCCGCCGAGCACCAGCAGCGGGTCAATCAGGTCGGGCACCCGGCCGCTTTTCAGGATGGACGACATCACGTAGAGCGGCGACGTCCCGATATCGCCGTAGATAATACCCAGCGCGATAAGCAGCCCGGCCCCGGAGATGGCGGTGTGCGAGTGTTTGGAACTCATTAGACAGGAGTAATTACTGGGTCAGGTAGCAGCGGGTAAGGGCCGGTAACTTGGTAAAATAAAGGGGTTTGCCGCAGGCTCTACGCAGCCGGGGCCGGAAAGGTAGGCGCCGGGGCCAGCGCGGGACCCTCGGCGGCGGCCGTAGCCTCAGCCGTAGCAGCCTGCTCGGCGGCCAGAGCGGCCAGCAGGGCCGCCGCTTCGGCCGCCGCCTGGTCGTGGGCGCGGTCGATGCGGCGGTTGGTTTCGCCCACCAGGCGCCGCCAGCTGTCGGCATTGCCGGGCAGGGCAAAGTGGGCTGCTTCGCGACCTAACCGCCACAGCCGCAGCCGGTTGGTGCCCCGGTGGCCGTAGAGCAGCATGAGGGCGGTAGCTAGCAGGCCGGCCATGGTGGGCAAAGTCCGCAGCCAGTTATTTAAAAAAAGGATGAGCACGATGGCCAGTCCCAGGCTGCCCAGCAGGTACCACAGCAGCCAGCGCACCGGCTGCACCTCGGCCCGCTCCAGCTCGCGCAGGCCAAACGTGCGGCCCAGCACTGTGAGCGAGGTCGCCGTCAGGGTCAGGCGGCCGTCGGGGCTCCGCACGGTAGGCGCGGGTGGTAGCGGCGGGTCAGCGGCTGCCTTTGCCTCAGATGCTACTTCGGCTGCTGCCAAAACCGCCACCGGTGCGGGGGCGGCCGGTGGCGGAGTAACAGGCTGAGCAGCTGGCAAAGGCGCGGGGCTGGCGCTACCACCGGGCACGGCCGTACTGCTCCGCACCCAGGTGGGAGCAGGGGCCGTGGCCGGTAGGGTAGTAGGCGCCGTCAGCGCCCTGGCCGACACGGCGGCTCAGTTGTTTACTTTTAGCAACTCTACGTCGAAAATCAGGGCCGAGTCGGGGCCGATGTCGCGGCCTGCGCCGCGCTTGCCGTAGGCCAGGTCGGAGGGGATGTAGAGGCGGTACTTCGAGCCCTCGGGCATCAGCTGCAAGGCTTCGGTCCAGCCGGCGATTACGCCGTTAACGGGGAAGGTAGCGGGCTGGCCGCGCTGGTAGCTGCTGTCAAACACGGTGCCGTTGATGAGGGTGCCGTGGTAGTGCGTGGTCACCGACGAGCGCAGGGTGGGCTTGGCGCCGGTGCCCTCGGTCAGCACTTCGTACTGCAGGCCGCTGGGCAGGGTGGTGATGCCCGGCTTGGTTTTGTTTTCGGCGAGGAAAGCTTCGCCTTCGGCTTTGTTGTTCATCGAGTTAGGGTTGGGGGTTTCGTCGTCGTCCTGGTCGTCTTCGCCGCCGCCGAGCTGCTCTTGCAGCTGTTGCATAGCGGTTTGCATTTGCTCCTGGCTGAGGCGGCTGGGCTGGCCCGACAGGCCTTCCTTGAGGGCGGCCGCCAGGGTGTCAATGTCGAGCTCCAGGCCTTGCTGGGCAAAGTTGCGGGCCAGGTCGCGGCCAATGATGTAGCTGACCTGCTGCTGATTGGTGTCGAGGGTCACTGGAAAAATGTGGATAAAGCGGCCAGCTCACCAGAGCCGGCCCAGCGTGAAAAATGAGGTAACCAGGCCGCAAAGGTCGGTACTGGTACTGGCTTCTTACGCAAAAAGCCCCGCCAAGGGCGGGGCTTCCATGCGCAATAGGGTGGGAAACCCGGACGGCTAGAGGTAGTAGTGGTCCTCTTCGCCGTGCAGGTGAAAGGTCAGGTTGAGCGTAGCCAGCCGCGTGCTCAGGTAGCGGAGCGAGCCCAGGCCGCCGAGCAGCAGCAGCGTGGATAGGGCAGTGGTCTTTTTCATGAGAACAAGGATTAAGTGGTTGTACCGCAGCACAAAGATACGTTATATCGGGGAAATATGTTAGGCGTGCCGAGTAGTTTTTGGATGAGGAATGCGACAAATCGCGCCGTTAGCTTTAAGTAAAATTTGGCGGCCACGGCTACCTTGCTAACCCTTAAAGCTCCGCTCTATGCGCTACTCCTGGCTTCCCAACCTGCTCTTGCTCAGCGCTGGCTGCCTGGCCGGGCATCCCGGTGCGGCCCAAAAAAGCGCAGTTGCGCCCCTGGCCCCTCGCCAGCTAATGGGGCCGCTGCCTACCGGGCCAGCCGGGGTGCTAGGCATGCCGACATATTCGCCTACCAGGCCAACAGCCCCTGCAGACCAGCTGCGGGCCACATCTGCCGAAGCGCCGCCAGAGCCAGTTATTATTCTGAATAACAAGGTGTTAGGGGCGATGGCTATGCTGGCGCCCCAGGAAATTGAAGCCGTTATGGTCTATAAAGACCCCCATACTACGCCCCCACAATGGCGCAGCCTGGCTGGCAACGGAATACTCGCCATCATGCTCAAGCCGAAAGTGCGGGTAAAGAGCTGGCAGTTTGTCCACCTAGCCCAGCGGCTAAAGCTGCGGGGGCCAGTTAGCTACTCGTTCAACGGCCTGCCCATGGACGACGGCCACTTGCGCATCGCCACGAAGGCCATCGGAAAAATTACCCTTACGCGCACTGCTGCTGGCACGGCGCTGGACGTAAGTACCCAGGTAGCACCCAAAAAGGTATACCCCCCTGGCACCATTATGATTCGGGGCATGGCGGCCCGCTAGCCCGCTAGCTGGTGTGGTCGGCCACAATTACCCACTGGCCCTTGAGCCGCCGAAAAATCAGCAAAAACTGGCCCTGTAAGTCGCCAGCGGCTACGCCCGGCCGGGCCAGGTGCCAGTGGCCCACCACCTGCGCCACCTCGGAGCCCAGCGGCGTAATGCGCAGCTGGCTAAAGTCGAGCTGGCCCATTTGCGCGGCGTTGGGGTAGCTGCGGCGGTAGTTGTCGAGGGTGGGCTGCCAGCCGTAGGTCGCGCCCTTTTTACCGATGAACACGAGCGAGTCGGCGTGCCAGTAGCCGGCCATGAAGCCGGGGATGTCGCCCCGGTTCCAGGCGGCCGTTTGGGTGGTGAGCACCTGGGCAATGGCCTGGCGCGGCGTGGGCGGCGCGGCCAGGGCCAGGGTGAGGAGCAGGGAAGGTAGCATACGCTTTAGCGGGTGAGTGAGGCGGAAATGTACACCACGCCCCCGCCAAATCGTATGCTTCACTTACCTATTCAGCAGCGTCGACACGTAGGCGGTGCCGCCCAGCGCCCGCATGTTGCGCAGCACGCGCAGCTGCTTGGCCCGCGCCTGGGGGCCTGGCTGGCCGGCCCGGAAGCGCAGCGGGTTGGGTAGCACGCCGGCCAGCAGGGCAGCCTCGGGGGCGCTCAGGTCGTGGGCCGACTTGTGAAAGTAGCGCTGGCTGGCGGCCTCCACCCCAAAGGTGCAGTCGCCCATCTCGGCCACGCTCAAATACATTTCCATGATGCGGCGCTTGCTCCAAAGCAGCTCGATGAGCACCGTGAAGTAGGCCTCGGCGGCCTTGCGCACGTAGGAGCGGCCCTGCCAGAGAAACACGTTTTTGGCCACCTGCTGCGAGATGGTGGAGCCGCCGCGCACGGGCTTGCCGTCGGCGCGGTGCCAGTTGTACTGCGCCGCTTTCCACATGCCATCCACATCGAAGCCGTGGTGGAGGAGAAAGCGCTGGTCCTCAGCCGCTACCACCGCCAGCGGGATGCTGGGGGCCACCTCATCGAGCGAGCAGAAATTGTAGCGCACGTGGCGCGGGTCGGCCTGAATGCCGATGTAGCCCAGGCCGATGGGCGCGTGGGCGCGGCGGTCGAGCATGAGCCAGGTGGCCGGCGGGGCCAGCCAGCGGTACAGCAGCACCCAGGCCACGGTGAGCAGAAACAGCGCCGCAATGGCCTGCAGCGCCACCCGCAAAGCCGTGCGCCAGGACGGAAGAAGAGTTTGAATAGATTGCGCCACGGGTCAGGAATAGAATTGGGAATGAAGAATTAAGAATGAAGAATTACTAGGCTGACAATTCCTCACTCCTCATTCTCAATTCTTCATTCCTAACGTTGGCCAGGCCTTCGGCCGTGATGAAGCCGTTGGCCGCCGCGTGGGTGGCGGCGGCCAGGTAGTCGGGCACCAGCAGCAGCTCCACGCCCGTGTCGTGGTGCAGGGCCGCGGCAATGGGCGCCACGCGGGCGGCGCGGGCCGGCACCCCCACATCGCGGATGTACACCACCCGAATGCGGCCGGGGTGCGTGCGCACCACCTCGGCGTAGATGTCGGGGTCCTGCTGGCCGCTGTCGCCGAGCAGAATAAACGTCAGGTCCGGGTATGTGTCGAGTATCTGGTTGATTTCCTTGAGCTTATGGCCGTGGTGGGGCGAGGAGGCGGGCAGGCGCCCTTCCGAGCCGGGCGTGCGGCCGAGCAGGGTTTCGCGCAGCAGCAGCGGGCCGGGCGGCACGCCCTGCAGGCGCAAAAAGTCGTCGAGCACGTCGTACAGGTTCCAGGGCGAGGAGCTGACGTAGAAAAACGGGTTGTCGGGCCGGCCGCTGAGTCCGCGCAGCAGGGCCTGGTAAAAGGCGGCCACGCCGTTCAGCGTTTCGTGCGAGTGGGCGTTGCGCAGCAGCACGGTGCGCAGCATGCGCAGCAGGTGGGTGGCTTTGGTGACGATAACGGTATCGTCGAGGTCGGAAATCACCCCAAACTCGGCCGTGGGCGGTGGTATAAGCACCTGCGCCGTGCCCTCCACCTGGCCCAGCAGCCCCCGAAACCGCCGGGGCAGCCGGCTCAGCCGCACCGGCACCGGGTACCAGAGGTACGCGACCGGCGCGGGTAGCGCGGGCGGGTCGAGGCGCAGGGTGAAGTAGCCGGTGGGACCCGTCGTCACGGGCAGGTCGAGGTGCTGAGGCAGGGAGATAACCACCTCAGCCCCCGGAATTTCGCGGCTGTTGAAGCGCCGGTACATCGCCTGCAGGTTGCGCCACGGCGAGTCGGCATCGGTTTGGGGCGTGAGGCCGCGGTCGGCCAGCAGGCGGCCCTTCACATAAAAGCGGTGCACCGTGCCGTAGCTGCGGTACACGTCGAGGTGCAGCGGGCGCAGGCGGCCCAGCCGCGCCGCCGTGCGGGTGATGGCCGTATCGACCCACTCCAAACTATCCGCTAGCCATTGGCCTACCTCCATCCGGCAAACCTACGGCGGGCGGCGCGTTGGTAAAGAGATTTTGCCCTAAGACTAACTTACCTGATAAAGTCGGGTTCCTGGGCTACAATGCCTGTATTAAAAGTTATTTGCCCGTTTCTATGCACCAGGAGTTTCTAACCATTCAATCTTTGCTACACTACGCGCTCAATACTCCCGGCCATCAAGGAAAGGGCGTTTACATAGTAGGCACTGTCTCCACCAAACTAGCCGAGAGAATTGCCTTAGCAACGGGCTTACAAGTACCCAACTACCGAATTACCATTGACCACAGTGCCATTATTCATGCTTTTCGCCAGCATGGGCAGCCAATGGAGCCGCTAAGAGGACAAGTGATTGTAAACGAAACAGATGTACTAACGCTAGCAAACTGGCTATTAGTGCCAACTCAGGTACTAGATGCGGGTCAGTTTAATGGCCAACTACGCTGCCTGCGATTTGAGTTGCTTACCCCAACTACTCATTCTATTGCAATTTTGGAAGTACGAACAGGTCGAAATCGTCAGCAGCTTGCCTTGAAAACATTATACAAAAAAAAGGCCAGTTGCCTGAGCAACTGACCTTTTATTATCGAGTGGCGAAGAATGCGCCGCACAAAGTGCGTCCTTCTCTCAAGCGTCCGAAACGTACCACTCCCTGGGCAAATATACAGTAAGTTTCTTGGGAAAGTTGCATCGCCCTGCGGCTAGTTTTTGCGTAGAACCCGGCTCTAAGCCAACTCTTCCTATGCCCGCCACCCCCGCGCCCCTTCGCCCCAAAACCAGCAAGAAAAAGCTGCCGCCCATCCACGAGCTAACGGAGCACGAGCTCTACAAAGACCCCGCCCGCCAGGCCGAGCTCGCCGGCCTGCGCTACGCCACCGATGCCGGCCCCGGCCTTAGCCGCCAGGCGCACACCAAAGATAAGTTCGTGTATATCAATGCGAAGGGGGAGGAAATAGCGGACGAGAAAACGCTGGCCCGCATCCATAGCTTCGTAATTCCGCCGGCCTGGACTGAGGTGTGGATTGCGCCCGACCCCCGTTTTCACTTGCAGGTGACGGGCCACGACGCGGCCGGCCGCAAGCAGTACCGCTACCACCCAGATTGGGAGGCCGCCCGCTCGCTCACCAAATTTTCGCGGCTGCTGGCGTTTGGCCAGAAGCTAGGCGAGCTGCGCGGGCAGCTGCGCCAGGACCTGGCGCGCCCCGGCCTCGACCGCGACAAAGTGGTGGCGCTGGTGCTCACGCTCATGGACCAGTCCTTTATTCGCATTGGGAATGAAGAATATGCGAAGAAAAACAAGAGCTACGGCCTCACCACCCTGCTCGACGACCACGTGGAAATCACGTCGGCCGACGTGCGCTTTTCCTTCGTGGGCAAGAAGGGCGTGGCGCACGACGTGACTATTCACGACCGCAAGCTGGCGCGGCTGGTGCGCAAGTGCAAGGACATTCCGGGGCAGCACCTGTTTCAGTTTTACAGCGCCGACGGCGAGCGCCACCCGCTGGAATCGGGCCACGTGAACGACTACCTGCACCAGCACACGGGTATCGCGCTATCAGCCAAGGACTTTCGCACCTGGGGCGGCACCGTGAAGATGGTTGAGTGCCTGGAGGCAGTGCTGAATGCGGACACCGAGCTGGCCCCCGAAAAAGCTATTCGCCAGGCTACCAAGGAGGTAGCCAGCAACCTCGGCAACACGCCCACGGTGTGCGCCAAATACTACATCCATCCGCAGGTCACGGAACTGTTCAAATCGGGCAAGCTCATTGAGTACCTGCGCCGCCACGACGCCGACCCACAAGACCGCGACGCGCTCTCACCCACCGAGCACCTGGTGCTGGAAATGCTAGCGGAGATTTAATTTAATGATTAATGGTCAGTGATTAATGATTAATGTCGTTCTGCTATCTACACGCCAGCATGACATTAATGGTTAATCACTGACAATTAACCATTAACCATTGATTAAATCATTCATCCGTTAGGCGGTCGTAGTTGTCGAAGCGCTGCTTTTTCTTTTGGGGCGCGGGCGTGTTGAGGGTGCCGTTGGAGTCGGGCTCGTAGCGCAGGCCGCGGGGCGAAGTGGCGTGCAGCACATCTTGACCCGCGCCGGCGTGGACGACGATTTTCAGCCCCTGGCCGGTTAGCTCAAATAGGTCGTCGCTGCCCAGGCCTTCGAGGGTAAGGCGCTTGGTTTCAGCAGTATAAAAGGTGCGGTGGTAAAAGAGTGAGTCGGCCCCCAGCGTGCGGTTGTACACGCGCACGGTGGTAGAGTCGGGCGTGCGGGCCACCACAAAGTGGTCGGGCAGCTCGGTGCCGGCCACTACGGGGCGGGCGGCCTTTAGCTCATAGTATTGCTGAGCCACGGCGGGCAGCTGGTCGCGGCGGGCTTGCAGGTCCAGCAGCAGGGCAGGGCCTTCGAGGGCGTACACGGCGGGCGGCAGCTCGCGCACGGCGCGGGCCAGCACGGAATCGGGCAGGCGGACCTGGGCGTAGCGCGCGGCAGCGGCAAAGTCACTGCGTGTCAGCGCGTTGAGGCCGCGTTGGTCTACGTAGCGGCCCTGACCCGTGAGGGCCGCAATATCGTGAAACTTGCGCTTGAACGTGACCAGGTGGCGCACGGCAAACTTGCGCGTCATCAGCCAGGTAACCACCCCGTCGGAGATTCGGAAAAACACCTGGTCGCGGTCCTTGGGCACGGCCACGTACAGGCGGCCGCCGCGCCGGGCGGGGTCGGCCAGCTCGCCCCACTGCCACTGGCCCGAGTGGCGGTCCCAGTCGCCCACCAGCACGTCGAGCAGGCGGGCGCGCAGCAGCGCGGGCTGGTTGGGGCGGCTGCGCGGGTCGGCGTAGAGGGCCTTGCGCATCTCCTCATCGTCGATGTACTTGCGGGCCTGGGGCAGCAGCGCCGAACTCACCTCCTCGCCGCTATACTTTTCTTCCAGCAGCACCAGCTTGCCGCGCAGGCGCCCGTTGGCCTCGGCCGAGCCGAGCGTCGCCTCATCGGCGGCCACGTAGAAGATGCGGGGGTGGGTGTGCGGCACCCCCAGCGCCTGAGCCAGGGGCGTCACCACCAGCGCCCCGTAGGGGTTGCCGGCCGAGGTAGCGTCGCGCAAGCCATTGGCCAGAAACGTTTTCTGGTAAAATTCGGGCAGAATGCGCGCCGGGTCCTTGTCCAGCGAGCGAATCACAAACAGCTGACCGTCAGTAGCTTGTAGTGTAAGGCTGGTGCTCTGGAAGCCGCCGCCCAGCTTGGTAGGCCTCAGGAGGCCCGCCGCGGGTACGGCCTGGGTGAGGCGCAGCACGGGCACGCGCACCGGGGCCGCCCACAGGGCCCGGTGGTGCGCCCCAAAAAACACCTTGTAGAGCCCACTGTGGCGGTTGTATTGGCGGCCGGCCGTGGCCCATACGCTATCGGCGGTAGCAGGGCGGCCGGCCGGGGTGGCCGCCGGAGCCAGCCGGGCATCGGGCTGAAAAAAATTGCGACGGGCGCAGCCGGAAGCCAAGCTCCCAACCAGGCCTCCAAATAATAACACGAACGTAACAGAGCGCAAGAGAAGCCAGAATAACGGGTGCAAGGCGGCAAAGGCCGCGCCGGGCCTTCTAACGTAGCCGCATCGGAAAAGATAGCCCCCACGCACCCCCTGCGCCAGGCAACCCCGGCTGGCTGCCCTGCGCTATACGGGGCATTTACATTACTTTATAGGGAAGGCGGCGCGGCTGGCTTCTTCGCGCAGGTGGTAGCAAGTACGGTAGGGCAAGCAAGCAAAAAATGGGCGCTGCTGGTCGCCCTGGGCCTGGGGCTAGGGGGCTGCGCGGCCCCTTCCGCGCCCGCGCCGGGTGAGGCGGGCCCGGTATTTAATGCCGATTCCAGCACGGTGCGGGTGGCAGCTGGGGCGCAGTATGCCCGGCGCGGCTGGTGGTGGCAGCACCTGTGGGGCCGCCACTACCGCGCGCTGTGGGCCACACCGGTGACGGCCCCGGTGCTGCGCCTGGGGGCCGTGGGCCTGCAACCCCTGCGCGGGGGTGGCAGCTTCCAAACCAACTCGCTGCGCCTGCGCACGCCCGATGGCCGCAATTTTGTGCTGCGCTCCGTTGATAAAAACCTGGGCCAGTCGCTGGGGGCCGGCTGGCTGAGCCGCGCGGTAGGGCCCGTGCTGCGCGACCAAACCTGCGCTGCCCCGCCCTACGGCGCCTACGTGGCGGCCCGGCTGGCTCCCGCCGCCGGCGTGCTGCACACCAACCCGCGCCTGGTGTACCTGCTGCCCGATGCGGCGCTGGGCCCGTGGCGGGCGCGCTTTCGCCCGGCCTTGTACTTGCTGGAAGAGCGCCCCGCCCGCGACCAGGGCCACGCGCCCAGCTTTGGGGGCGCGCGCCGGGTGGTGGGCTCCGATAGCATGCTGCGGCAGGTGCTGCGCAGCCCGGCCGCCCACCTGGCTGCCCGCGCCTACCTGCGCGCCCGGCTGCTCGACCTGCTGGTGGGCGACTGGAGCCGCCGGGCCGACCAGTGGCGCTGGGCAGCGTTTTCGGCGGCGGACGGCGGGGTAGTATTTCGGCCCATTCCGCGCGACCGCGACCAGGCATTTTTTCGCTTTGATGATGGCTGGCTAACGCGGTTTATTTCCTGGTTTCGGCCTCGTTACCAAACGTTTAACCCGCACCTGGTGCCCGCCGATGTGGGCCCGCTCACCACCACGGCCCGCGCCCTCGACCACACAGCCCTGGCCCTGCTGCCCGAAGCCGCCTTTCTGGCCGAAGCCGACTCGCTGCGCCGCCGCCTGCCCGATGCCGTGCTAACCCAGGCCCTGCGAACCGTGCCGGCCGAAGTGCGCGCCCGCATGAGCCAGGAGCTGCTGCCGGCCCTGCGCGCCCGCCGCGAGGCCCTGCCCGCCGTGGCCCGCCGCTACTACGCGGTGCTGCAAGAGGCGGCCGTCGTCACGGGCACCGACGCCGCCGAGCGCTTCGAGCTGACGGGCGAGGGCCCCGGCCGGCTGCGCCTGCGCGTGTTTGCCCGCCGCCCGGTCCGGCCCGACAGCCTGCTCGGCGAGCAGCACTACGATGTGCGCCGCACCACGCGGCTCAGCATCTACGGCCTCGGCGGCAAGGATGAGTTCAGCCTGCGTGGGCGGCTGGCCCCCGGCTTTGGGGTGCACCTGCACGGCGGGGCGGGGCGCAATGTGTTCTTGCAAGAAAATATATTGCCGGCCGCTGGCTCCGGCTTCACCATCTACCCCGGCCCGGCCGACGACTTAATGCAGGTGAGTTACACCGTGCGCGTGGTGCCGGGCAGCCCCGCGCCCGCCACCTCAGCCGCCTGGGTAGCCAGCCAATACCGCCTGCGCTTAGGGAAATCAGAATGAGGAATCTGGAATTTGGAATGAAGAATGAAGAATTTAGAATGAAGAATAAAATCGACGAATAATTCTTCATTCCTCATTCTTCATTCCTCATTCTTCATTCCAAATTCCTCATTCCCCAAGCGGGTTTTGCCCATCTACCGTGCCCTGGCTGCTGAGCACTTGAAAGCGGGCGAACAGTTCTTCTGAGTACCAGCCCTCGCGGCGCGTGAGCTGAATAACTTCCCGGTGCCTCGCGTCGCGGTAGGCATACTGCTGCATGGCCGCTACCGACTCCCACACGCTCACGGTGGCTTGCCGCACCAGCGGCAGCTCGCCCAGCCCAATGGCCAGCCGCAACCCCGCCGCATCGGCCAGCGCCCGGCTCGTGGGCTCCACGTAGCGCCAAAACTGCGGGGCCCGCCGCAGCCGGATGCTGGCGCGGGTGAGCACCGCCACGGGCCCCCCGTGGTCGGCGGCTACTGCCTCATAGCTAAAGGGATTGACTCCGTTCCAAAGGCCGTGCGAGCGGAATGGGGCCAGCGCCACGCGCCAGGTTTCGCTGCTCCGGCGCTCATAGTCGGCCCATAACGGGTGCATTTCAAAAAAGGCGGTGGCGGCTGCCGCCGTTTCCCACACGGCCAGCAAGCCGTAGCGGTCCAGGTTGGGCAAAAAGCCGAAGCCATTGGCCGCGCCGCTGCCCAGCAGCTGAAAAAAGCGGAGCCCTGGTAGCTTTTTGAGTAGTCGGGGCGAAGTACCCATTTGGGCCAGGCCCCAGTACCGCTGGCCAGGCCGCAAAGTGAAAAGCGTAAGCGTAGTAAACATGCGTATTAGTCAATCCGCTATTCCTCCCCACTTGTTTGATATTCCGCCAATACTTCCTGCCAAAATTCATTTTCAACGTCGGGCACGCTTCGCAAAAACCGTAGAGCGGCTGCGGTATCAGCCTTTATTTTTGCCAGCGTAGCGAGCAGGGCAGCAAATTCGCGCAGCGTAGCCGACACCCTTATTGGCGTCCAGGTACCAGCTCCGTGGTAAGAAAAATAAACCGGAAAGCCCGCTGCTTGCTCCAAAAAATCGACGTAAAAAGGGTCGTCAAAATAATTGGCGGCCACCACGTACCAAGTGGCCTGAAAAGCGCCCGCCTGCTCGCCCGTCAGCGATTCATCCGAATTAGCGTCGTAGCGATAACCTGCCTGAAACTCAGCGAATTTACTTGGCTTGGGGTAGTGGTCCGGCAGGCACATGTTGCCGACGATAATTTCCTGGGCAATAAATTTCGCTACTTCTGGTGGGACTTGCATAAATATTCTGTAGAGAATAATTAATTATTTTGCCGCTGCCAGCTCTACCCAAATAAATCAGCGCTGCCGGCTTGGTAAAAACCGAGACAGCCCCTGAAAATTCGAATTAAATTTTCAGGGGCTGTCTCTTTATTACTTGCATACGCGCTTTACACGCGGCCAACTCAGATTTTCACCTGGGCGTGCTCGTTCACGTCGTTGTCCTGGCTGGCTTCGCCCGTTACCACGGCGCGAGCATAGCCGTAGGCCCGCGAAAGCACCCCGCTGGGCGAGTCCCAGTACTCGGCCTTGTCGATGGTGATTTTCAAAATCATGATGCTGGGGTCTTCCTTGCCCTTCGGAAACCAGGCGCGCATATCCTCCGTGTACAGCTCGGCAATCTTGGCCTCATCGCGGTAGGCGCTGGCGCGGCCCGACACCGACACGTACACGTTGTCGCTGGGGTTGGCGTAGCTCAGGTTTACCTGGCTGT
>CAXTFI010000021.1:0-35536 GCA_964243255.1 uncultured Hymenobacter sp.
CGGGGTAGGCCGCCAGCACCAGCCCCTGGCGGATGGTGATGCGCGGGTCTTCCATCCGCGGCATACTGTAAAGCGCCCAGATGCCGGCCAGCGCCAGCATCAGGGTGATGCCGTAGGTGACCTGCTTGTATTTCATGGCCGCCTCAATCAAGTTGAGGCGGCGCGGGGGTTTCTTGTCTTCCATACTATTACTATTGATGGCTTATTGAATGATGCGAATGGCTTGCCCGTCGTGCAGGCGCTGCTGCCCGGCCACGATAAGCTGGTCGTTGGCCGCCAAGCCCTGGCTGACTACCACTTGGTTGCCCTGCACGGCCCCCAGCACCACCCGGCGGCGGCGGGCGGTGTGGCTGGCGGCATCGGCCACGTAGACCACGCTCGCCCCGTCGGCCTCCTGTACCACCAGCTGCGGGGCCACGGCCACCACCGCGGCGGCGCCCTGCCCGGCCGGCAGCGGGATGCGCAGGCTGGCCAGCATCCCCGGCAGCAGGCGCAGGCCGGGGTTGGGCAGCAGCACTTTCAGGTAAAAGCTGCGGGACGTAGGGTCGGCCACCGGGTTTATGACCTGCACCATGCCTTGGAACTCGCGGCCCAGCGCCGGCACCTGCACCCGCACCGTCGTGCCCCGCACCATGCGACCAATCTCGGCCTCCGGCACCACGGCCCGCGCAAACACCTGCTCGGTCTTAATCAGACTGAAAGCTGGCACGCCGGGCAGGGCCGAGACGCCCGGCTCCACCAGCTTGGCCGAGATAAGGCCCGCGAACGGCGCCCGCAACTGGGTGTCGGCCACGTGCTTGCGAGCCACACGGGCGTTGGCTTCGGCCCGCTGCCGGCCCGCGTTGGCCTGCACCAGCTCCCGCGCCGTCAGGCTCTCCGAGTTGAAGAGCTGCTGCGAGCGGCTAGCTTGGTCGCGGGCTTCGAGCAAAGTCGCCTCAGCCCCGGCCAGCACGCCGGCGTACTCCTCCGGGTTCAGCTCGGCCAGCAGCTGGCCCTTGCTGACCTGGTCACCCTCGCGCACCAGCACCCGGCGCACGGAACCCGCCACGCTGAAGGCCAGGCTAGCGGTGTTTTCGGCCTCAATCGTACCGCTGTAGGTCTGGGTGGGCGCGCTGGCCGCGGTGCCCACGGCCTGCACCTGCACGGATACCGGCGCGGGCCCGACCGGCAGACTGGCAACCTTCTTTTCGGCGGGTTTGGAACAAGCGACTACCCCTAGCAGCAAGAGAAACGCAAGCCGGGGAGATGTTGGGAAGTGGAACATAGGGTAAAGATTGTTCATTTGTTCACAAAGTGACTATTGGTCCGTTAAAAGCAAAAATAGTAGGCGAATTATCCCCCACAACCAATCTAGCTTTTCAACATCCTAGTCGGAGTCAAGGCTGGAATTATAATTCATAAACTGACTATCAGTCCAAATTGTTTAGAAAAAGCTGCTATTCTTTCCTAAACTTATCTCTTGGGGTTACGCAGCCCGTTTTCCAAGGAAGCCAGGAACGTTTCAAAAAGCTCGTTCAAGTCTATTTGCCGCTCTTCCGCTAAATGCACGCCCTTGCTTACAATAAACTGCATCATACCGTAGGAAGAAGCCCATAGGGTGTTGGCCATCAGCGCAGCCTTGAGGTCGGTGCGTAGCGAGCCGTCGCTCATGCCCTGCTGCAATACTTCCTGAAACAGCTCGTAAGTGGCTTTCGTGGTTTCGTACACCACGCCGGCATTAGTGGCAGGGAACGGCGACTCGAAAAACGCGATAAAGCCAAAGTACGCCGGGTTCTCTATCACGAAGGCATAGTACAGGCGCATCATGCGCAGCACTTTGGCCAGGCCGGAATCATTCCCAGCCGCCGCTTTTGCATATAGCGCGTACAACTCGCTAGTGGCCTGCTCACTAATGGCCAGCATGATGTCTTCCTTGCTGCGGTAGTGACGGTAAAGTGTGCCCTTGCCCAACTCCGCTTCGGCCGCAATGTCATCAATGGTGGCCGCAATCAGCCCTTTCGCCAGAAATACCTTCTTGGCGGCTTCTAAAATAGACGTTTCGCGGTACGCTTTTTCCCGCTGCTTACGCTCGGCAACTCCCATTGACTAGGTTGTCATTTTCTGACTAATGGTCCAAAGATAAGGCAATTTTGACTAGCTCTCTCCGAGCGGGGGCAGAAGCGGAAACCAGCTAAGGAAACAGGGGTCAGGTAACAGTCAGACGAAGTATCGAACCGACCCCTCAGCGGCGGATGCCGGCGCAGAGCTGCTCCCAGTTGCCGGAGGCAATTTTCGCGCGCTCGTCGTCGGTCAGGTCGGCATCGAGCAGGAAGCGGCGGGCGCTGCCCGGCTCCTGCTCGGCCACCAGGAAGGGGTAGTCGGTGGCGAACAGCAGGCGCTCGACGCCCACCAGCTCAATGGCCCAGCGCAAGTAGCGCGGCTTGAACGAGCCGCTCGGGGTGATGAACACGTTACGCCGCACGTAGTCGATGAGCGGGCGCTTGAGCTTGGCGGCCTGGCCCAGGTGCTTGGCTTCCTCCAGGTAAAACAGCACCACCTCGCCCCAATGGCCCACAATCACCTGCAAGTCGGGAAAGCGGTCGAATACGCCGCTCAGGATGAGGCGCAGCAGCTGCACGCCGGTTTCGTAGTACCAGCCAATGCCGAAGGTGGCAAACACGCTGTCTACCGCATCGCCCAGGCCGTTGTAGTACGCGGCCCGCACGGCCGGCAGCGGCGTCTGCGGATGCAGGTAAAGCGGGGCCCGCAGGGCGGCGGCGGCCTCGAACAGGGGCCAGAAATCGGGGTGGTCAAGGTTCTTTTCGCGCACCCGCCCGAACACCATGCCGCCGTGCAACCCCAGCTTGGTCACGGCCCGCTCCAGCTCGCGCGCCGCCGCCGCCGGGGCGGGCGTAGCCAGCGTGGCGAAGCCTTGCAGGCGGTCGGGATGGGCGCGCACCGTGTCGGCGAGCAAGTCGTTGGTATCCTGTTGCAGCGCCACGGCGTCGGCGGGGGCTAGCCCGTGCAGGCCGGGCGCGGTCAGGGACAGCACCTGCTCGTCGAGGCCGATTTTGTCCATCGCCGCGAAGCGGGCCGGCCCCAGGTCGGTGAGCAGGCGCTTGATTTCGCCGGCTTCCGTGGCGCCATTAGCGGCATCCTGCCACTGCGGGTCGAGCTTGTTCCACGCCTCCAGGGCGGCGGCCGTCACAAAATGCTCTTCCAAACCAATGATTTTTAACGGTTTCATGAGGTTGGATGGTTAAAGGGGGGTAGGAAAAACTCACGCCCGCAGTGCGGCCCGCCGGGTCGCGCTACTCGGCCTGGCTGGCGTACTGCGCCAGGGTCAGGGTGGGCCGGCCCAGCTCGTCCCAGGTAGGCTGCGCCGCAAACGGTTCGGGGTAGTTGTTCATCGATTCACTCAGGTGGGCCACGTAGTCCAGCGCGTGGCTGAAGACGCCGCCCGCTTTGAGCAGCGCCAGCGGCGGGTTGCTGAACGTCAGCTTTTGCTTGGGATAGTGGGCGATGAACTCGTGGGCCGCCTGCGCCATCGTGAAGGCTTCCGGCCCCTGCATGACGTACTCGCGGCTTTCGGTGGTGAGCAGCTTAAACGAATTTGCGATTTGCTTGCCCATATCCGCCGCCGCGAGGTGGTGCATGGCCTGGGTTGATTCGCCGGCCCACTTCAGAGAGTCGCCATCTTTGAGGCTGCCCCGGTCGAAGTTGTCCATGAACGACGAGGCATGGTAGAGAAAATACGGAATCCCGCTCTGCCGAATGGATGCGAGGGCCTGATTTTTCAGTTCGTACACCCACCAGTCGAAGCCGTCGGTGCCCTGGTAGCGCTGCACGAGGCCGGCCAGGTAGCCGATGCGGGGCAGCCCCACTTGCCGGGCCACGGCCAGCACCGCCCGGATGCCCTCGCGCTCGGGCTGGTAGTCGGATTCGGCCGAGTCGGGCTTCACCGACAAACTCATATACAAGCCGTCCTGGTTCGTGAGCAGGCGGGTCAGGGCCGCCGGGTCGCGCAAGTCGCCGGCCACGTAGGTGGGGCCCTCGCCAAACTTGGCGCGGGCCGGCGCTTCGTCTTTAGCGAGAATAGTGACGGCAAAGCCCGCCCGGATTAGCTCCGTGGTGACGGGCGCGCCCAATAAACCGGTAGCGCCGATGACAGCAATTCGTTTCATGGCTTTTTAGTTGGCAAGGGGGTTGGCAAACAAAAAGGGGTTGGCAAATAAGTAGCAATGGGTCAGTACGCGCAAGGCGGCCCCTGTTTTTCTGGAAAGCCGCCGCCCCTTCCTTGGGCAGGCACTTTTCGGTTGGGGCGGGTCAGCGGCTGATGGAGTTGCGCAGCAGCAGGCCGGCCCAGTTGCGGTAGGGCCGCCACGGCTCGGCGGCTTGTTCCAGCTCGGCCAGCGTCGGCTCCTCGCCGAGGTGGTAGGCGGCGGCCATCGCCCGGTGCAGGCGCTTTTCGGTCAGCGGGAAGGCATCGGGCTCGCCTACCCCCCGCAGCATCACCAGCTCGGCCGAGAACGGGCCGATGCCGGGCAGCTGCTGCAACTCGGCCAGGGCCTCGGCGCGGGGCAAGGCGCGCAGGCGGGCGCTGCTGAGCCAGCCGTCGGCCGCCGCGTTGCCCAGCACGCGCAGCTGCTCCACCTTGCGCCCGGCCAGCCCCTGGATGGCGGGCAGGTCGGCCAACTGGTTGGGGGCCGGGAAGCCGTGCAGCCCGTGGCCGGCCAGGTCCACGCGCACCCCGTGGGCCGCGGCGAGGCGGCCGGTAATGGCCGCGGCCTGCCGCACGGGCAGCTGGTGGCCGATGATGGCCCGCGCCGCCGCCTCGTAGGGGGTCGGAAACAGCACGGGCCGAATGCCGGGGTGCTGCGCCCGGAGCGCGGCCACCACCGGGTCGCGGGTGGCGACGGAGGCAAAATCGGCCCCGTCGGTGTCGAGCGACAACAGCCGCTCCAGCTGAGCGCGCACATCGGTGGTCATCGCCCGGCCGGGGTTGTCCAGCACATGGGCGCGCACCTGGCCCGCGGACTGGTCGAGGCGCACCCCGACGGTGAGCCAGGAGTCTTCCAGCAGCAGCGCCAGGTCGAGCACGTCGCCCTCCGGCCCGCCGTAAAGCTTATCAACGAAGGTGGCGCTGGCCGCCAGGGCAACACTGGCGGCCAGCGAGTAATCGCCGGTAAACCGCAGGTTGATGGGGTGAGGAGTGGACATCGCGGTTGGGGAAAGGATTACACCTGCGCGTCGCGGTGGGGCCGGAAGGTCCAGTTGATGCGCTCGCCCACCGGGCGGGCCGTTTTCAGCACCGCGTGTTCCCAGTCTTCCTGGCAGCCGGGGAGCATAATCAGCAGCGAGCCGCTTTCCAGGTCGTAGTCCACTACTTCGCCCGTGGCTTTGTGGCGCAGCTTGAAGCGCCGGGTGCTGCCCAGGCTGAGCGAGGCCACGGCGGGCCGTTTCCCAATTTGCGGAAAGCTGTCCGAGTGCCAGCCAATCGAGTCCTTGCCGGTCACGTAGCGGTTGCCCACCGCAAAGTTGAACGTCAGCCCGCTCAGGGCCTGAATCCGGTCGCGGGCCTCCAGCAGGAAATCGGGCCAGGGCTCCGCCTTAATGAGCGTGCCCCGGTACTCGTAGCGCAAGTCGTCGCCAAACAAGGCTTCCTCGCGCGGCACGGGGATTTTCTTGCCGTACATCGTCAGCTCGCCCCGCGTCCAGGCCAGGGCCTTCGACTGCTCCAGCCACGCCAGGTTATCGGCCGTGCTTAAAAAGTCGGGATAAAACTGCACGGGCGGCGCGACCGTGCTTTTGGTTAGGAGCGTGTTCATGAAGGGTCTTCGGTTATGGTTGACTGATTAGCTTGTCCCGGCGGCGGCCCTAACCCCCCAAAAAAAGGCCGCCGCTCAAGGTCGAGGGGCGGCCTTTTTAGGAGCAGCAGTGGCTTATTTCAAGCTCGCGGCGGCCTCGGTCAGCAGCTGGCCCAGCTGCTTGATTTTATCGGCTGTAGCGCCTTCGGCACTGGCGGCGGAAGCCGTCGTGTGCTGGCCGATGGAAGCCAGCGCTTTCTGGATTTCCGGGCCGGAAGCCTTGTCGCCGCTCAGCAGCTTGTCGAGCTGCTGCAACTCGCCGGCGAGCTTGTGCAGGGCGGGGGCTTTGCTGGCGTTGAGCGTTTCCACCCAGCTGTGGATGCTGCGGGTGGCGCCGGTTTTGGCGTGGCTCAGTCCTTTGCTCAACGACTCGATGGTCGAGTTTAGGTGGGTGGTGGTGGTATCGGACATGGTGTGAGGGTTTGAAATGGGGTTGAAAATGTGACTGTGTGCGGGTATAAACGTAGGTGCGCTAAAAAAGTTTGCATTTAGTCCGAAAATGACCGTCAGTCCAAAAAAATAAATTTCGCTTCTCTTTCAGCGTTTTCCTACCGGCCGGCGTCTGTCACCGGTCAGGCGGCCGCTTGGCGTAAAAAACAGCTTTTTCAGGCCGCCAACCAACCGCTAGCGACGGGAGACGCGGACTACCCTTTTTGATAAGCCGCTGCAAATTCGCGGGCAAAATCTTCCAGCTTCACCTTGCCCAAGGTAGCGGGCTTGTGCTTATCGTAATCCTGCCGCAGCGCGCCGGTTCGGATGCTGCTGCCCAGGGCTATCATGCTGGCCACGGCCGGCGCGGGCATCCCGCGCTGTTCAAGCGCGGCCTTCATCTGCTCATCGCTGGAGGTGACCCATTTCAGGTCTGGCTTGCCGATGGCGGCGCCCAACACGCGGGCGATTTCGTCGGGGGTGCGCTCATCGCTGGCCACGTAGCGCACGTGCGAGCCACTAGCAGGGGTAGTCGTCAACTCTTCGGCGGCAGCGGCGGCGATGTCGGCCGGAGCTGCCATGACGATGCGCGCATCGCCGCCGTAGTTGGAGCCGATGATGCCCTGGCCCTTTATCATCCCGAGGTAGTTGTTGAGGTTGTAGTAGATGTAGCCCGCCCGCAGGTGGGTGACGGCCACGCCGGCCAGCTGGTTGAGCATATTCTCCACGTCGTGCGAGCCGAGGATGAAGCCCGTGCCCTGGTCGAGGTCCGCGCCCCAGCTGCTCAGGTGCACCACTCGCGGCACGCCCGCCTGCTCAATGGCCTGCACGTAGCTGCGGCCGATGGTCCGGTAGTGCGCGCGCGAGTCGGGCGCGCCGAAGTTGGGCGGAATCATGCAGTACACGGCATCGGCCCCGGCGAAAGTAGCCGCCACGAATGCCGCGTCTTCCACGGTGCCGATGGCGGCCGTGGCCCCCAGCGCCTCGATGGCGGCCTGTTTGTCGGGCTTGCTGCTGATGACCGTGACCGAGTGGCCTTGCTGCGCTAACTCGTGGGCCAGCGGCTGGCTGATGTTGCCTAAGGAGCCTGTTAAGACAATTTTCATGCGTTTGGGGAGGTTGATGGTGAAGGCAAATTTTTACTGGAGCGGGCGGGCAGGAGCGAATAAGGCCGTGAAGCTGAGCTGGCTGCGGCATCTGTGCCGCGCCGCGTAGCGGAGTGAGCCAGCGCTTCGGTAAGCTCAGCCTCATGGCCCCGAATAGCTAAGAGACGTTTTCAAAACCATAACTACTTACGCTACATAGTACCGGCAACGAGCGGAAGATGTTTCATTCATTCATAAAATGACTATTGGTCACTAACAACATTAGAGGCGCGTTAAACTGCCTTCGCGTTGCGCAGCGGGCCCTTAAAGTCGCGTTTTAACGCAGCAGTATTTGACAGACTTTGGATGGGCCAGTGCTGGGCAAACGTCGTCTAGGATGCCTTAGGCCAGTGCACGGGGTTATGACCGGGCCGTCAGGCTGCCGCGGCAACAGGCGCAGAGCTGGTTGAGGTTGGGCCGAAGCGCCAGCCGTGCGCCGGTATCCTCCCGCCAGTTGCTTCTTCAGTCGCTTACCTTCAGCCGCTGGCCAATGGCGGCTAACGAGTCGGCTACGGCCAGTGGGGTAGGCAGTGGCCCGTGTACCAGCTGCCGAAATACGCCCTGATAAGTAGGTACCAGGCGCTGCTAAGTGCGGCCCCCGTCGCTGAACAGGGCAGCAGCGCAGCCGGGTCGTGGGCGGTGGGGATTTAGGACTATCACCAAAACGGTCAACGCAGGCCCGGACTACTTCCAAACGGTCAACTTATTTCAGGACGAGACAAAATATCTTATCCTAAAATTTAAACCCTCGTTTAACTATACAAGTCCGTCGCTAAGCGATGGGAGGGCAAATGCTCGGTAAAACATTCTCAAACAGTTCAGAGAACTTGTTCAGCAATCAAAGTACAGAATATGTTACCTTTGTGATGAGTAACCTGTACAAGAGCGATGAACATTGGTTACGCCCGCGTCTCGACCCGCGACCAGAACCTTGAGGTGGTCTAGCTAAGCCGGACAAAGTTGGGACGTTGTTTGAAGGTGGTTTTCGAAGTGGTTGGGGGCTTGGTAGCCGAGCGAAGAATGCCGCCGCTCGGCATTGTAGTAGGCGATATGGTGGCTAATTTCTAGCTTGGCTTCGACCAAGCTAGGGAAGCTGCCGCCGTCGAGTAGTTCGGCCTTGAAACGGCTCCAAAACGATTCAGCGTGGGCGTTGTCGTAGCAGTTGCCCCGCCGGCTCATGCTTTGCAGCGCGCCGTATTGGGCCACCAAGTCTTTGAAACGGGTGGCCGTGTACTGGCTGCCCTGGTCGGAATGAATGACGAGCCCGACCGGGGGTCGGCGCACCACCAGGACCCGGCGCAGCGCCTCGCTTACCAGGTCTTCGGGCATCGTCTCGCGCACGTCCCAGCCGACGATTTTGCGCGAGCAACGGTCCAGCCACACGGCCAGATACAGCCAGCCGCCGCCCTGGCGGGGCAAATAGGTGATGTCGCCGACCCACACCTGGTTCGGGGCGGCGGGGGCCGGCTGGCCCAGCAGCCGGTTGGGCGCGGCGCGCACGGCCGGGTCGGAATCGGTCGTGCGCGGCACAAACGAGCGGGGCTGCTGCGCGCGCAGGCCGTGGGCCTTGAGCACGCGGCGGAGGCGCCAACGGCCCACGGCGTGGCCGCCGGCCTGCGCCTGCGCTCGCAGCCGGCGGGTGCCGTAGCGCTGGCTGTGGTCGGCAAACGCTTCGCGCACGGCCACTTGCCAGGCTGGTTCGACCGCCGGCACCTGCTGCCGATGCCGCCACGCATAATACGCGGCCGGGGCCACGCGCAGAGTCTGGCAGCGCTGGCGCACGGGCACCTGGGCGGCACGTCGGGCGATGTGCTGATAGGTCCTCACCGGGTCGGCTGGCCGAAGATGACCAAGGCTTTTTTTAAAATATCCAGTTCCTGCTCGGCCCGCTTCAGGCGGGCCCGCAGGGCCCGGACCTGCGGGTCGCGGGCCACCTCTTCGCTGCCCATTTCGGCCACGAGCTGCGCCTGCTGCCAGCGATAGAGCAACTTGGGGCTGATGCCCAACTGCCGGGCCGCGGCCTGCGTGCTGCGGCTCTCGCTGGCCAGGCGCAGCGCCTCGGCCTTAAAAGCTTCGTCGTATTTACGCCGTTTATCGGGCGACGCCCCGCTGGTTTTGGTTGCCATAACAGAAGAAATATACGTCCTGCTTCTGTCCACCATTCCTAGACCACCTCAATATACTGGTCTGACTTGTTCCTCCATATAATAGCTTAACTGTGCCAGATACTGAAGTACCTGCATTGCGCCACAAAACGACAGAGTAGGGTTTTGATTGGCTAGCGCCTTGCTTAATTATAACTGGACTGCCAGGGTCATCGATTCTCTTACCGTCAATATCATATGCCTGAGGCGGAAAGCCACTAGGCGTGTCAAAAGTCGTCTGTGCCCAACTATTTGAACTGTACAAGAGACAGCAAAGGACAAAAAATGAGAAAAATTGTTTCATGGGCTTCTTTGTGGAAAAAATGGAGAAAAGTTGTTATTTGGAGAAAAGTTGTTATTTATTGAATAAGTAGGCCACCTGTAACTCAGCCAACCTCGAGTAGATTGAGGGCGAGGGAAAATTCAAAGCGGAGTTAGCAGCTATATCAACCAACCCGAAGCGGTAAAAAGCTTGTACAGCGATGTTGTGATACTTGTAGCCTAGGCCGCCTTTGATGCCTGTATCCCAGCGCTGTAGATAATAAGCGGTGGTTCCCAAAGGGTATTCCTTTGCAACTTTAATGTCATCTTTGATTGAGTATCCGCCGGTTCTAGACCCATCGGTATAGCTTACATCAGAAGTTCGCTTACCACCCAGTAATACCCCAACGCTGACGCCCCCTGTTAGAAAAATACCTTCTTGAGATTGGCCAAAAAAGTACAGCACATCGAGCGGCAGTTCTACGCGATTCAGTGCATATGTACTTTTATACTGGGTAAAATTCTGACTCCCTGGGTCAGTTGAAGGAACGACTTCATTGGTCGTAAATCCCGTGCGTAGGTAGCGTAATCCGGGCGATAATGCCCAGTGGTCACTAAGTGGAAAATTACTGGTCAGCCCGGCAGCTATCCCTGTCTGATGGCCAGTAGTGAGCGAACCATAGTGGTTGAGTTCTGTCTCATATCTAACAGTACCAGTATTGAGGCCCAGTTGCAATCCAAATTGAGGGCCGGTTTGAGCATATGCGCTGAAGATGAACAGATTGCAAATGGACGTAACAGCTAATGAGTGGGAAATTTTCATGGTCAAGGTTGGAAAAGGTTTGTGTATAAATATCAATAATTATATGGGCAACCGCAATCTGCGTAGTAGCAAAGGAGGTATTATAGCCATCTGGAAAAGGCGCAAACGCTCAAAACAGGAAGGGCATGGAAATCAAGGCTTAGTGTCCGCTAAGACAGTAAGTATTCGAATGCAACCCGTAATTTTTATAATTAGAGCGGAAGTAGCGCGGCGGACTCCCGATGTCAACCGGTCGTCAGATAATAATGATGCAAGTATACATCGAAACCAGTACTTTACCAGGAATAAATACTTAAACCTAAATCGAAGCCAGTTGGAAGATATGAACTCTTCCGATTGACTTCACCTATCCACCGCGCAAAACCGCACCCTCTCGACTAAGGATGTGTTGCACCTGCTGCTCACCAGCTACCACAGCCGCTAGGGCCGTGCCCGAAGGTATCGAAAACAGAAAAGCTATTCTGTGCCAGCCGCTGTATAAACTTTATACAAGACACTCTTTTACTGACATCACTGGCCCACTGATTGGTCCAGCTTGGTACCCTTGCCAGCCACCCTGCCCCTTATGGAGCGCAGGGCTTTTTTGTGCCCACAAACTCCACAAGCAAGCGGTGTACTGTTACTGCTAGCAGTAGGTCTGAACTCAATACAGGAGCCCGTTTACACGTCTACTCAAACCTGCGGTACTAGCAGCAACACACTTATCATCCTCTTTTGCGCCTACTGAGTAGGCTGTTATGCACCACCAAGCCAACGGCCTACGAGCCCCCTCAAGTATAGGAAGGAGGGAGGTTGTACTACCATTATCTGTGTGGCTTTGGTACCTGAACAATGAGTGACACAGCCAGGAAGCATACCTACCAAGAACTGGCAAGACGACCACGCTTATTACACTAATGTTGCGTATTATACAATCCTCTGCACCCACGCCGACTTAATGGCCCTCATGCGCCAGCCCTCTAGTAAAATGACCCTAACTTAATTCACCCCTACTAGAAATCCACACAAATTTACTGGTCAACTAGGTATTGGGGCCGGGCATCCCGCGCCGGATGGGGTAGCAGTAGTAGACGCTGCCAACGCCCGCCAGGGCTTGTTGCAGGGCCGCGTAGTCGTCGAACTCGCCGAGGGCAATTTCGGCCCCGAGCTGTTCCAGCGCCAGGGACCGGGCGTTGCGCGAGCGCACGAAGATGCGGACCGACTGCCCGGCGCGCAGCAGCTGCATGGTGGTTTCCGTTGCTGACCTCACCCTGGTGCAGTAAAAACTCGTTTTTGCGCCGGATGCGCGGCTCATAGGCGGCCAATATTTCGGCCAGGCCCTGGCTCGTTACCGGCACGGTGGCCTGGATGTAGGCGGCACCGGGCTAGCTAGTTGGAAGAAATTGCGGCCAGCAGCCCGCTCGGATATGCTGACTTACTGCCTGGCCCTGGCCAACAGACCAGCCGGTAATAGTGCCGCAGCCAGGCGTGCAGCGGGGAGGTCGGCGAGGGTGGGCAGGAGCATTAGCGTAGCACGGGTCGGCCCCCGCGGCTAGGTAGCCACGCGCCGCCTAGCCGTAGCCTACTACCAGCGAGTAGCAAAAAAGTTGATTCCTCTATTTAGCTGCCTAGTAAGCTGCCCAGTAAGCTGCCAAAGGTGCCCTGGAGCTTGGCTTGCCCGGACAGCCCACGTAGGGCCGCCCGAACAGCGCTGCCCGAAGCCCGGTAGCCAAGCCAAGTTGGGCTCCCCTGGCCTTGAGGGCAGTAAGGTGTGGCAGCGGTAAAAACTTAACATTAAAAAGTAACATTAGGTGATGCTAAGTGGAAACCAACGCGTAACTTTATTGTAAAGCAGTGCGGGTTGCGCAATTGCCTACATTGCTGAAAATCAAGTATTTATAGCTACGCTAAATTGTTCGCATTCGGTCTTGGTCTTCGTTTTCTGTTGCGAGCACGCCACGCTGCGCTTTAATGACTCCTCAACTTCCTGCCTGCCTGTGAACCCGTCTTACCCACCCGCTCCTGAAACCTCGGAGATGCCGGAGGAGCCCGACCCAGCTGACGAACGCCGCGACAACCGCAGCGTCGCTTTTGTGATGATGACTTCGGTGGTGGTGACTTTGGTGCTGCTCTGCCTGCATTAACCTTGCTCGTAGCCTCTGCCGCCCAGCAGAAGAACTCGTCTGCCTCCCTGCCTGACTAGCCCTGGGTAACGAGCGGCTGCCGGAGTAGGAGAGACTGCCTTATTCGTATTTGAACGCTTTTTTCGCCCGGAACTGCTCATGGGGAAACGTCAACACCGACACCGCAAAAAAGCCAGCCCTTCCCAGGATTTGCTGGACACGGCGACGACCGCGCTCAAACAGTTTAGCCGGTTCACCAACCAGGTGCGCAAGCTCAGTACTACCCAAAAGGTGGTGGGTGGGGTCGCGTTGGCCACGGCCGGCCTGGTCTTGCTAGGCAAGCGGCCAGCTACGGATACGGTGCCCGCCGCTCCGGCTGATTCCCAGCCCCGACGAAATCGGCGGACCTCGGCCAGCTAACAGCCGCTTCCGGGCCAGCAGCAAGTATGTCTACCGGGAAATCCCGGAAATCGAAGCGTAGAAAATCATGAGGCCCCGACTAGGATTCACCCTTCATCTTACATAAAAGCACCATGAAAAAGAATAAGCAGCCGCAAGCCGGCAAGAAAAAGCCGTCCTCAGGGAGGGCCTCCAAGTCTTTTCGGAAGGTAGGCCGGTCACTTAGTCAGCTGAGTACTACCCAGAAAGTGGTGGGTGGTACGCTGCTGGCCCTGGGCCTTGGGTATGTCGCCAAGCGTCGAAGCAAGGGGCTGGAGTCAGCTCCCCCTGCCCCCAGCGACCAAGTCGCCGAGTAAGCGTTGCCGCATTTGCAGTTGGGGTAGCGTAGCCAACCCAAGCTGCAACGTATCACGCGCCGCCCTGCCAACTTTTCAGGGTGGTCCTGCCCCCGGTCGGCCAGCGCGCGCCGGCCGACCGGTTAACGCGGAAGGCATCCGGTTGAAGCAACGACCACCGGCCGACCGGCGCGTGACACGCCGCAACTTGAATTTGCTAGCAAATTCCTGAAAACATTTCGTAATTTCCGCATAACAGTGTGGCAATAAGCCACTGGTAGTTTTGGCCGCTTCACCAATTCCTTGCGTATGCGCCCGAACTTTTCCGCCCTACTATTCCCTGCCTTGCTCGTGGGGCTAGCCAGCAACACCACGTTAGCCCAAACCACGCCGGTTATCAGTCGGCCCAGCGCCACGCTCACGGTAGCAGAAAGTGCGGGTAGTGTAAGTATCCCGCTCACCATCACCAACCCCGGCCCGGTGGCCAGCACGGTGGAGGTGGCGGTGCAGGCGCTGGGTACGGCTACGGCCGGGCAGGATTTTACCTACGCCAGCACCCAAACCGTTACGTTTCCGGCCGGCGCTACGGGTCCGCAAACCCTGACTATTCCCATTCTCGACGATGCGCTGGGCGAGGAAACCGAATACTTGGTGGTGCGCCTGCAAAACCCGACCAACGCCTCGGTGGCGGCCGGCGCCAACGACATCCTGGTCTACATCCGCGATAATGACACGGCCGCCCCGCTTCGCGCCGGCAACCTAATCCTGAGTTTGGTGCAGAGCTACCAGACGGCGACGCCCTTCAGCGGCACTACCCAACTTAACTCAGCTGAAATCGTGAGCTACGACGCCAGCACCAAGCGGCTCTACGTGGCCAACTCGGTAGGCGGCAAGCTCGATATCCTCAACTTAGCTAACCCGGCGGCCATCACGGCCGTGGCTTCCATCGACATCAAGTCCTACGGCGGCATCAATTCGGTGGCCGCCCGCAACGGCGTGATAGCCTGTGCCTTGGAAGGTGCCAACCCGCAGGCTAACGGCAGCGTGGTCTTCTTTAACCAAGACGGGGTTTTTCAAAAGCAGGTGACGGTGGGCGCCCTGCCCGACATGATTACCTTCTCGCCCGATGGGCGCTACGTGCTGACGGCCAACGAGGGCGAGCCCAAAGCGGACTATACCGTCGACCCCGAGGGCAGCGTCTCGGTGATTGACTTAGCGGGGGGCCTGGCTAGCCTCACCCAGGCCAACGTGACGACCGCCAGCTTCACGGCTTATAACGGCCAGGCGGCCACCCTGCGGGCGCAGGGCATCCGCCTCTACGGCGGGCTGGCCGCTACGCCCTCGACCGTGGCCCAGGACCTGGAGCCCGAGTACGTAGCCGTGAGTGCCAACTCGCAAACCGCGTACATTACGCTGCAGGAGAACAACGCCATCGCGGTGCTCGACCTGGCTACCAAGCAAGTAACCGCGTTGCGGGCCGTGGGCTACAGCGACCACCGGCCGCCCGGCCGCAGCCTCGACGCCTCCGACCAGACCCCCGACGTACTGCTGGCGAACTGGCCCATCAAAGGCATGCGCCAGCCCGATGCCATTGCCGCCTTTGAGGTGGGCGGCACCGCCTACCTGCTCACGGCCAACGAGGGCGATGCCCGCGACTACAGCGGGTTTAGCGAGCAGGTGCGCCTGGGCACAACCAGTACCAGCGCCCCGTACGTGCTCGACCCCACGGTGTTTCCCAACGCCGCCTTGCTTAAGAACAACAACGTGCTGGGCCGCCTCAACGTGACCAACAAGCTGGGCGACACCGATGGCGACGGCGACTTCGACGAGATTTATGCCTTCGGCGGGCGCTCGTTTAGCATCTATAATGCGGCCACCGGTGCCGAGGTGCACGACAGTGGCAACTTGCTCGAGCGCGTAACCGCGGCCGACGCCACCTACGGACCCATCTTCAACGCCAGCAATAGCTACGGCGAAGCGCCGGTGCGCAAAAATCGCTCGGACGACAAGGGCCCCGAGCCCGAGGGCGTAACGACCGGCCGCATCGGCAACAACCTCTATGCCTTCGTGTCCATGGAGCGCGTGGGCGGCGTTCTGGTCTTCAACATCAACAACCCTGCTAGCCCGGTGCTGGAGGCCTACGCCAACAACCGCAGCCTCACGGCCGGCACCGGCGACCTCGGGCCCGAGGGCATCGTATTTCTGTCGGCCACCGACAGCCCCACGGGCCAGCCCCTGCTGCTGCTCGCCAACGAGGTGAGCAGCACGGTGGCCGTGTATAGCCTCCAGCCCCGCGTGGTAACGGCCACGCGGGCGGGGCAGGCAGCCGCCCCGCTCACGGTGTATCCTAACCCCAGCCAAGGCAGCGTGGTGCGCCTGAGCCGGCCCGTGTCGGGCACGCTCCGCGACCTCACGGGCCGGGCAGTGCGCCACCTTGCCGCCACCGACCATTTGGAAACGAGCAGCTTGGCCACTGGTGTGTACGTGCTGCGCGCTGACGATGGCGCTACCAGCAAGCTCGTGGTGCGCTAGCCCCGAGTCCTTTAAGTAAAGGGCCTGCTTTGCGCTGGCAGGGCAGGCTGGTGTGCAACCCCAGGCGCCGTGTGCCCGCCAGGCACCGGCAGCACGCGACTCGCTCAGCGCGCCCACCTGGTCACCGGGCTAGAGCAAAAACCAAAAATTCTCTTTTGGTCAAGCACCTACTACAGCCTGCCACTCAGCTTTCTTTTACGGAAGCTTAACTTGGGCGTAGTGCTAAAATAAAATGGCTGGTTGCCCATCAGTTTCACCTTCACGCGCTAACCCAGGCTACTTACACTATCTCCTTCAACTAGAAGCTCCCGCAAGACACAGTGCGGGAGCTTTTTAGCTATAAATCCTAAATTCTATTATAACCCTGGGAGCCCACTAGGGCATGGAAATCAGCTATTGTGGCGGCTTGGGTGACGTAAGCCAGGAAATGAACTTTGGTTGCCCCCTAGTCGTAACTGGTGCGAAATGATGGTGCCCGCGTTATCACGCGCTTCGTGAGTTGCTAACCCATCGCGCTGCGGCGTGCGCACTGGCGGCGCTAGGCACTACCCGTCCGGTGAGTATACTGGCGCAAGCGATACAAGCCGAAGCAGGTCATCAGGTTACGCTAACGTAGGCCGACCAAAGCCACGCGAGCGCTGCCCCGAGGTCGCCGCATAGATAGGACAAACGGGCAACGAACTTGCGCGGCGGCACTTATACTACAACTGGTACCGGAAGCGCCGGTTACCCGCTCACTGTTGCCAGCGGCAAGTTGGCCGGCCCGGCCCGCTGCTGGACACTACTCGCGGTGCTGCCCATGAGCAGCAAGGACGTGAGTTGCAGCGAGGCAAATATTCGGGCTATTACCTCAACGGTTACTTACCCATGCCTACGCCGCCAGGTTAAGCTGAAGTGCCAAAAACTCCGGGGGAAGTAGCTAGCTGGGACTTCGACGACCGCTACGCAGCCGCCAGTTTTTCTACCTCACCCGAGCTGCTGCGAATTGTCTCTGTAGTCGCGGGCGGTCCAGTCCGCGAGTGTGCAGGACCCCGTCGGGGCCAGCCCCGTGCCGAAACCAAAGCGCGTGCCCCTGACCACCAACTGGTCTGGACTGACGGCCGCTACCAGGGCCCGTTGGTAGCCCAAACCGCCGCTGCCGTCGGTCTGCGAGTAGAAGTGGTGAGCAAGCCGCCAGGCCAAAAGGGCTTTGTCGTGCTGCCCCGGCGCTGGGTCGTCGAACGCACGTTTGCCTGGTTGGGCAAGTACCGCCGCGTGGCCGGCCGGGATTACGAAACCAATCCGCGCAACAGCGAAGCCTGGATTAAGAGCTGTTTGAGCAACCTAATGCTGCGTAGACTCGCAAACCGCATCATATTGAAACCTGACGATTAACTTATCCTACATCCATTAACAACTCGTCAACCTAGTCGTACCGAGCAGCCCGTGCCGACGCCGCAGAGGCTAGCACATCCTGATGGCGGCACTCCGACACTCGTACTTGGCTTTATCACCGCCCGACCCATTCTTGCTAAGTGCAGAGCTGTCATATTTAACGCAGGTTAACATTGTTCGAGGTATACCCAAAGTAGACTCACCAGCAGTCAGACCACCACCGCGAAGAGTAGTTCACCTTAAAGAAGCAGGCTACAGGTTGGGGATGGCTGTTACCTGATGTGCAGGTGGCAAAAGGCACAGCGAAGAATTCGGCAATGCTTTACCTGCAAAGAAAAACCCCTTGTAAATATAAGATTTACAAGGGGTTTAACATTAACGGAGCGGTCTGGACGGGACTCGAACCCGCGACCTCCGCCGTGACAGGGCGGCATTCTAACCAACTGAACTACCAAACCGTTTACCAAAACGAAAAACGCGCTGTTTTCCGTTTTGGTGCTGCAAAGGTAGGGAAAATAATTGCGCTGCTGCAAGCCGAAAGCCCCTTTTTCTCCGAAGTGGGGCCCTGGCGGGGGCTTGTGAGCTGTTTTTCAGAGCGATTGTTTTTTGGCGTTCGTCCCAACGGCGGATGATTTACCTTTGCCAACCGCTTTTTCGACGGGCGCGGCTGTTGCAGCGGGCGCTCCTCAAAGGTTCAATTTGCTCTCTTCTAAAGTGCCCATGCCTCCTATGCTACTCGATTTTGAACAACCCATCGCCGCTCTTGAAGGCAAGCTTCAAGAAATGCAGAAGCTGGCCGCCGATAGCGAGGTGGACGTAACCGACGCCGTGGCGGCGCTGGAAGCCAAAATCAAAAACCTCAAGAAAGAAACCTACGCTAACCTTACCCGCTGGCAACGGGTGCAGCTCTCGCGCCACCCCGAGCGGCCGCAAATGCTGGATTATATCGGGGGCATGGTCGACAAGTTTGTGGAGCTGCACGGCGACCGCACCGTGGGCGACGACAAGGCCATGGTGGGCGGCTTTGGCGAAATCGACGGGCAGCCGGTGCTCTTCATCGGGCAGCAAAAGGGCCACAATACCAAGCAGCGGCAGTTTCGCAACTTCGGCATGCCTAATCCCGAGGGCTACCGCAAGGCGTTGCGCCTGATGAAGCTGGCCGAAAAATTCAACGTGCCCATCGTCACGCTTATCGATACGCCGGGCGCGTTTCCGGGCCTGGAGGCCGAGGAGCGTGGGCAGGGCGAGGCTATTGCCCGCAACCTCAAAGAAATGTTTATGCTGAAGGTGCCGGTGGTGTGCGTCATCATCGGCGAGGGAGCCAGCGGTGGAGCGCTGGGTATTGCCATTGGCGACCGGGTGCTGATGCTGGAAAATACCTGGTACTCCGTTATTTCGCCTGAGTCGTGCAGCAGCATTCTGTGGCGCTCGTGGGATTATAAGGAGCAAGCGGCTGAGGCGCTTAAGCTCACGGCCACCGACATGAAGGGGGCGGGCCTGGTCGATGGTATCATTCAGGAGCCGCTGGGTGGGGCCCATACGGATGCGCCCAAAATGATTGAAACCCTGAAAAAAACGCTGCTCGCCACGCTGAAGGAATTGGCAGCCGTGCCCGCCGAAGAGCGTATCTCCCAGCGCATTGACAAGTTTTCGGCGATGGGCGTGGTGGTGGAATAAATCAGGGTGAGAGGGTATGAGGGCAGGAGTTGTCAATTATTCTTCATAAGCTTACTTCCATACCTTTTTTACCTCATACCCACTTACCCTCCCACCCTCATACCCTAAAAAATGACCATCCATTCAATAGATACCGGCCTGTTTAAGCTGGACGGGGGAGCCATGTTTGGCGTGGTGCCCAAGGCGATGTGGCAGAAACTGAACCCGCCCGACGCCAACAACATGTGCACCTGGGCCATGCGCTGTTTGCTAATTGAGGATGATAACCGCTTGGTACTCATCGATAACGGTATTGGGGAGAAGCAGGATGAGAAGTTTCGGGGCCACTTCTATTTGCACGGCGACGACTCGCTGGAGCAGTCGTTGCGGCGCCTGGGCTTTACCAGCAGCGACGTAACCGACGTGTTTTTGACCCACCTGCACTTCGACCACTGCGGCGGCTCGGTGGTGCGGCGGCCCGACGGGGCCTTGCAAACGGCCTTTGCCAACGCTACTTACTGGAGCAATGCGGCGCACTGGGCCTGGGCCACGCAGCCCAATGCGCGCGAGAAAGCCAGCTTTTTGCGCGAAAACATTCTGCCCATTCAGGAGAGCGGGCAGCTTAAGTTTATCGACCCCGCCACCGGTGTGCCCGATGCGCTGCCGCAGTTTAGCGAGCTGATTTTTGCCGATGGGCACACCGAGAAAATGATGGTGCCGGTGCTGCGCTACAAAGGCCGCACCCTGGCGTATATGGCTGACCTGCTGCCCAGTACGGCCCATATTCCGCTGCCCTACGTGATGAGCTACGACGTGCGCCCGCTCCTCACGCTGGGCGAGAAGGAAGCCGTGCTGCGCCGCGCCGCCGAAGAAAACTGGGTGCTGCTGCTTGAGCACGATGCCTTGCACGAGGCGTGCACGGTGCAGCTCACCGACAAAGGCGTGCGCCTGGGCGAAACGCTGCGCGTCAGCGATTTATAAGACACTATCAATCAGTAGGTTAAGTCTGATGGAAAGTCAGGAGTCACGCGGCACGGAGCCCGCGGCTACGCTCGCCCTGGCCCTGTCGGGGGGCGGGGCGCGGGGCATTGCGCACCTGGGGGTGCTGGCGGCGCTCGATGAGCTGGGGCTGCCCGTGGGGCGGCTGGCGGGCGTGAGCTCAGGAGGAATTGCGGCCACGTTTTACGCGGCGGGGTTTGCCCCGCGCGATATTCTGCGGTTGTTGCTGAGTACCAACTTTATGGGGCTGACGCGGCCGGCTTTTAGCCGGCTCGGGCTGCTGGGCCTGGAGGCGGTGGAGCAGCTGCTGGCGCGGCACCTGGGGGCCGACCTCCAGTTTGAGGCGTTGCGGCTGCCGCTCACGCTGGTGGCCACCGATTTGGTGGCCGGCGAGTCGGTTTACTTCGCCACCGGGCCGCTGCTACCGCCCTTGCTGGCCTCGGCGGCGGTGCCCATTGTGTACCGGGCGGTGCAGTACCAGGGCCGGCAGCTGGTAGATGGTGGCCTGCTCAACAACCTGCCCGTGGAGCCGCTGCTGGGCCACGCCGCCGAGCGCGTGGTGGGCGTGCACTGCAACCCGCTCAACACCGACGTGCGCGTGACTAACCTGCGGCGCCTCGTGGAGCGCACCCTGCAGCTGGCGCTGAGCACCAACGTGGCGGCCCGCAAAGGCCAGTGCGACCTGCTGCTGGAGCCGCCCGCCCTGCGCGCCTACCGCCCGCTCGACTACCGCAAGGCCGATGAGCTATTTGAGGTGGGCTACCGCTATACCCTGGGCCGGGCCGCCGACCTGCGCGCCCTGCTGGCCGCTGGTGCCTAGCTTTGGCAGTTAATTTTTTTGTTTTTAAGTGAATGGCTGCCCGCAAAACCTCTACCTTTTGGTACTACATCGCGAAGACAATTTTTGGCGTGGCCGGCTGGAAGCAAACCGGCCGGGTGCCGCCCGAAATTAAGAAATGTATGATGATTGCGGCCCCGCACACCAGCAACTGGGACCTCATCATGGCCCGCGCCGCCTTCTACATCATGGATGTGGACGTGCGCTTTACGGTGAAAAGCGAGTGGACTGAAAACCCCCTGCTGGGCTGGCTCGTGAAAGCCATTGGGGCGCTGCCCGTTAACCGCAGCCGCAACAATAGCCTCGTCGATGGCATGGTGCAGCTCTTCACGCAGTACGAAGAGCTGGTTATCCTCATCACGCCCGAAGGCACCCGCGCCTACCAGCCCAAGTGGCGCAAGGGCTTTTACTACGCCGCCCTGGAGGCGGGCGTGCCCATCGCCCTGGGCTTCCTCGACTACAAGAAGCGGGAAGCCGGCGTGGGCCCAATCGTCTGGCCCACTGGTGATTACGAAGCCGACCTGGAAATAATAAAAGCCTACTACCGCACCAAAACCGGCCGCTTCCCCGAGCGCGGAGTACGGTAGCGGTAAATGAGTAGGTGAGTAAATGAGTAACGTGCTCAGGCGAACACATTACTCACTTACTCACCTACTCATTTACCGCTAGTCTTGCGTGAGGGCGTAGGCCACCAGGTTGGCGCCCATGCGCAGGGCGGCGTCGTGGATGGCGGGCGTGTCTTCGGGGTAAGTGCCTACGTCTTCCCAGCCGTTGCCCAGGTCGCACTCGTAGGTGTAGAAGCACACCAGGCGGCCTTTGTAGAGCAGGCCAAAGCCCTGGGGGCGCTTGCCGTCGTGCTCGTGTACTTTGGGTAAGCCCCTGGGGAACTGATACTTCTCGTGGTAGATGGGGTGGGAGAAGGGCAGCTCCACAAACTCCAACTCGGGGAAAACCTTCTTCATTTCGGGGCGGATAAATTTATCGAGCCCGTAGTTGTCGTCGATGTGCAGGAAGCCGCCGCCGATGAGGTAGCGGCGCAGGTTTTGGGCCTCGGCGGCGCTGAAGCTCACGTTGCCGTGGCCCGTCATGTGCACGAAGGGGTAGGAGAGCAGCTCCGGCTGGTCGAGCTCCACGGTGGCTTCGTCGGGCGCGATGTTGGTGTGCAGCGCCTGGTTGCAGAAGCTGATGAGGTTGGGCAGGCTCGTTTTATTGGCATACCAGTCGCCGCCGCCGCCGTAGTGCAGCTTGGCCAGCTGATAGCTGGGCGGGGCGGGCGGGGTGGCGGCCGTGGCGGTGAGAAGCAGCGCGGCGGCGAGGAAAAGGTTGCGAAGCATAAGGTAAAGCGGAGTAGGCGACCCGTTTGCTAAAGAAACGGCGCCGCCGTAAAGTTCGGGTGGCGCGCGCCGGGCTCAAGGCAGAACTAACCGGCTATGCCGGTATATTCGCTCGCCTTAACGTCGGCCCTGGGCCTCGGGCGGCACCTAAAGCAGCCTCAATAACATGAAAAAATACCTGCTTATTGCTACCACGTTCCTGCTGGCTTTTACCAACGACAGCGCGGCTCCCATCGACCGGCTGGGGGTGGCCGGGCCGCTCACCTTCGGCAACACCGCCTTCAGCCTGGCCTGGACTACCAAGCCGAGCGCTACCTACTACGTGCAGGAGTACCTGCCCAAGGGCGAAAAATCGGCCGATTTCGAGCAGATGCTCGCGCTGCATGTAGTCACCCAGGCTACCGACGTCAGGAGCGTGGTGGCGCTGAAGGTGAAGGAGTTAGAAGCCCGCAAGCAGTCAGATGTCATCTGCAACTACCAGGTAATGACCAGTCCCGACAACCAGGAAATCATCCTCGATTTTCTATTGAGCCAAAACATGGACGGGAGCCAGGGCATTGCCGAGTTCAACGTGTACCGCTACCGGCAGGTGGCGCTGGGGGCCGGCAAAAAAGGCGTCCTACTGTATGCCTATTCTAAAAGAAGCTACGGCAGCGCCATCGATGACTTTCTGAAAACCCTGAAGCCAGTACGCACCGCAGCCATCGCCACGATGACCAAGACGAAAGTGCCTACTGTAAAAATCACCGATTAACTACACCGCAACATGGTAACGGGCAAAGACCTCCTCGACCTCGGCTTCAAATCGGGCAAATGGTTCAAAGAAGCACTGGAGCACATTAATGCTAATAGCTTAGCTGGCAACGAGTTGCTGGCTTACCTCGATACCGTGAAGCCGCCGGCCACGCGGCCGCTGCTGCCCGAGCCGGCGCCGTTCTACGAAAATATCAGCGCCGGTACGCTGGTCGAGCAGCAGAATATTGACTACGTGCGGCAGTCGATGCGCCTGCTCATGCGCACGCCTACCGTGGTCACGGGCGCCATTATGCCCGATGCCTGCCCGGCGGGGCCGCCCGGCACCATTCCGGTGGGCGGGGTGGTGGTGACGCGCAATGCCATTCACCCCGGTATGCACTCGGCCGATATCTGCTGCTCGGTGATGCTGAGTAACTTAGGTAAGGTGGACCCTAAGCAAGTGCTCGACGTCGCCCAGCAGGTAACGCACTTTGGCCCCGGCGGCCGGCCCCCGGAACGGCGCTACGCGCTGCCGGCCGACATTCGGGCCGAAATGCTGGCGAATCCCTTTCTGGACACGGAAAAGAGCATTGCGCTGGCCCACGAGCAGCTGGGCACGCAGGGCGACGGCAACCACTTTCTGTACGTGGGCATTTCGCGCAATACCGGCGACACGATGCTCGTGACGCACCACGGCTCGCGCGGGGTGGGCGCGCGGCTCTACACGCAGGGCATGAAAGTGGCCGAGCGCTTCCGCCAGCAGCTGTCGCCCGAGACCGCGCCCGCCAACGCCTGGCTGCCCGCCGACTCGCCCGAGGGCGCTGCCTACTGGCAGGCGCTGCAAACCGTGCGCAAGTGGACCAAGCTCAACCATTTGTGTTTGCACGACGATGTGGCCCAGCGGCTGGGCGCGCCCGTGCAGCAGCGCTACTGGAACGAGCACAACTTCGTGTTCAAAACCGGCGACCTCTACTACCACGCCAAGGGCGCGACGCCGCTCGACCCGCGCTTTATGCCCGATATCACCGGCCCGCGCATTATTCCACTCAATATGGCGCAGCCAATTTTGATTGTGGAGGGCGCTACTACGGCGAACAACCTGGGCTTTGCCCCGCACGGGGCCGGCCGCAACCTGAGCCGCACCCGCCACAAGTACAGCAAGGCCGATAAGACCAAGGAAGCCTGGTTTGCGGAAGAAACGCGGGGAATTGACGCCCGCTTTTTCTTCCACCAGATTGACATTTCGGAGCTGCCCAGCGCCTACAAAAATGCCGCTGAGGTGCAGCGCCAAATTGCGCAGTTCGGGCTGGCCACCACCCTCGACGAAGTGCGGCCCTACGGCTGCATCATGGCCGGCGACTGGGAGCAGGATGCGCCGTGGCGGGTGAAGAAGCGGAACAAGGATAACGCAGCAGATTGATGGAGAAGGACATGGGCTGAGGTAAGTAACACATTGCTTATTAGCACATTAGCGCTAATGCAGCTCGAAGCCCGCCGCTTGCGTAACCAGGTAGTAATCTGATTATCAGCTAGTTAGTGCCTCGTCGATGAGGCCGTACTCGTTATGCCCAGCGCTGAGCCGTGGCCGGCCCGGCCGCCTCGCCAGGGCGGGCGCATCTGCGGAGACAGTTAAACCAGCTAACGTACTGACCAGTAGCTGATTTTACTGAAAAATTGGCGTATATTAGGGTCAGTTGACGTTCTTTTTTCACTCCTAAACGCCCGCTGCCATGAAAGATAGCACGCCAAAAACCATCGTTTTTGTCACCGGCGCCTTTGTGCACAACAGCTGCTGGGACGACTGGAAGACCTACTTTGAAAACCACGGCTACACCACCATCGCCCCACCGTGGCCGTTTAAGGAAGCCGAGTCGGCCGCCGCGCTGCGCGCCCGCCAGCCCTACGACACCGACCTAGCCGCCCTCACCCTGGCCCAGCTCATTGACCACTACGCGGCCATTGTGCAGCGCTTGCCCGAGAAGCCAATTATTATCGGGCATTCGCTGGGCGGGCTCATTACGCAGGTGCTCGTCAACCGCGGCTTGGCGGCGGCGGCCGTGGCCATCCACTCGGTGCCCACGCAGGGCGTGTTTCCGTATGAGTTTTCGTTTTTGAAAGCTGGCTGGAAGTCGCTGGGACTGTTTACTTCACTCGACGACACGTACCTGATGTCGTTTGAGGACTGGCAGTACGCTTTTGTGAATGGCATGCCGCTGGAGGTGCAGCAAGCGGCCTACGACAAGTACACCATCCCGGAGTCGAAAATAGTAGTGCGGGGCGGGCTTACCGATGCCGCGCACGTTGGGTATGCCAAGCCGCACGCGCCGCTGTTGTTCACCGCGGGCAGCCTCGACAACATTATTCCGGCGCACCTCAACCGTCGAAATTTTGAGCACTACCCCCAAAGCGATTCGGTGCTGGAATACAAGGAGTTTGAGGGCCGCAACCACTTCGTGCTGGGCCAGCCCACCTGGCAGGAGGATGCCGACTACATCCTGGCCTGGCTGGAGCGCCAGCACAGCCTAGTGCCGGACGAGCTGCGCCGTGAATACGGCCGCTAGCGCCGCCGTTTCGGTGCGCAGCCGCGAGCTGCCCAGCGTAACGGGGCGAATGCCCCGGCCGAGCGCCAGCTCAATTTCGGCAGGCGAAAAGTCGCCCTCGGGGCCGATGAGCACGCAGCAGCGTGGCGCGGCGGCCAGCACCTGGGCCAGGGCGGTGCGCTCGCCGGCTTCGAGGTGAGCAATGTAGGTAGTGGCGGGGTTTAAGTCTTTTATAAAAGCTTTAAAATCAACGAGCTCATCTAGCTGGGGCAGGTAGGCCTGGCCCGACTGCTTGAGGGCGCTGACGGCGATTTTCTCCAGGCGCTCCAGCTTGAGGTCGCGGCGCTCGGAGTGGGCGCAGCGCAGGAAGCTGAGGCGCTCGATGCCTACTTCGACGGCTTTTTCGACCAGCCACTCCATGCGGTCGAGGTTTTTGGTGGGGGCCACGGCCACGTGAGTATAGGTGGCGCGGGGCGGCGTAAGCGTCTGGCTGGTAATGGTGAGCGCGCAGCGCTTGGGGTTGGCATCGGCGAGGAGGGCGGTGGCCAGGGTGCCGCGCCCGTCCACGAGCAGCACGGGCGCGCCGGGGCTCAGGCGCAGCACGCGCACGGCGTGCTTGCTTTCGTCTTCGGTGAGGAGGTAGCTGGCCTGGTCGGGGCGCAGGTCGGGGGCAAAGCAGGTGAGCATGGGAGCAAAAAGGGCAGGCCGCGAAGGTAAGGCTACCGCTAAGGGAGTAAAAGGAGGAGCATTCGGAACTATCGGGAGTGAAAGCGCGGTTAGGTCGAAAATCTGGTAGAATTTCAAGAGCCGCCTGCACATTCTCTACAAACCCTATGACGACAACTTCTTTCCGCCTGTTGCCGCTGGCCCTGCTGCTAGCTATGACTGGCAAAGCCCAAACTCCTCAGCCTCAGAACCCAACCGACCTAACCAGGGAAATGAGCGCCCGCCTGCAACTCAACGAGGGGCAGTACGTGCGGCTCCTGACCCTCAACCGCACGCGCCAGGTCCGGCAGCGCGAAATCGAGCAAAGCACCAGCACGCAAAAGGACCCGGCTGCCCGCAACAGCCAGCTGAGCGAACTGCAAGCCCAATACGAGCAGGAGTGCAGCCGCATCATGTCGCCTTCCCAGCTTAGCCAGCTGCAGCAAAGCGAAAGCCAGGGCACGACTTCGGGCGGCAATGGCTAGGTAAGGCAGCTGAAAAGGCTGGGTTAGGGTTGACTATCAGGTGGATACCTTAGCCCCGTATCTTTAGCTGACCAGCATAAAAACTTGAAAACTAAATCTGGCAACTTAAGCCCGGCGGAATTTCCGCCGGGCTTTTGCATGCTGGCTAGGGCTAAGGCAGCGGGTCGGCCTGCACCTCGGTAACGGTGCCCAGCGGCCCGAAGTGGATGCTCAGGCGCGGGCCGGTGGCGTGGGGCCGGCGCGGGCCGCACTGCGGGCCCGGCACCAGGTAGTAGTGGTAGACCTTTTCGGTGTTGGCCAGCAGCTCTTCCTCGTCGGGAGCGCCGAGCACGGCCGTGACATCGTTGGCGCGGGCCTGGTAAAGGCGGGGGCGGGCCGCCAGCAGCGGCGGCAGCAGCGCCACCCGGTGGTTGGCGCAGGCGTAGCGGTCGGCGCGCCAGGCGGGGGCCGCGAAGCCCGGAATATCGGGTAGGGCGTGGCCGCAGCTGGCCAGCAGCACGGGCAGCGCCAGCAAAAGCCGCCGCCCGGTGGCGGCAGTGGGCGCGGAAGTAAGCAAGTAAGAAGCCATGGAAAGCGGGCCCGCCGGCCGTGGGCAGCCAGGGCGGGAGAACGAAGCTAGGGCCGAAAATGGCTTGCGGCCCGGCTACGGGTAGCCCAGCGCATAACCTAGACAGGCCCGGTGCGTACCAAGGCCCGTTCGGCCGGGCTGCTTGCGGCTAAGCCCGCCGGAGCAGCTTATTCGCTCTTTTCATTTTCTCTTTTTCCTTTTTTCACGCTATGCACCTAAATCTTCGCGTCATCATTGGCCTCGTTATCGCAGCATTCACGCTGTTTGGCTACTTTTTTAATACTTCGACCAACCCGGTTACGGGCGAAAAGCAGCACGTAAACATGAGCACCGACCAGGAGATAGCCCTGGGCGTGCAGGCCGCCCCCGAGATGGAGCAGCAGTACGGCGGCGAAAGCCAGGACGCCCGCGCCACGGCGGCGGTGCAGCAAGTGGGCCAGCGCCTGGTGCAGGCCAACGGCCTCGACCAGAAAACGAAGTACCAGTACCGCTTTCACCTGCTGGCCGATGACCAGACCATCAACGCCTTTGCGCTGCCCGGCGGCCAGGTGTTCATCACGCAGGGCCTGCTCAAAAACCTGACTTCCGAAGGCCAGCTGGCCGGCGTGCTGGCCCACGAGATAGGCCACGTGGTAGGCCGCCACTCGGCCGAGCAGGTGGCCCAGAGCCAGCTAACGCAGGGCCTGACCGGGGCCGCCGCCATTGCCTCGTATGACCCCAACAGCCCCGGCAGCAGCATGGCCCGCGCCGCCGCCGCCGCCATGATAGCCAAGCTGGTGAGCCTACGCTTTAGCCGCAACGATGAGCTGGAGGCCGATGATTTTGCCGTAAAATTCACGCCCCAATCCGGCTACGACCCTAAGGCCATGATTGGCGTGATGCAGATGCTGGACAAGCAGGGGGGCAGCGGCAAGCAGCCCGAGTTTTTGAGCACGCACCCCAACCCCGGCAACCGCATCGAGGAGCTTCAGAAAGATATTCAGCAGGCTTACCCGCAGGGCACTCCTAGCGGCCTGAAGCAGTAGCAGTTGCCGGGGGCGCAGGGAATATCTTTGTAGCCATGCTCCCTGAACTTCCCTCACCTACTCCGACGTCTAAATGGGCGCACCTGGCCCCACGCTGGCAGTTTCTGCTGGCGGCGGCGGGCCTCTACCTGGCCTGGCTGCTGCTCTACGAAGGCGTGGTGGCCCCCGATGGCCGGCTTGATAATTGGCTGTCGATAAATATTGCGGTAGCCAGCGCCTGGCTGTTGCGGGGGCTGGGCTTTGCGGCCAGTACCACGGCCGGCTCCTCGCTACTGCTGATGGACGGCTTGCCGGCCGTGGTGGTTTGGCCGCCTTGCAACGGCCTGGTACTCTATGCCTTATTCACCGGGTTTATTGTAGCCTTTCCGGGGCCCTGGCGGCACAAGCTCTGGTTTATCCCATTGGGCGTGCTGGTATTGTATCTGCTTAATGTAGTGCGGGTTAGCGCCTTGGCGCTCAACCACCACTACGCGCACCAGTCGGTCGACTTTAACCACCACTACACGTTCAGCTTCGTGGTGTACGGCTGCATTTGCGCCCTCTGGATGCAGTGGGTGCGCTGGTACGGCTCGCCCGTCGTTACCGAAGCATGAGCCAGCCACTTAGCCTACCCAACCGGCCGATGACGCCCACCCGCTGGGGGCTGGCTGCGGCCCTGGGCCTGATTCTTTTTGTGCTAGGGATGGAGTCGGATGCGCTGTTTGCCGGGCTCACGCGCGGCTGGCAGGTGCTACTCGATTTAGGGGGGCTGAGTGGCCCGCTGGCGCGCTTGCAGCAGGGCACCAGCCACTTGGTAACCACGCGCAGCCTGCCCGCCGCGGGTACCTATAGCCTGCTCTACGTGGGCATTGCCCTGCTGCTGCTGCACGTGCTGCTGCGCGACGGGCGGCGCACGCGCTGGGTGGCGCAGGTGTACCTCGGGCTGCTGGGCTTATGCGTGCTGCTGCTGGTGGGGGGCCGGCTGGGCGGCACTAGCGAATGGGCCTTTAAGCTGAGCCGCCGCATCATCGATTTTGTGGTGTCGCCTCTGCCCGTTATGCTGCTGCTGCCCCTGCTGTGGCCGGGGCACTGGCGCACTGGTGCGAAGCCAGGAGGGGGAAAGTGACTGTGGGCGTAGCCCCTTGCGGCGGGGATAAGGCTCCCCCGCGCCGCAAAGATGCGCACCACAAATAATACACATAAGTTATTACAAATAAGGCAGTTAGTTGGCTAAACATTAGAAGGGCCCCGACCTGTTACTGGTCGGGGCCCTTCTGATGTTTAGCCAACTAACTGCTTACGCGCGGCGGCGGCGCAGGCGGCGCAAGCCATAGGCCACGCCCGATGCCAGCAGCAGAGAAGCGCCCGCATCAATGGGCACTGCCGTGGGGTTTTGGGGTGGCGGCGGGCCGTCGGTAGTACCGCCATTACCAGGAAGCTGGGCGCTGCTGGTAGTGATGCTGCCAGCTAGCAGGGTAGCAGCCAGCAATAAGCGCGGCAGGGAAAATAAGGAAGTAGACATAAAATACAGAAAGTATGAATGATAAAAAACCTTAGCGCAGGCTTAGGCGCTGGGCGGGCAGGCTGCCCACAACTTGGCCCTGCGCATCCTGGGCGCTCAGGCGCAGCAGGTACACGCCACCAGCGAGGTTAGTGGTAGGCAGGTTGGTGTGGGCATTGCCCTGGGCAGCGGCTAGCAACGTGCGGCGCACTACCTGGCCCAGCGTGTTTACCAGTGTGGCTTCTACCTGGCGCACGTCCTGCGGCAGGCCCGTGATGGCCAGCGTCACGTTATCGGCTCCGGTGGCCGGGTTGGGGTAGAGGGTAGCCAGGGTTTGGGCCAGCGCGGCGCTGGGGGCCGTAGCCAGGGCCGTAGCCGAGCCAAACACGAGGGAGAAGCGGTCGGTGCTGGCCGCGTTGGCGGCAAGGCTGAAGCTGTAGCTGGGCGTGGTGGCCAGGTTGGTGAGGGTACCTAGCAGGGCATCGCGCAGGTAAACCTGAGTGCCGGCGGTGGCGAAGTTGAGCAGGCTGGTAGCCGTGAGGCTGTACGTGCCGGCCGGGGCGCTCAACCTTACCGACACTACCTCGGCGGGGCTGGTTGCCGCGAGCGGGGCGCGGCCATCAATGCTCAGGTTGGCGGGCTGGTCGGCGGGGGCTACCGTGGCGGCCGTGCCGAGGTAATAGCCGTTGGGATTAGCCAGCTTGTAGGCGTCGAACCGGCCATCGAAGGCAGCCGTGGCTCCCTGCTCAAAATAAACGAAGGTTTCGTCCTGGGCCGTGGCGATGGTGGCCGGGCTGCTGCCCAGGCCCAGGCTCAGGCGCAGCAAGGGGCGGGTTTCGGCCGCCGTGCGCTGAAAACTGGTCGTGGCCGAAGTCCCGCGGTTGGCATTGGTAAGGGCAATGGCCCCGCCGCTGCTGCTGGCCCGCACGAAGAAGCCTTGGCTGCTGGCAATCAGGCCGGTGCCGGCTCCTATGCCATTGGTGAAGGAGGTATAGCGGCCCTTGTAGGCTTCGGTGCTCTGAAACACGTACACGGCCGCGTTAACGTTGGTAAGCTGTGCATTCGTAACCGTGCCCCAGTCGAGGGGCGAGGGGTAGGGGTTGCCTACCAGCGCCCAACCGCTGCCATCGGTGTTGCCGGTGCGGGTGAGGCCCCCAATAGTAATGTTGCCGTTATTTAACTGGCCCGTAAACTGCACTTTCTCATTATTGCCGATTTGCACAGTGTAGCTGCGGCCCACAATCAGCGGGTCGCTCAGCGCCTGCGGCGACTGGTAGCCTTTGTCAAAATTGCTGAACGTAACGGCCGGCGAGCCCGGAATCTTGGTTTCGTCGTAGCTGAACACGTTGGGGTAATTGGCCAGCGTTAACGTATTCGGGTCTTGCGTATTATAGGCCGGGTTCACCTGCGCCACAAAGCTGCCGCCCTGGCCGGTGGTAGTCAGGCTGCTCACCGTGGCGCTGGTAATGGGCGACGAATACTGGCGGTAGCCACTGCTACCCGTGTTGCCGCTGGCATCGATGTAGCGCTGCACGGTGGCCGCGCCCGTTACTACGCCGCTGCCCCTATTGTCCACAAAGGCCGTGCCGCCGGCCACCGAGCGCAGCGTAAAGGCCTGGCCCGCGCCAATGGCCAGGTTGCCGGCCCCCGTGAGGGTGAGGGCCCGCGCCACGGCGGCGGCCCCCGAGGTGGTGGCATTAGCCGCGCCCACGCTCAGGTTTTGAAATGCCGAGAGGGCATTGCCCCCAATATCCTGGGTGGCGCTGCCCACCAGGGCCACCGTGCCGGTGCCGCTGCCGGCCACCGCGCCATCGTTATTCACGAAGTTGCCGCTTATGTTTAGTGTACCACCGTTGGCCGTGGTCAGGAGCGCCCCGTTGGTAAGGTTAACGGAAGCGGCCTGCTCGAGGTCGGACACGATGGGCTGCTGGGTTACCGCTACGCTGGCTGCCGTAACGAAGGTGCCGTTGCCCGGAATTACCACGTCGTCGGTAGCGGTAGGCACGCCCATCGGAAACCAGTTGCCGTCAGCGCCCCAGTTGGTGCTCACCTGGCCAGTCCAGGTTTTAGGGGTCGAGATGGGGGCGGCAATGTCTGAATAAAACAGCGTTACCTGGCCAATGATGTTGGCCACTAGTGTAGCCTGGCCGGAAGTCAGGTCAAACGTGTAGAAGTTAGAGGTATACCTGGTAGCCGGGGTAACGGTAGTCTGGCTGTTGTCGCTCAGGCGGGCTTCAATCAGGTAGGCCGTGGTGCTGCCGTAAATATCCAGGCCCAGGCCCACCGTGGGGGAGGCGATGGGGTAGGGGCCCATGTTGCCGGCCGTGGCGTTGGGCAGGAAGAAGGTAACGGGGTTAACCCGGTTGAGCTGGCCGTTATTGGGCGGCGCCTGCGTCGAGAGCACGGCGGCGTTGGCCGTCACGTCGATATCGTAGAGCGTGGTGCCGGTCAGGCCCAGCCGCGAGTTGGTGTAGGCTACCGTGCCCACGTAGGGTACGGTAGCGCTGCCGTTGTAAAACAGCGTGCCGTCGGTGGCCGCGACGGCCCCGGTGTTGGGGTTAAGGCGGTAGTCGGCCCCATTGGGTGCCACCACCCGGATGCGGTCAACGCGGGGGTTGAAGTCAAACCCGATGTTTGGAATAACGCCCCGCGTGTTGCTGCGGTTGTTATCGCTGATTTCCAGCCGAATAGGGCCGCCTACTGCCGTGAGGGCTCCCGTGCTGATGTTGACGGTGTACAGCTGGGCATTGTTGGCCGGGGCGGCCAGCTGGGCATTAAAGCCCAGCGCGTAGAGGTCGCCCGTGCTGGGCCGAAAGTCAAGCCCGACTACCGTTTGCCCGCTGGTGCCGCTCGGGAAGGCCAGGGGCTGGCCAATCGAGGGCGTGGCCAGCGTGCCCGTGGCGTAGGTGCCCGTGGTGGGGTTGATGGCCGTAAGGGTCTGGCTGCCAGTAGCATAGGTAATACCCCCAAACGTGAAGCCGTTGGTTACGTTACCCAGGGCATAAACTACCCCCGGCTGCGTTTGGGCCTGTGCCGCCGCGCCAGCCAGCAGGCCCGCCGACAACAAAACCGTCCGCGTCCGATTCAGTACCGGCAAAGCAGAGAAAACGTTTTTCATAAATGACTGATAATGAGTAAGAAATAAGCTTAGTATAAGCCGATTAGTCGGCTGTACCGGCTAAGGTACGGATTTACTGCATTTTGGGATGACAAAAGCAAGGTAGTTTTTGAATAGTCACCTGGCCCCGCCCAAGCGCCCTAAAACTGCGGCGGCTGCAGGTTTTTGAAGTGCCCGTTGAGGCGCACGCGCTCTTTGAGGCGCTCGGCTTCGAGCACGGCGGGCAGCAGGCGCTCCAAGTGCTCGCGCACCATTTCCTGGCGCTCCTGCTCGGCGGTGGTGCCCAGCAGCTGGTACTCCTGCTCGGTGCTGAGGCCGATGTGGTGGGCCACGTCAAAAATCTTGAACTCGGGGTCGAGCTGCAGCAGCAGCTTGCGCAAACCCAGCGCCTCGTAGAGCTGGCGCACCTGCCCGGCTATTACGTCGCGCAGGGCGGGGTCGGGTTCCTCATCCTGCACCACGGCCTCGACCTGGCCGGCGGCGTAGAGCTTATCGGGGGCCTGGCGGTAAAACTGCTGCACCCGAAAAATGCCGATGGCTTCGGTGCGAATGTCCATTTCGCCGCTCGCGTGGGTTTTCTCCACGCTCAGCAGGCGCATCTCGGTACCCAGCTCCTGCACGGCATTGTCGAGAAAAGGCGTAATGCCGAAGGTGAGGCCCTCCGTAAAGCAGTCGCGCACGAGCTGCCGGTAGCGCGGCTCAAAGATGTGGAGGTTCAGCTTCTCACCGGGAAAGGCAACCAGGTTGAGGGGAAAGAGGGGAAGTAGACGCATGATGAGCCAAGAATGCCCGGCAGCCGGCAAATGTTTTGGCCCGCCGCGGCCGGGCCGGCAATCTTAAATCACCCCTAAATTTGCCGCCTTGCCTTACCCTGGCCAAACCTTCGCCCCCTGCGGGCGTTGTGGGAATGCGTATGAAATCGGTGGTTTCCTTTTTTCTGGCCTGCCTGATGCTGGTGGGCAGCCTCATTCCGCAGAACGACCTGGCGGAGCTGAGCAAGCTGCCCCAGCTGCTGGAGCACTACCGCTTTCACCACTCGGCGGCGGGCGGCGGCTTGTCGGTAGCCCAGTTTCTGGCCGAGCACTACGGCTCGGGCACGCCCCAGCACTTTGGGTGCACGTTTTCGGCCCGGCACCAGCACGACCACCAGGGCCTGCCCCTGCACGGCCGCCACGCCTGCAGCGCGCACGTGGCGTTTTTGCTGCTGCCCATGCGCGTGCAGCTCGCGGCCCAGCGGCCCCTGGTGGCTAAGCGGGCGTACCGGCTGGCCGGCCAGCCCCGCTACCAGGGTGGCGCGGCCCCGGCCCTGCTGCAGCCGCCCCGAGCCTAGCGCCGCGGCGCCCCAGGGAGTAGTGTGCGCCGTTGCCAGCGCCGGCCACGGCGGTGCCGGCCCCCAGGCTGCCTGCGGGTGGCCGCCTGGCGCTTGGCTGGCGAGCCGGCCAGCCTGTTTATTTACTAACAATAATAGCGGGTAAGCTTCTTATTATCAAGCAGTTATAACTCAGGTGGGTGTTGCCTGCCTGGGGCCGCATTTCCTCTTTTTTATGCTTGAGAAACTCATTGCGGCCAGCGTGCGCAACAAGCTGCTGGTGGGGCTACTGCTGCTGGCCCTTATTGCCTGGGGCGGCTACTCGGCGGCCCATATTCCGCTCGATGCCATCCCCGACGTCACCAACAACCAGGTGCAGGTTATCACCCAGAGCGACGCGCTGGCCGCCCAGGAGGTCGAGCAGCTCCTTACGGTGCCCCTGGAGCTGCAGCTGCGCACGGTGCCCGGCGTCACGGAAATCCGCTCTATCTCGCGCTTTGGGCTGTCGGTGATTACGGTCGTTTTTCCTGATGACATGAGCACCTACCAGACCCGCCAGCTGGTGGCCGAAAAGCTGAAGGCCGCCGAGCCCGACCTGGCCGCCGGGGCCGGCGTGCCCGGCATGGCGCCCATTACCACGGGCCTGGGCGAGATATACCAGTACAGCATTCGGGTGCTGCCGGGCTACGAGCGGCAGTTTTCGCTGGCCCGGCTGCGCGACGTGCAGGACTGGCTCATTAAGCGCCGCCTGGCCGGCACCACGGGCGTGGTCGACGTGAGCAGCTTTGGCGGCTACCTGCGCCAGTACGAGGTGGCCGTGAACCCCAGCAGCCTGGCCGCCAGCGGCGTAACCATGGCCGAGCTCTTTGCGGCTTTGCAGGACAACAATGCCAACACCGGCGGGGCCTACCTCGAGCGCGGGCCCAGCGCCTACTTCATTCGGGGCGAGGGCCGGGCCAGCTCGCTGGCCGACCTGGGCGCCACCGTTATCAAGCAGGCGGCGGCCGGCACGCCGCTGCTGGTGCGCGACGTGGCCACCGTGCGCATGGGCCACGCCGTGCGCTACGGGGCCCTCACCCGCAACGGCCGGGGCGAAACCGTGGGCGGCGTGGTGCTCATGCTGAAAGGGGCCAGCTCCGAAAACACCATTAAAAACGTGAAGGCGCGGGTGGCCGAAATTCAGCAAACCCTGCCCAAGGGCTTGGTTATCACCCCGTTTCTCGACCGCACCAAGCTCATCGACCGGGCCATTGCCACGGTGGCGCACAACCTGGTGGCGGGCGGGGCCATTGTGCTGGCCGTGCTGCTGCTGCTGCTTGGCAACTGGCGCGCCGGCGTGGTGGTGGCCACCATG